>CAYVHH010000611.1:0-8236 GCA_964450175.1 uncultured bacterium | reverse complement strand
ATTCTCGACCGCACGCTCGACGATCTCCTGGCCGGGGTGGGCCGCGCGGTCGCGTCGGCGGACGGTCCCGAGGCTCGGCTGCGAGCGGCCGTCCGCTTCCACGTGCTCTTTCATACCGACAGCCAGCAGCAGGCATTCCTGAGCCACAGCGAGCTGCGCTCGCTGACCCAGGCCAACCTCCGGATGGTCCTGACCCGCCGGGACGAGTACGAGCGGGTCTTCCGCGGCCTCCTGGCCTCCGGGGTCCGCGCTGGCGTCTTCCAGGTGGCCGACGTGCGGCTGACCGCCATGGCCATTCTCACCATGTGCACCGGTGTGGCGACATGGTTCTCGGACGGCGGCCGTCTGTCGCCCGAGACGATCGCCGACCGTTACGTCGAGATGATCCTGCGTAGCGTCAAACGCTGAGCGAAAGGGGCCGTCGTGTCCGAGGACAGACCGTTCAGCGACAAGGTCGAGGCGCACGAGGCATCGAAGATGCCGGCGGAGTATCGGTCGCTGCTCAAGCGGGTGCTGCGCATCCAGGCCGATTGCGAGATCGGCGGCCCGCATCTCTACGTGAGCGAATGGCTCCTGACGGCGCCCTCGGCCGACGATCAGTGGATGCTCGCCAAGGTCGCCGGTGAGGAGATCGACCACTTCCGCAAGATCAACCGCCTGCTGAACGAGCTCGGGGACGACGCGTCGGCGCTCATGTACGTCGAGAAGTCGCGGCGCGACCTCGAAGCCTTCCGGCAGGCGATGCCGACGTGGGCTGACGTCGCCGCGTTCGGCTTCCTGATCGACCGCGTGGGCCAGTACCAGCTCGAGGAGTTCGTCGGCTGCTCCTACCTCCCGCTCGACCGGGTGTTGCCGCGGATCCTCCAGGAGGAAAAGACGCACGTGGGCTACGGGCACGTGAAGCTCCGGGAGATGGTCCGCACCGACGAAGGACGCGCGGCGGCGCAGGTGGCGATCGATCGCTGGTACCCGCGGGGGCTCGACATGTTCGGGCGCGCCAACTCGCCGCGCGCCGCTCGCTACCAGTACTGGGGACTCAAGCGCCGATCGAACGAGACCGCGCGGACCGAGTACGTGGCGGAGGTGACGCCGCTGATCGAGGGGCTCGGGCTCACCTTGCCCGACGCCGCGTTCGACCGCCACTTCCGCTGAGGAGACGGAGACCATGACCGAGCTCGAGCGCGCCGCTCGCGATGTGGTGATCGCCAACCGGATCCTCGCGAACGAGGGCGTGGTCGACGCGTACGGCCACGTCAGCGTTCGCCATCCGGGCGACCCGACGCGCTTCCTCCTGTCGCGCTCGCTGGCCCCGGCGCTCGTCGAGCGGAGCGACGTGCTCGAGTTCGACCTCGAGGGCCGGGTGGTCGGCGGCGACGTGCGCCCGCCGTACCTCGAGCGGTTCATCCACGGCGCGATCTACGAGGCGCGGCCCGAGGTCCAGGCGGTGGTCCACGCCCACGCCGAGGCGGTCCTGCCGTTCACGATCTCGACCACGCCCCTCCGCCCGGTCGTCCACATGGCGAGCTTCATCGGCGCGCGGATTCCGGTGTGGGACATCCGGGACAACTTCGGCGACACGAACCTGCTCGTCGTGAACACAGCGCAGGGCCGCGATCTGGCGCGCGGCCTCGGCGCCGAACGGGTCGTGCTGATGCGCGGCCACGGGTTCTCGGCCGCCGGCCGCTCGCTGCCGGAGGCGATCCGGATCGCGGTGTACCTGCCGCTCAACGCCCGCGTGCTGTCCGAGGCGTTACGCCTCGGCGAGGTCAAGGCGCTCTCACGCGGCGAGATCGACGCCCACGCCTCGATGAAGCCGGACGAGCCGTCGATGTGGCGAGCGTGGGAGTACTGGGCGATGCGCGCGGGCTGCCGCGACCTGCTTACCGCCCGGACCTGATCGACTCCACCGGCGCGAGCTCGTAGAGCCGCCGGGTGTTTTCGTAGAGAATCTTGCGCTTCGACTCGGCGCTCAGGTCTTGACGCGTCGCGAGCTCGCGGATGTTCTCGGGGAAGTCGTGGTCCCAGTGGGGCACGTCGCTGGCGTAGAAGATGATGTCGTTGCCGAGCCGGCGGATCACCTCCGGCACCGACTTCTCGTCGCCCTCGGCCGCGAAGAAGAGCTGCCCGGACCGGAGGTAGTCGCTCGGCTTCTTTCGGCACAAGGGAGCCTCGACCTTGCGCTTCGACCACTCCTCGTCCATCCGGTCCATCCAGAAGGGGAGCCAGGTGCAGCCGGCCTCCATGAAGCCGATGCGAAGGCTCGGATACTTCTCGGGCACGCCCTCGAAGATCATGCCGGTGAGCTGGATCATCTGGGCCACCGGATGCGACAGGGTATGCACCTCGACGAACTTGTCGAATCCGTCGGCGCCGAAGAAGTGCGGGCCGCGCACGGTCGCATGGCAGGCGACCATCGATCCCAGGCGCTCGGCCTCGGCGTAGATCGGATGGAAGTCCGCGTGCCCGAGCGGCAACCGGAGCCCGACGGCCGGCGCGAAGGCCCCGGACATGCCGAGCTCGGTGACCGCCCGCCGGAGCTCCTTGACCGCCTCGGGCACGTCCTGGAACGGCAGCAGCGCGACGGCCTTGAGGCGCGGGCTCGCCGTGAGGAATTCCTGGTGAACGAAGTTGTTGTACGCGCGACAGAGCGCGACGGCGAAGTCGGGCTCGCGGACCCAGCCGATCGCGAGGCCGCCGGTCGGGTAGAGGATGGTCGTCTCCAGGCCGCCCTCGTCCATGATCCGGAGCCAGCTCTTGGCGTCGTTCACGCTGCTGCCGAGCGTTCCGCCGAGCGAGCGGTCCCAGCCGTCCTCGGGGTAGTAGGAGCGGCGACCGGCAAAGGCACCGCGCTCACCGTGCCGGCCTTCGAAGTAGGGACGGAGCTGCTCGGTCGTCTCGGTGATGTGGCCGTCGGCGTCGTTCACGCGGAAGTCGAGCATCGTTCCCTCC
The DNA here is from genome assembly GCA_964450175.1 of uncultured bacterium. Lineage (GTDB taxonomy): Bacteria > Methylomirabilota > Methylomirabilia > Rokubacteriales > CSP1-6 > AR31. Next base: position 5,287 of record CAYVHH010000611.1, on the reverse strand, counting down.
ATCGGGCTCGGGCCGCTTGACAGCTCCGGGCCGTGCCCGGTACAAGCGGTCAACCTGTACCGGCGCCGAGCCACCCGGATTCTGGCCGAGGCGGACGGGTAAAGGCAAGCCGCGCCGGACGAGGAGGAACCGGATGAGCTCTCCGAAGGTGTTCATCTTCGCCCCCGTCGCGGAAGCGCGCGAGAGCCACACGCGGCTCGAGGCCGAAGGCTGCGAGCTACGCCTGGGCCAAGCCGCCTGGGACACGCCGCAGGCGAACAGCGAGCCCGAGCTGGTCCGCATGGCGCAGGGCGCGCACGCGCTCATGGGCACCTCTATCCGGAACGTGCCGATCAGCCGGCGGATCATGGAGAGCTCGCCCGAGCTGCGCGTGGTTGCGAAGTACACGATCGGCGTCGACGATATCGACGTCGAGGCGGCGACCGAGATGGGCATCCTGGTCTGCCACGGCCCGACCGAGTCGAACTGGGGCGGGGTCGCGGAGGGTACGATCACCGCGATGCTCGCCATGCTCAAGAAGGTCCGCGAGCGTGATCAGCACCTCAAGGAGGGAGGTGCCTGGCGGGATCCGAAGCTGCAGGGGATCTACGTCGGCTCGCGCGCCGACGGCTATGCGGGCGTCATCCTCGGCCTGATCGGTCTGGGCCGGATCGGCAGCCGGATCGCCACCTTGCTACGACCGTGGAAGATGCGGATTCTCGCCGCCGATCCGTACGTACCGGAGAGCCGGTTCGCCGAGCACGGCGTGACGCGGGTGGATCTCGCGACCTTGCTCCGCGAGTCGGACGTGGTGAGCCTGCACGTCGTGCTCACCCGCGAGACCCGCCACATGATCGGCGCCGCGCAGCTGGCGCTCATGAAGCGCCACGCGATCCTGATCAACACCTCGCGCGGCCCCTGCATCCAGGAGCCGGCCCTGATCGAAGCCCTGCTGAAGGGGCAGATCGGCGGCGCGGCGCTCGACGTGTTCGAGGAGGAGCCGCTGGCGCTCGACAGCCAGCTGCGCAACCTCGGCGACCGGGTGCTGCTCTCGCCGCACGTGGTCTCGAACAACGTGGGCAGCGGTCTTGGCCCCGGCATCGCCTGGGCCACCGAGTCGGTCCTGCGCGCGCTACGGGGCGAGGTGCCCGACAACGTCTACAACAAGGAAGTCATCCCGCGCTGGGAGCGTCGCTTCGGCGGCAAGAGCGTCTGGTAGGGCGCGCTCGTGGCGGGCATCGCGAAAGGAGCCGTGTGATGTCGGTCGTGTCCGGCTGGGAAGGACGGTATTTCGAGGACTTCAACGTCGGCGACGTCTACCGGTGCCGACTCGGCCGTACGCTGACCGAGGCCGACAACACGTGGTTCACCCTGCTCACCAGCAACACGAACCAGATTCACTTCAACAGCGACTTCGCCCGGCGCACCGAGTTCGGCAAGTGCCTGATCAACAGCACGCTCACGCTCGCGATCGTCACCGGCATGGGCGTGGCGGATGTCAGCGAGAACGGCGTCGCGCTCGGCTGGGACGAGGTGAAGCTGCCGAATCCGCTCTTCGCCGGCGACACGCTCTACTCCGAGTCGCGCGTGCTGGAGAAGCGCGAGTCCCGATCGAACCCGAAGCGCGGCGTCGTCAAGGTCCGCACGCGCGGGATCCAGCAGGAGGGCAAGGTCGTCATCGACTACGTGCGCAGCGTGCTCGTGTGGAAGAAGGCGTACGCGCCCACGCGTGATCTGTTTCCGAAGATCCGCGAGGAGGACTAGCCGCTTCGTTTCCTACGACGAGAACTTCGGCATGACCCGATCGGCAAACAGCTCGAGCGTTCTGAGCGCTTCCGGATCGCCGCTGCCGCCGAAGTTGATCTGCATCGACGGCTCGATCTCGCCGAAGACCTCGATCTGGTAGGCGAGCTGCTCGACCACTTCTTCGGGCGTGCCGATCAGCGCCTGATGGCCCTCGAGCATCGACTCGAGGGTGGTTCGCGCGATCGACTCCACCATCTTGCCGTAGTCCGCGTACTGAGCCGCCAGATGGCCCGCCCACGAGCCGACGGCCTCGCCGAAGACCTCGATGTAGCGCTCGACGCGTGGCCGGGCGCCCTCCATGGCCTGCGCGTGAGTCTCGGCGATGTAGCAGTGGAGGGAGGTCTGGATCTGTTCCTTGCCCGGCGGGTGCCCGGCGTCGCGCCAGGCCTCGCGGTAGGCTCGGACCATGCCGCGCACCTTCTCGATTCCGCCGACGTACGGCACGATCATCACGTTGTAGCCGCGCCGGCCAGCCCACACGAACGACTCGATCGACGCGACCGTGGCGACCCAGATCGGCGGGTGTGGCTTCTGGACGGGCCGTGGGTTCAGATGGACGTCGCGAAACCGATGGAACGCGCCGGCGTAGGAAACGCGGTCTTCGGTCCAGAGCCGGCGGACGATGTCGAGCCCTTCCTCGAACCGGGCGCGGCTCTCGTCCATGGTCACGCCGAACACCTCGAACTCCTTCGGGATGAACGCGCGCCCGAAGCCCACCTCGAGACGACCGTTACTGAGGTTGTCGAGCATCGCCAGCTCGGCCGCCAGCTTGACCGGGTTGTTGAACGCGGGGATCACGGCGCCCGTGATCAGGCGGATCCGTTGCGTGCGGGCGGCGATGGCCGCCAGGAAGACGACCGGATTCGGCGAGTGGCCGCCGTAGTCGTAGAAGTAGTGCTCGACGGCCTTCACCGAGTTGAAGCCGAGCCGATCGGCGCGCTCTGCCAGCCGCAGACACTGGGCGAAGTACTCCGCGGTCGAATAGTCGCTCGTCCGGAACGACGGAAAGAAGTTGAGGCCGAACTTCATCGACGGGCCGCGACCGACGGACGCTCGGCGAAGTGCGGCATGACCTCGCGCGCGAACCGCTCCATCGATTTCAAGGTGTCGCGGTGGCTCAGCTCGCCGAAGTTGAAGTAGAGGATCACCTCGGAGATGCCGCCCTCCTCGCACCGCTTCAGCACCTCGATGCAGTGCTCCACGTCGCCGGTGACGATGCTCCGATCGCTCACCTGATCGGCCTTCATCGCCTTGAGCCGCTCCACGATGTCCACGAAGTACGCGATGTGGGGTGGGGCGGTGCGTCGGTCGCTGGGAAAGACGGGCAGGATGCTGTGGAGATAGTGGAGCAGCCGCGCCCGGGCCCGATCGGTCTCCTCGGCGGTGTGCGAGACGGAGACGAAGTAGCTGCACATCACCTTGGGATCCGGATGGCCCGCTTCGCGGGCCATCCGGGCGCTTTCGCGCGCCGCTTCCTGGACCGAGCCGAACAGCATCGCCGCGGCGAACGGCGCGAAGATCGTGTTGACGCGCAGACGCGCCGCCAGCTCGATCGACGGCTTCGAGAAGCACGCCACGTACACCTCGGGATGCGGATGCTGCACCGGTCGCGGCAGCACCGTGAGCGGCTCGGGCGTCGAGTAGTAGCGGCCGTGGAACTCGAACGGCGATTGCCGCCAGGCCGCCATCATGTATTCCATCTGCTCGTCGAACACCGCGCGGCTGTCGGCGAAGGACGCGCCGAACGGCGTGTACTCGCCCTGATCGTAGCCCCGCCCGGCCGAGAACACCGCGCGCCCGCCGCTCAAGAGATCGAGCAGGTTGAACTCCTCGACCATCCGGAGCGGATGATTGATCGGGAGCACGACGGTCGCCGGACCGAGCTTCAGGTGCTTCGTGCGATTGGCGATGTGGGCCAGGAACATCGTCGGCGAGGGCAGGATGCCGAAGCGGCCGAAGTGATGCTCCGGCACCCAGGCGCTGTGGTATCCCATCGCCTCCGCCTCGACGCACTCCTCGACGACTTCGAGCAGGAAACGGTTCGGATCGCGCCGGTTCGGACCGTAGGCCGGCGGATTGTCGGTGAGGGTGAAGTAGCCGAACTTCATGGCGGCGCCTAGCCGAGCGGGCCCTGGAAGACCTGATCGACGTACGTGTCGGAGAGAGGCTCGATCGTCTCCGGCCAGGCGCCGTCGACGGCCCGCCGTTGGGCGGCGGGACGCACGGCGCCGTCCCAGCCGACCTGTTCCATGTAGTAGTAGAGCTGCACGCAGTGGCCGTCGGGATCGAGCGCGAACGCCGCGTAGTCGATGCCTGGGTAGAGCTCGGGCGGAATCGAATCGACGAACTTCACGCTGCGGGACTTCAGAAACGCCACGGCCTGACGCAGCTGAGTGTAGCTCCCGACCTCGACGCCGAACGACATGCACGTGGTGTGCTCCGAGAGGCCCAGCGGGCGGCGGAGCTCGCGCGGGAAGAGACCGATGCTGTGGTGCTCGGCCCCGGCGCGCAGGAACACGCAGCGCGCGCCGCGATAGGTCGTCTCCTCGCTCTTCACGAATCCGAGGTGCCCGGTGTAGAAGGCCTCGGCGCGCGCGACGTCGGCGACGAACAGGCCGACCGGGCCGATCTTGGTGATCTTGAAGGGCCGCGGCAGCCGCACGCCCTCGACGTCGTAGGTCTCGTCGAGCGTTTCCCGCGTGCGGTTGCCGGAGAAGACGTCGATGCCCTTGTCGAGCGCCTCGGCGACCTCGGTGATCTCGGAGGCCTGAGGCAGCGAGGGCTTCTCGCGGAAGCCGCGATAGTACATCTCCGTGGGTTTGCTGAGCTGGTTCCAGCCGATCTGCTCGATGCCGTAGTAGAGCTCGATCGTGTGGCCGTCCGGGTCGTAGACGTAGACGTGCCAGTTGCTCCCCGGCATGTCGCGTCCCACGCGCTGGATGGGAACGCCCTGGTCCTGGAAGTACGTGTGGGCGTCCATGATCTCCTTGAGGCTCCCGCACTGCCAGGTGATCTGATTGACCGTCACCTCGGGCGCAAACTTCCGATCGGGCCGGTGGTCCAGCACCTTCTTGTTGAACAGCACGAAGGCATGATGGTCCGTGCCGTAGCGCATGAAATAACCGCGCGTGTCACCGAGATCGGCACCCTTCGGCGCCCAGGGCATCGCGCCGAAGTCCAGGACATCGGAGTGCCTGAAGCCGAGGAGATCACGATAGAAGTCGCGCGACTCGTCCATCCGGACCGCGTTGAAACCGAAATGACCAAGCCGCCGGATCTTGAAGGGGCGCGGCAGGATCACGCGGCCCACGTTGAAGCGCTTGCCGTTCGATGCCATGGTTTTGGGTTCCTCCTAGCCCGCTCCGCCCTTTTCGATGCCGGTCGCGCGGTCCACCGAGAGTGAGCCCGGTCCCGTCAACAGGATCACCAGCGCCGTCACGCCGAAAGCGAGCGGCAGCTCGAAGCCGTTCTTCGCGGCGAAGAAGCCGTTGGGCATGTGCAC
>CAYVHH010000610.1:0-22836 GCA_964450175.1 uncultured bacterium | reverse complement strand
AGCTGATCGGCTTCGCGCAGGTGATGCGCTCGAAGGTCGCCAGAGTCCACACGCGAGCCGAGGAGACGGCCGCGCTCACCGGCACCGACCGCGAGATGCTCGTCGACACGTGCGGCACGGGCGGTGACGCCTCCGGGACCTTCAACGTCTCGACGGCGACGGCGTTCGTGGTGGCGGGCGCCGGGCTCAAGGTGGCCAAGCACGGAAACCGATCGATGTCGGGATTGAGCGGCGCCTCGCTGTGCGGCTCGGCCGACGTCGTCGAGACGCTCGGGGTGAACCTGACCCTGACGCCGGAGCAGGTCGGCCGGTGCGTGGCCGAGGTCGGCATCGGCTTTCTCTACGCGCCGCTTCTCCACACGGCCATGAAGCACGTGATGACCGCGCGGCGCGAGGTCGGGATCCGGACGGTCTTCAACCTGCTCGGCCCGCTGACCAACCCGGCGGGCGCGAACGCCCAGGTCATCGGCGTCGCCGCGGCGGGGCTCACCGAGCCGCTCGCTCGGGTCCTGGCCGAGCTCGGCACGTTCCGCGCCTTCGTCGTCCACGGGGCCGACGGGCTCGACGAGATCTCGAACACCGGGGAGAGCCGCGTCTCCGAGGTCCGCGAGGGCGCCGTGCGGACGTTCACGGTCCGGCCCGAGGACTTCGGCCTCTCGCGCGCCTCGATCCGTGATCTGCTCGGCGGCGACCGCGAGCAGAACGCCGAGATCATCCGCGTGGTCCTCCGCGGAGAGCCCGGCGCCAAACGGGACATCGTCCTCATGAATGCCGCTGCGGCGCTGGTGGTCGGCAGCCGGGCGCGGGATCTGAAGGAAGGCGTCGAGCTGGCCGCGCGCTCGATCGACAGCGGCGCCGCCCGTGGGAAGCTCGAGCGTCTCGTCGGCCTGACCCGAAAGCTCTCGGCCACCTCCTAGGCTCGCGTCTGCCCGCCTCCGGCAGATCGAATCGCCGGGAATTCTCGACCGCCCGCCGCGAGTCGACGGCTGCCGGAGAAAGATGGTAGGATATGCACGTCGCGGGCGCTCCCGGGCCGAAGTGCCTTTCGGAGTTGTCGTTTCTCTTCCGTGTTCAGCGCTGCCGCGATTGCCGTCGGCGTTCGGAGTTCTAGAACACTGAGGTTCTAATGAACGGCGTCCGGATGAAGCTGAACAGTCGAGTGCCGCGCTACCACCGCATCGCGGAGACCCTGCGCGAACGGATCCGCGGCGGCGTGCTTTCCTCCGGGGCGCGGCTCGACAACCAGCGCCAGCTCGCCAAGAGCTTCGGCGTGACGCTCATGACCCTCCGCCAGGCGCTCGAGCTGCTCGAGCGCGAGCACCTCATCACGCGTCGTCACGGGCTCGGCACGTTCGTCGCCGCGCCGTCGATCGACTACGACATCCTCCAGCTTCGTCGTTTCGCCGGCGATCTCTCGGCCAAGGGCGAGCATGTCGCCACGCGCCTCCTGAGCACGCGGTTCGCGGCGCCCGACCGGCGCGTCGTCGAGGCGCTGCGCCTCTCCGGCCGGCCGCGCGTGCTCGTGCTCGAGCGGCTCCGTCTGGTCGACGCGCACCCGATGAGCCTCCAGCGGTCGTTTTTGCCGTCGCCGCTCGGCGACGAGGTGGTCCGCGCCGATCTCGCGCTGACGCCGTTGCACCAGGTCCTCGAGTTCAAGTTGGGCGTGATCATCACGCGCGCGCACGAGACCGTCTCGGCGGTGCGGCTGGGCCGCCGCGAGGCCCGTGACCTCGGCTGCCGTGCCGGCGAGCCGGCCTTCGAGTCAGAGCGCGTCTCGTACGACGCCGGGGGCGCACCCGTCGTGTTCGATCGAGTCTTCATCCCCGGCGACCGGTTCCGGATCACCCGCGAACTCCACTACGAAGGAGCGACGTCATGAAGATCGTTGTCACCATCAAGCAGGTGCCGGACACGGCCACCCAGGTGAAGATCGCGGCGGACGGGAAGTCGATCGACGCCACGGGCATCACGTGGATCGTCTCACCCTACGACGAGTTCGCCGTGGAGGAGGCGCTGCGGATCAAGGAAAAGCGCGGCCAGGGCGAGGTCGTGGCGGTCTCCCTCGGCCCGGATCGCGTGAAGGAAGCGCTCCGCTCCAGCCTCGCGATGGGGTGCGACCGCGCGATCCACCTGAACGACGCCGCGTGGTCGGCGGCCGACACCCTGGCGACCGCCAAGGCGCTCGCCGCCGTGATCAAGCAGGAAGCGCCGCAGCTCGTGCTATGCGGCCGTCAGGCGATCGACGACGACATGGGCGCCGTGACGGCGCAGCTCGCCGAGCTCTTGGGCTGGCCGTGCGCCTACTGGATCATGGAGGAAACGATCGACGCCGACGGTAAGTCCGTCCGCGCGGCGCGCCAGGTCGAGGGCGGCCTCGAGGTCTTCGACCTGCCGCTGCCCGCCGTCCTCGCGGCGCAGAAGGGGCTCAACGAGCCGCGCTATCCGACGTTGAAGGGCATCATGGGCGCCAAGAAGAAGGAGATCAAAGACGTGAAGGCGGCCGACCTCGGAATCTCGGCCGAGCCGTCGCAGCTCTCGATCGTCGGACTCGAGGCGCTGCCGGCGCGTCCGCCGGGACGCATCATCCAGGGTGACGTGCCCACCGCGGTGAAAGAGCTCGTCCGCGCCCTGCGCGAAGACGCCAAAGCGATTTAGCGAGAGGACACCATGCCCAACGCGTTCTGGTGCATCGTCGAAGACGATCGAAATGGCTCGCCGAAGAAGGTCATGGCGGAGGTGATCGGCGAAGCCGCGCGGCTCGCCCCCGGTCGAGTCGAAGCGGTGTGGCTCACCGACAAGGCGAGCGACGCCGGCTTGAAGCAGCTGGGCGAGTGGGGGGCCGGCAAGGTGCTGCTACTCGAGAATGCCGCGTTCGCGCCGTATCGGAGCGAGGTGTGGACGGCGGCGGCCGCGGATCTGGCGAAGAAGGAGTCGCCGGCGGCGATCTTCGCGCCGGTCACCAGCCGCCAGCGAGAGTTCGTGGCACGCCTGGCCGCGCGGCTGGGGGTGGGACTCTCGGCCGACTCGGTCCGGTTCGCGATGGAAGGTGACAAGCTCGTCGCCACCCGTCCGGTTTACGCGGGCAAGCTGCTCTCGAAGGTGACGTGGGCGAAGTCGCCGTGGGTCGCGACCCTGAGACCCAACGTGTTCCGTCCCGCCGACTCCCAGCCCGGCAAGACCGCGTCCGTCGAGCGGCCGAGCCTCTCCGCGCCCGGCGCCCAAATGAAGTTCGTCGAGCGCCGCGAGGAAGTCTCGACCGGGCTCCCGGAGCTGACCGAGGCGGAGACCGTCATCTCCGGCGGGCGCGGCATGAAGGGGCCCGAGAACTACGTGATCCTGGAGGAGCTGGGCCGAGTCATCGGCGCGGCGGTCGGCGCGTCGCGGGCGGCCGTGGATGCGGGCTGGCGGCCACATCGGTTCCAGATCGGCCAGACCGGGCGGACGATCTCACCGAAGCTCTATCTCGGCTTCGGCGTCTCGGGTGCGATCCAGCACCTGGCCGGCATGCGGACATCGAAGGTGATCGTGGCGATCAACAAGGACCCGGAGGCCCCGATCTTCAAGATTGCCGATTTCGGGATCGTGGCCGACCTGTTCGAGGTCGTGCCGGAGCTGACGAAAGAGTTCAAGAAGCTCCTGGAGAAATAGGGAAGGACGCCGTGACGTTCGATCTGACCCCCGAGCAGCAGCTGATCCAGGCGACGGCGCGAGAGTTTGCCGAGACCCGGATCAAGCCCATCGCCGCCGAGATCGACCGCGACTCGCGCTTCCCGCACGAGACGGTCAAGCGGATGGGCGAGCTCGGGCTCATGGGCATCGCGATTCCCGAGCAATGGGGCGGCAGCGGCGCCGGCGCGGTCGCGTACGTCGTCGCGCTCGAAGAGATCGCTCGGGTGTGCGCCAGCCACGCCGTGGTCATGTCCGTCAACAATTCGCTCTACGGCGACCCGATCGCGCGGTTCGGCACCGACGCCCAGCGCGAGCAGTTTTTGGTCCCGGTCGCCTCGGGTCACGCGCACGGATGCTTCGCGCTCACCGAGCCGCAGGCGGGCTCGGACGCGACGAACCAGGCGACGCTCGCCGTGCGCGACGGCGAGCATTACGTGCTGAACGGGCGCAAGCGCTTCATCACGACCGGGCGCGAGGCGTCGTTCGCGCTCGTGTTCTGTCAGACCGATCGCGCGAAGGGCCACCAAGGCATCACCGCCTTCGTGGTGGAGAAAGGGACGCCCGGTTTCACGGTGGGAAAGACCGAGGACAAGCTCGGTCTCCGCGCCTCGGACACGGCCGAGCTGCTCTTCGACGACTGCCGGGTGCCGGCGCGGAACCGCATCGGTGACGAGGGGCAGGGATTCAAGATCGCCATGTCGGCCATCGACGGCGGGCGGATCGGCATCGCCGCCCAGGCGGTCGGGATCGCCACCGGTGCCTACGAGCGCTCGGTCGCGTACGCGCGGGAGCGCAAAGCGTTCGGCGTGATCATCGGCGAGCACCAGATGGTCCAGTGGATGCTGGCCGACATGGCCGTGGCGATCGACGGCGCGCGGCTCCTGACCCGCAAGGCCGCCGCGCTCAAGGACGCCGGTCGGCCGTATCGCACCGCCGCCGCGATGGCCAAGCTCTTCGCCGCGGACACGGCGATGAAGGTCACGACCGACGCGATCCAGGTTCACGGCGGCTACGGGTTCATCAAGGAGTACGAGGTCGAGCGTGCCTTCCGCGACGCGAAGATCACGCAGCTGTACGAGGGGACGTCGCAGATCCAGAAGCTGGTGGTCGCACGCCACCTGCTGCGAGGTGACCATGGCCGAGCCTGAGCGCGGGCCCGAGCGCCCGGTGCGGTTCGAGACCTTGTCGGGAATCCCGATCGAGCCGCTCTACACGCCCGAGAGTCTGCGGGGGTGGTCGCCGGACGAGAAGCTCGGACGCCCCGGCGAGTATCCGTTCACTCGCGGCGTCTATCCGACGATGTACCGCGGGCGGCTGTGGACCATGCGGATGTTCGCCGGATTCGGCCGCCCCGAGGACACCAACGCCCGCTTCAAGTATCTGCTCGAGCAGGGACAGACGGGCCTCTCGACCGCGTTCGACATGCCCGCGCTGATGGGCTACGACGCCGATCACCCGCGGGCGCGTGGCGAGGTCGGCAAGGAGGGCGTGTCGATCTCCACCCTGGACGACTTCGAGCGGCTGTTCGCCGGCATCCCGCTCGGCGACGTCACGACGTCGATGACGATCAACTGCACGGCGTCGGTCGCGCTCGCGATGTACCTGGCCGTCGCCGAGAAGCAGGGGGTGTCGTGGACCCGCGTCGGCGGCACGATGCAGAACGACATGCTGAAGGAGTTCATCGCCCAGAAGGAATGGATCTGTCCGCCCGATCCGGCCGTCCGGATCGTCGTCGACATGATCGAGTTCACGGCGAAGCACGTGCCGCGTTTCAACCCGGTCTCGATCTCGGGCTATCACATCCGCGAGGCGGGGGCCACGGCGGTGCAGGAGCTCGCGTTCACCCTGGCCGACGGGCTCGGCTACGTCGAAGCGGCCTGCGCGCGCGGCCTCGACGTCGACAGCTTCGCGCCGAGGCTCTCGTTCTTCTTCGACATCCACAACGACTTCTTCGAGGAGATCGCCAAGCTTCGGGCGGCGCGGCGTCTCTGGGCGCGCTTCATGAAAGAGCGATTCGGCGCCAAGAAGCCGGAGTCGATGCGGCTCAGGACCCACACCCAGACGGCCGGCGTTTCGGCGACCGCCCAGCAGCCGCTCAACAACGTCGCCCGCGTCGCGCTCCAGGCGCTGGCGGCGGTGCTGGGCGGTGCCCAGTCGCTGCACACCAACTCGTACGACGAGACGTGGGCGCTGCCGACCGAAGATGCCGTCACGGTCGCGCTCCGGACGCAGCAGATCATCGCCGAGGAATCCGGCGTGGCGCTGACGATCGACCCGCTCGGCGGCTCGTACTACCTCGAGACCCTGACCGATCAGATGGAGGCCGGCGCGCTCGAGTACATCCGGAAGATCGACGCGATGGGCGGGATCGTCCGGGCGATCGACACCGGCTATCCGCAGCGCGAGATCGCCGACGCCGCGTATCGCTATCAGCTGATGGACGACCGGCGCGAGAAGGTTGTGGTCGGCGTCAACAAGTACGTGATGACCGAGGAGCGGCCGATCAACTTCCTGAAGATCGACGCGGCCGTCGAGCACGAGCAGATCGAGCGCATCGGGCGCTTCAAGGCCGCGCGCGACCGCTCGAAGGTGGAGCGCCGCCTCAAGCAGCTGGCCGACGCGTGCCGCGAGCAGCGCAACGTCATGCCGGTCTTGATCGACGCGGTGAAGGACTACGTGAGTCTCGGAGAAATCTCGGACGTCTACCGCCAGGTGTTCGGGCTCTACCGCGAGCCGATTATCTTTTAGAGGCGGCAGATGAATGTGCATTCCGGCACGGGTGAATGACGCCGTAGCGGCAGCGTAAGGGAGAGAGATGACATGACTGAGCCGATCCGGATCGCGCAGTCGACGGTGAAGAAGCCGAAGCCCAAGGACAGCGAGCTCACCTTCGGGACGGTCTTCACGGACCACATGTTCGTGATGGACTTCCAGGAAGAGAAGGGCTGGTACGACCCGCGCATCGAGCCGTACGGGCCCTTCCCGATGGATCCGGCGGCGGCCGTCCTGCACTACGCGCAGGCCGTCTTCGACGGGCTCAAGGCGTTTCGTCAGCGCAACGGCAAGGTGGTCCTCTTCCGGCCGCAGAAGCACGTCGCGCGGTTGATCGAGTCGTCGAAGCGGCTCTGCATCCCGCCGCTCGATCCGGAGCTGGCACTGAAGTCACTGGTCGAGCTCGTAGGGATGGAGAAGGACTGGGTGCCGTCGACCGTCGGGACCTCGCTCTACGTGCGGCCGACGATCATCGCCAACGAGGCGTTTCTCGGCGTCCGGCCCGCGAAGTCCTACATCTACTACGTGATCCTGTCGCCCGTCGGCGCCTATTACCCCGAGGGTATGAACCCGGTGAAGATCCTCGTGGTCGACAAGTACGTGCGCGCGGTCGAGGGCGGCGTGGGTGGTGCCAAGACCGGCGTGAACTATGCGGCGAGCCTCTACGCCGCGGAAGAAGCCAAGCATGCGGGCTTCACCCAGGTGCTGTGGCTCGACGGGCGGGAGCGCAAGTACATCGACGAAGTCGGCACGATGAACATCATGATGAAGATCGGGGACGAGATCATCACGCCGCCGCTCAGCGGCACGATCCTGGCCGGGGTCACTCGCGACTCGGTGCTGACCTTGATGCGCGAGTGGGGCCTGCGCGTCTCCGAGCGACCGGTGACGATCGAGGAGGTCGCGGCGGCCGCTCACAAGGGCAAGCTCGAGGAGGTCTGGGGCACCGGCACCGCCGCGGTCATCTCGCCGGTGGGCGAGCTCTCCTACAAGGGCGAGCGGATCGTGATCAACGGTGGCCGCATCGGCCCGCTGACCCAGAAGCTCTACGACACGATCGTCGGAATCCAGTACGGCACGGCGCCCGACACGCACGGCTGGACGGTGGCCGTCTAGGTGACGCCGTTGACCGACTGCGTCTTCTGCAAGATTCGTGACGGGCAAATCCCCTCGACGAAGGTGTACGAGGACGAGCGGACCCTGTGCATCATGGACATCAATCCGCTGAACGCCGGGCACTGCCTCGTGCTCACCAAGACGCACGTCGCCACGATCTTCGACGCCGAGCCGGCGGACCTGCAGGCGGCGATTACGACGGCCCAGCGTGTCGCGACCGCCCAGCGGGCCGCGCTGAGGCCGGATGGCTTGAACATGCTGCAGGCCAACGGGCCGGCGGCGTTCCAATCGGTCCCGCACTTCCATCTGCACCTGATCCCGCGCTGGACCAACGACGGCAAGGGGTTCGACTGGAAGCTCGTCCCGGGTGACCGGGACCGCATCGCCAAGGCGAGCGAGCAGATCCGCGCCGCGCTCGCGGGAGGCAAGTGATGGCCGAACGGCCGATCCGTGTCGTCGTCGCCAAGCCCGGGCTCGACGGGCACGACCGCGGGGCGAAGATCGTGGCGCGGGCGCTGCGCGACGCCGGCTTCGAGGTGATCTACACCGGGTTGCATCAGACGCCGGAGCAGATCGTCGCCACCGCGGTCCAGGAAGACGCGGACGCCATCGGGCTGTCGGTCCTGTCCGGCGCCCACAACTATCTCTTCCAGCGGGTCCTCGAGCTGCTCGCCGAGCAGGGCGCGGGCGACGTCGCGGTGTTCGGCGGCGGGATCATCCCGCCCGAGGACATCGCGGCGTTGAAGGCGATGGGCGTCAAGGAGCTGTTCACGCCGGGCACATCCACGCAGGACATCGTCCGCTTCGTTCGCGAGCATATTCGCGCGGCGGTGTGAGGCCTTGGACTTCGAGCTGACGCCCGAGCAGCAACAAATTCGGGACGTCGCGCGCCAGTTCGCGGAAGGCCAGCTCGGCGACAAGATCGCGCCGTTCGACGAGCGCCACGAGTTCCCCCACGAGATCGTGGCCAAGCTCGGCCCGCTCGGCTTCCTCGGCGTCGTGGTGCCCGAAGAGTTCGGCGGCGCCGGCCTCGACTACGTGTCCTACGCGCTGATCGTCGAGGAGCTGTGCCGCGGCGACGCCTCGGTCGGCATCACGATGTGGGCGCACAACTCGCTCTGTACCAACCACATCGCATGCTTCGCGTCGCCGGCGCTCAAGCAGAAGTATCTGCCCGATCTCGTCAGCGGCCGTGCGCTCGGCGCCTGGGGCCTCACCGAGCCGGGCTCGGGCTCCGACGCGGCCGCGCTCGCGACGCGCGCCGAGCTTCGCGACGGGCAATGGGTCCTGAACGGCAGCAAGGCGTTCATCACCAACGGCTCGGTCGGCGCAACCGCCGTCGTCATGGCCCGCACCGATCCCGACCGCAAGACCCGGGGTATCTCCGCCTTCATCCTCGACCGGAGCACGCCGGGCTTCATCCGCGGCAAGCCGTATCGGAAGCTCGGTCTGCACGCGTCGGACACCGCCGAGCTGATCTTCGAAGACGCGCGCGTCCCGGCCGGGAACCTGATCGGCGAGCGCGGCAACGGGTTCATCCAGGCGATGCAGGTGCTCGAGGGTGGGCGCATCGCGATGGCGGCCATGGGCGTCGGCATCGCCCAGGCGGCGGTCGACCAGGCGGTCAAGTACATGAAGCAACGCAGCGCATTCGGCCGCACGCTCGCCGAGTTCAACGGCCTCCAGGGAATGATCGCCGAGGTCGCGACCGAGGTCGAGGTGGCGCGCCTGCTCACCTTGCGCGCGGCGCACCTGAAAGACACGGGACGGCCGGCGATGCACGCGGCGGCGATGGCCAAGCTGTTCGCGTCCGAGACCGCGATGAAGGCGGCCTCGAAAGCGGTGCAGCTCCACGGCGGCGCCGGCTACATCACGGAGTTTCCGGTCGAGCGCATCTTCCGCGACGCGAAGCTGACCGAGATCGGCGAGGGCACCTCCGAGATCCAGCGCCTCGTCATCGCCCGGGAGATCCTGCAGCTCACGTGAGCGCCCGCCCCGAGCTGATCGTCATCGAGGGCGTGACCAAGTGTTACCTCACCAGCTCGGGCCCGGTGGAAGCGCTCCACGACGTCTCGCTCTCGGTCGAAGAGGGCGCGTTCTGCACGCTCATCGGGCCCTCCGGGTGCGGCAAGTCCACGCTCCTCGGCCTGCTCGGCGGTCTCGTCGCTCCGGATCAGGGGCGACTGCTGGTCGACGGCCGGCCGGTGACCGGCCCCGATCCGAAGCGCGTCGCCACCGTGTTTCAGGAGGCCGGTCTCTTTCCGTGGCGGACGACCTTGCAGAACGTCGAGTTCGGCCTCGAGCTCCAGGGCGTGCCGGCAGAGCGCCGGCGCCGGACCGCCGCCGAGCTTCTGGGCCCGCTCGGGCTCTCGGGTTTCGCCGAGAAATATCCGCGCGAGCTGTCCGGCGGGATGAAGCAGCGGGTGGCGATCGGGCGGGCGCTCGCGCTCGACGCGAAGATCCTGTTGATGGACGAGCCGTTCGGCGCGCTCGACGAGCAGACGCGCGTGCTCATGGGCGAGTGGCTGCTCGACATCTGGCGGCGCACCCGCAAGACCGTGATCTTCGTCACCCACAGCCTCCACGAGGCGCTGTTCCTGTCCACTCGCGTGGCCGTGATGACCGCGCGGCCCGGGCGGATCAAGGCGACGCTCGACCTGACGATGGAATACCCTCGCTCGATGGAGTCGTCGGAGATGGTGGCGCTTCGCGCCAAGCTCTGGAGCGAGATCCGTGAAGAGTCGCTGAGAGCGATGCGATGAGGACCTGCGCGCCGCGGCGTGGTAGTGCGGCTGTACGATGACGGTCGTCACCCTGCGGCTGGCGCTGCTCGCGCTCCTCCTGGTGATCTGGGAGGTCGCGGGCCGAGCCGTGAATCCGCTCCTCGGCATTCCCCCGTCGGCGGTCCTTCCTGCGCTGCGCGATCTGCTGCTGCTGCGATCCTATCCCGATCTGCCGGCGAGCCTCCTGCTCACCTTGCGCGAGATCGGCACCGCCTACGCGCTCGCGGTTGCCGGCGGGCTTGCCTGCGGCTTCGTGCTCGGCATGCACCGGCTGGTCGGGCGCGCGTGGGCGCCGATGCTCGGGGCGCTCTACGCGGTGCCGGCCGTCGTCTGGTATCCCTCGCTCATGCTCTTCTTCGGCCTCGACGCGGCCTCGAAGATCGCGTTCGGCTTCCTCCTGGGCTTCTTTCCGATCGCGCTCGCGGTGCTCGCCGGCATCCGTCAGGTGAACCCGCAGCTCGTCGTTGTCGCGCGCGCGTACGGCGCGGGCACGGTCACCGTGTTTCGCTGCGTCATGCTGCCCTCGATGCTCTTTACCCTCGTCGGCGGGCTCAGGACGGGGCTCGCGCTGTGCGTGATCGGCGTGATCGTCGGCGAGATCCTGGGCTCGAAGGCCGGGATCGGCGCCCTCATCAATCACGCCTACGGGCTCCTGCGTACGGGCGACTATGTCGCCCTCGTGCTCGTCACCCTCGTCATGGTCGTGGGCTCCGATGTCCTGGCGAGCCTGCTCGAGCGCCGGGCGCGCCGATGGTCGGAATGAGGGTCAGAATTCTCCAGCTCGCGACCGTGATCGTCGGGCTCGGCGTGTGGGAGCTCGCCGCACGGTCGGGCTGGGTCGACCCGCTCTTCGTCCCCGCGCCGAGCGCCGTCGCGCCGGCGCTCCTCGCGATCAGCGGCGGAGCGCTCGCCGGCCTGGCCGATACGCTCGGCAAGACCGCCGTCGCCTACGTCCTGTCGGTGGTGCTCGGCGTCTCGGTAGGCGTCGCCGTCGGCTCGGTGCGGCTGCTGCGCGACGTCCTGTCCCCGTACGTGATCGCGTTCTACGGCATCCCGAAGATCCTGGTGCTGACATGGATCGTCCTGTTGCTCGGCTTCGGCACGACCCCGGCGATCTTCTACGGCGTGCTTCACGTCTTCTTCCCGATCATGGTCCTCGTCATGGGCGCCGTGCGCGACGTCGACCGGACGCTCGTAACGGTGGAGCGCTCGCTCGGCGCGACGACGTGGCAGCTCTACTGGAAGGTCCTCATGCCGGCGATCGTGCCGTCCGTGCTGGGCGGGATGCGCCTCGGCGTCGTGTTCTGCCTCCTCGGCGTTCTCGTGGTCGAGATGTTCGCCGGGGTCCGCGGGATGGGCTACGTGCTCGCCTCCTACGCCAACGGCTTTCAGGCGGCCGAGCTCTTCGCGGCGACGGCCCTCGTGTCGGCCGCGTCGATCGCGATCGTCCTGGCGCTCGATCACCTGAACGACAAGCTCTCGCGCTGGCGCGGCTAGCCTCGCCCGGCCGGTCCAGGGCTTCCCACCGGCCGCCCAGTTCTTGAACACCTCGTCCGGCTGGCTACGACAGTCGCCTTATCTTTCAAAGCGTTGGAGCGCACTCCCGGCGGCATTTCGCTGGAATGCGGATTGCTCTTCTCCCTGGGCAGGAGGGCAACGGCGATGAGCTCGGACTCGGACGTGGCGACGGCAACGGAAGTCATGACCGTGTACATGGCGCTCGACGGTGGGCTGCACCACACGCGCTGCAACCAGCGACTTTCGCTCCACGGGCAGCGCGCGGGGCTCGAGCTGGATTTCTACTGCCTCACGTGCACCGAGAGCGTGACGATTCCGTTCTGCGTCGTCGAGCGGATCCCGGTCGCGGACGCGGCGTGCTGAGGGCTACTTGGCGATCTTGCTGATCTTCGACCCTTGGAGTCCGGCTCCGGCCATCAGGCCCTTCTGGTCGAAGATGAGCGCGTAGATGTCCTGCGTCAGGGTCGAGCTCGTCGCCGACTTTCCCGCGCCCTCGTCCAGGACCACGATGCTCGGCCCCACGCCGACCTCGAACCCGCCGCTCTTGTCCAGGTAGCCGAGTGCCGAGTCGTTCATGAAGAAGAGCGCGTACCCGAACGCCTGCGCGCCCGCCTGCCAGCCGTAAGACGCCGCCACGGTGTTGTAGTAGCCGACGCTCTTGCCGCCCCGGCGGAGGACGCCCTCGCCGTACTGGGCGCCGAACATGAACCCGGCCTTGTAGATACTCGGAAAGATGAGAATCGCCTTGGCCTGCGCCGCCAGCTTCTTGGCTTGCGGATGCTTCTCGTAGAGCTTGCCCATCACGTCGTTGGCTTGCTTGTTGATCTCCGCGGCTGATGCGGCGAGAGCGGGTTGAGCGTACATCGGCGTCATCGTCGCCAGGGCAAGCGCCAGCAGGCCGGCTGCGAGACGAGCTTTCGACATCGTTCGCTCTCCTCTAATCGTGTGCGATGCGATCCGGGGGCCGCGTGTGTCCATCCGCCGATCTACTTGGCGATCGGGATGCCGCGTGCGAGCTCGTAGTTCACGAGCGCCCGGGCCTTGTTCTCGACCTGGTACAGCTTCGCGACCTTCTTCGGCGGCAGTACCTTCTGAAAGCGCGGGAGATAGGAGGTCAGGAGCGCGACGTGATCGCGCTCGAGGGCCAGGTACTGCTTGAGCAGGCTCGTCGCGGTCTCGTCGGTCAGCGTGTCGTAATTCTTGGCGTACGTCTCGAGCAGCTTCAAGATGCGATCGTAGTGGGCCACCATGTCGCTTTGATAGGCGTTATAGACCGGCCAGAAGACCTTGCTCTCGCTCTCGGTGAGATCGAGCACCGACGCCACCACGGCCCTCTTGTCTGTCCGCAGCTGCTCGCGCAAGGCGTCCATGTTGTCGGCCGGCTTGTCCTGCGCCACGGCCACCCCGCCGACGAGACAGGCCAGGGCGCTTGCGAACGCGATCAGATTTCTCAGTGCATGGCTCATGGGCGGCTTGCTCCTTTCGCGCGGCTACGGCCCGTCGCGGTACCCTACTCGAACTCGGTGCCTTCCGCCATAGGACCATTGGCTATAGGATCGTCGGCCGCCCTCGGGTGAGGCGGCCGCGCGCGTGGACGGCTCGCTTGGACCGGCTACTCGCCCCTCAAGGTCGGATCGAGCAAGTCGCGGAGCCAGTCCCCGGTACGGCTCACGACGATCGACGTCAGCATGAGCACGATCCCCGGCGCCGTCGAGATCCACCACGCCGAGTCGAGATACTCGCGCCCCTCTTGCACCATGCCGCCCCAGGACGGCGTCGGCGGCTGGACGCCGAGGCCGAGGAACGAGAGCGTCGCCTCCAGCACAATGGCGCGCGCCAGCTCGAGCGTGGCGATGACCACCAGCGACGAGAGCACGTTGGGCAGCACGTGCCGGGCGATGACGCGCGCGACCGAGCCGCCGAGGGCGTGGATGGCATCGACGAACTCGCGCGAGCGGAGCACCAGCACCTGCGAGCGGAGTACCCGGGCGTAGGTGACCCAGCCGGAGAGCCCGATGACGACGATCAAGGTGGGCAAGCTCGGGCCGAGCACCGCGATGATCCCGATCGCGAGGAGGATGAACGGGAACGCGAGCTGGGCGTCGGCGAGCGTCATGATCATGCTGTCGGTCCAGCCTCCGCGAAACCCGGCCATCAGTCCGAGCGAGGCGCCGACCAGCCCGCCCACCACCACCGCCGCGAAGCCCACCAGCAAGGACACCCGCGCGCCGTAGATCACGCGTGAGAGGACATCCCGTCCGAGATGGTCGGTCCCCAGGAGATGCGCCTTGCCATCAGCGCCGGCGAGCGTGGGCGCCGACAGCCGGCCCCGCAGCGATTGGCGGATCGGATCGTCGGGCGCGATGAGCGGCGCCGCCAGCGCCGCCATGATCAAGAGCGCGACGAACACGGCGCCGCCGACCGCGAGGCCGCGGGTCCGGCGCCCGCGGCGCGCCGGCGCGCGCTCAGCTCGCGCGGACGCGGGGATCGAGGAGGCCATAGATCAGGTCGACGCAGAAGTTGATCACGATGAAGAGCACGGCGGAGATGAACACCGTGCACTGCACGACCGGATAGTCGCGGTTGTAGATCGACTGGATGGCGAGCCGGCCGATGCCCGGCCAGGCGAAGACCGTCTCGGTGACGACGGCGCCGCCGAGCAGGGTGCCGAACTGGAGCCCGGTGATCGTGACGATCGGCACCGCGGCGTTCTTCAGGGTGTGCTTGACGACCACGAGCACTTCGGTGACGCCCTTGGCGCGGGCGGTGCGGATGTAGTCCGCGCGGAGCACCTCCAGCACCGCGGAGCGCGTGAGCCGCGCGATCGACGCCATTGCGAAGGCGCCGAGCGTGAGCGCGGGCAGCACCAGACTCTGCCACCCCTCGCGGCCCGACGTCGGCAAGAGGCCGAGATTCAGCGAAACGATCAGGATCAGGAGGATCCCGATGAAGAACGTCGGCGCCGACTGGCCGACGAGTGCGAGCGCCATCGTCGCCTGGTCGACGGCCGAGTTGCGTTTCACGGCGGAGACGACCCCGATGGGCAAGGCGACGAGCAGCGCCAGCGCGAATGCGGCGAGACCGAGCTCGAAGGTCGCGGGCAGATAGTCGAGGACCACTCGGGCGGCCGACTGGCGGAAATGGATGGACTGACCGAAGTCCCCGTGCATGACGTGGCCGAGGAAGACCGCGTACTGCACGGGGAGCGAGCGGTCCAGGCCGAGCTCGGCGCGGACGCGGGCAAACTCGCTTTGCGGCGCGTCGGACGGGAGCAGGAGCGGCACCGGGTCGCCCGACAACCGCATGACGACGAAGACGACGGTGGAGACGAGCCAGAGCGCGATCGCCGCGCGGAGGAGCCGAGAGGCGAGAAAGGGAAGGAGCCCGCGCATGGGCAATGGGGCGGAGCCTCGCGGGCTCCGCCCCGGGAAACCGGTCTACGCGCGGCGGAACTTGAAGTTGAAGCGACGGATCTCGAGCTGCTGGAGCGGATCCGGCGTCCACTCCACGTACTTCTGGAGGCCGTAGTCCTCGTACGGCTGGATCACCGGGACCCACGGGAAGTGCTCGAGGAAGAGCTGCGTCATCTTCTTGTACGCGTCGGCGCGGAACTTCTCGTCGACCGAGAACCGCGCGGCATTGCCCAGCTCGTCGAACTCCGGGTGGCGCCAGTAGTCCTGAGGACCGCCCGGACCCAGGAGCCGCCACATCATGCCGTCGGGATCCCGCAGGGTCGAGGTCGGATCCGACCACCAGAGCCCCTTGAAGCTCTTCTCCCGAATCCGCTGAGCGCGGACCGAATACTCGAGGACCTCGACCTTCGAGTTGATGCCCACGTCACGCCACATGGCCTGGATCGCCTCGGCCATCGGCTTGTCGCCGGCCATGTAGCCCACCGTGGTTTCGATGATGATTTCCTCGCCCTTGTAGCCCGCTTTCTTGAGGCGCGCCTTTGCCTCGGCCGGATTGAAGGCGAGCGGCGGCAGCGAGGCGTCGAAGTGATTGTCGCCCTTGGCGATCATGCCGCTCGGCACGACGCCGCGCCCGCGCCACAGCTCCTTGACGATCGCCTCGCGATCGATGGCGAGCGACAATGCCTGCTTCACGAGCGGATTGTCGAGAGGCGGTCGCTTCGAATTCACGGCGAGGACGTAGAGCCCGCCGTAGAGCGCTCCGCTCACCACCGTGCTCGGGTTGGCCTTGACCCGCTCGCCCTGGTCCGGCGGCACCTGGGTGATCAGGTCGACCTCGCCCTTGAGGAGGGCGGCGACGCGCGGCGCCATCTCGGGCAGCGCCCTCACGATGAGGCGATCGAAATCGACGCGGCCGCCCCAGTAGTCCGGGTTCGCCTCGAGCACGAGCTTGTCGTCCTTCGTCCACGACACGAACCGGGTCGGACCGGAGCCGACCGGCTTGGCATTGAAGGCGTCCGGGCCAACCGTCTCGACATACTTCTTCGGAATGATCTGGCCGCCGTAGAAGCCCAGCCGCGCCGGCAGGAGCGGATCCGGCTTCTTGGTGTGGACGACGGCGGTTCCGGCGTCCGGTGTCTCGACGCGCTCGACCGTCGTCAGGACGGTGTTCACCCGGTTGCCCTTGAGGTTGACGTCGAGTGAGCGATCGATGCTGAACTTGACGTCCGCCGACGTGAGCGGGTCACCGTTGTGGAATTTGACTCCGGACCGGAGCTTGAACACCCAGGCCGTCTGGCCCTGGAGCTTCCACTCGGTCGCCAGGCTGGGCAGGAGCTTTCCGTCGGGACGCCGGCTCGTCAGGTTGTCGAAGATGTTGAAGGAGATGCGGATGTCGTTCGAAGACGTGCTCAGATGCGGGTCCAGCGCGGCGATGTCACCGCCCTGGGCGACGACGAGCTCGCGCTTCTGGGTGGCCTGCGCACGCGCGGAGCTCGGGAGCCCCGGAAGCGAGGCGGCGGCGCCGGCGGCCGCGATCTTCAGCACATCGCGTCGAGTCATCTTTGCCATAGCTGCCTCCGTTGTGCGCACTGCAGACTGTCACGAGCCGAAGCCCGGCAGCCGAGGCGCGCCTGTCCATCCTGGTTCGCTGATCAGTGGGGGTCTATATGGGGGAGCTTTGGGAATCCTGTCAAGCGGCGGCTACGCGGCCGGCGCGGGCTCGGGCTGGGCCAGGGGTGAGCGTCGCACGCGCGCCTGCACGTCGGTGACGACGTCCCGCTCGAGCGTGATCTCGACCTCGTGCTGCTCGATCGACCAGCGGCGCACGGTCGACAGCCATCCCAGCCGCCGTCGCCCGTGAGGCACCACGCGACGCCCGCGGTAGATCAGCGTGCGCCGCGGCGTCGTGAGCTGCTCGTGCTCTTCCGCGTCGGGCCCGCAGATTCGCAAGACTTCCTCGTACGTCGTGTGCCCCGGCACGATGCGCGCGAGCGTGTCGCGCGAGAGCACGGCGCCGGTCTGGCGCTCGGCGGTTCCGGGGCCGAACTGGATGCGAGCCACCAGCAAGGCGCGCCCCCGCCGGACGATCATCATGAAGATCGGCATCGCCAGATTCCCGAGCGCGAAGAACGCGATCGGGATCAGCACGGGCGCCCAGGCGCGCAGGCCGCGGAAGTAGCCGAACTGCACGGTCAGCACCTGGGGCGAGATGCCCTCGGAGCTATCCAGGAAGAGCGTGATCTCCTCGGTGGAGTCGAGGGTCTCGCTGAGGCGGCGCCGCGCCGAGCCCGGGTAGAACTCGTAGATCTTCAGATGATCGGCGTCCGTCAAGTTGACGAGGAGCTGCGACGGATCGTCGGCCAGGCGGATGACACGGTCGCGCCGCTCGAAGTAGATCGGAAACAGGGCGCGCGGCCGGACGTCGTTGAAGGTGAGCGAGATCGTGTGCTGCGGACCCCAGAACAGGTCCTCGATCCACGTCGCCTTTCGGCGCTTCATCAGGTCGGTCAGCTCCATCCGGAGGTTCATCAGCCAGGTACGGTTGGCGAGCAGCGGCGTCCACGGGATCCGCACGTAGGTGACGGGCGACGTGAGTCCCAGCGGCCCGCCCTGCCGCACGAACGTGACGAAGGGCGCGCCGCCGCGGATGGGCTCGGCGGGCAGCTCTTCGCCGATGCGGTAGAGGCTCTTGGCCAGGAGCGGCAGCCGACCTTCGGCGATGGGGGTGAAGCCGCGGCTCTTCACGTAGGCGGCCAGGGCGGGGTCTGGCGCGCCGGATGCCGTGTCGCCGTCGACCGCGTTCGGCCAGAGGAAATAGAGGTCTTGCTCGATCGTGGCGCCGGTCGTGTTCGGCGGGATCACGAGGCTCCAGAGGACATCGAGGGTCACGGCTTCGGTGTCGGGCGTCACCGTCGCCCGCACGAAGAGCGGCCCGATCGTGAACTCCGGATTCGGGCGCGTGGCGAGGAACACCTGACCGAGCGCGACATCGGGCGCCGCGGCCAGCACCACCGCGAGGATCCAGGCGGCGCGTCGCATCCCGACCGAGCTTCTCAGGCCGGCCCCGGCTGGCTCAGCGTGCTCCGGTTGACCTGCGCCTGGACGTCGCGGACGCGGTCGCCCTCGATCTCGATCTCGACCTCGTGGTGCTCGACGTCCCAGCGGTTCACGGTCGCCAGCCACGCGAACCGCCGCCGGCGGTGCGGCACCACGCGGCGTCCACGATAGACCAGGGTGCGGCGCCCGGGCTCGCTCAGGCGCTCGTGCTCCTCCGGGTCCGGCCCGCAGAGATCGAGCACCTGAGCGCGCGTCGTCTCGCCGGGTGAGATGCGCGCGAGCGCCTCGCGCGGGACGATCGTGCCGGTCTCGCGCTGACCCGGCGCGCCGCTCGACGGCCCGAACTGGATGCGCCCCTGCAGTCGCGCGCCGACGGTCTTGACGAGCGTCGTGATGAGCGGACCGGCCAGATTGCCCAGCACGAAGAAGAGCGTCGCGAAGAGCAGCGGTGACCACGCCTTCCAGCCCGTGAAGTATCCGAACTGCACCGACAGGACCTGCGGCCGGAGCCCCTCGGACGGATCGAGATAGGCCGACACGATCTCAGTCGCGCGCCGCGTCTCGCTGGAGCGCCGCTGGCTCGAGCCGGGATAGACCTCGTGGATCTTCAGGTGCTCGGAATCCGCGAAGGTGATGGTGAGCTGAGAGGGATCGTCCGCCAGGTGGACGACGCGGTCACGGTACGCCAGGTACATCGGAAACGTCGCCCGCGTCCGGACGTCGTTGAAGCTCAGGCTGATGATGTGACGTTCGCCCCACAGCGAGTTCTCGAGCCAGGTGGCGTGCTTCTGTCGCAGCAATCCGCCCGGACGCATTCGGAGCTCGATCAGCCACGACCGGTCGATGAGCCGCGGCGTCCACGGGATCCGGATCCAGCTCCCTGGCGTGCCCTGCCCGAGCGGTCCGGGCTCACGAGTGTACGTGACGTACGGAGCGCCGCCGGCGATCGGCTCGGGCTTCGGCCGGTCGCGTCCGACGGATACCGCGCGCGCGGCGAGCGGCAATCGACCTTCGCGCGTCACCTCGAAGCCGCGGCCCTCGATGCTGTTGCGGAGCCCGGGATCGGGCGCTCCGGTCACGGCCTCGCTGTCCACCTCGCCGGGCCAGAGAAGGTAGAGGTCTTGCGCGAGCCCGTCGCTCTTGACCGTCGCCGGCACGACGAGGCTGAACAGCACGCTGACCTCGACCGGCCCGTGCCCGGATGCGACGCGGGCCCGGATGAAGAGCGGGCCGATCAAGAACTCGGGCTTGGGCTGGCTCGCGATGAAGACCTGCCCGTACGCGGCGGCCGGTGCCGCCGCGAGCGCCAGCGCCGCGAGGATCGCGCGGCTAAGTCCGAACAGGCGTGAACTCCCGCGTGTAGTGCGCGTCGAGCGGCAGCTTCTTCTTGAGCAGGCCGTACTCGAGCAAGGTGTCCTGCATGACGGCGAGCGCGTCGACGTTGATGCTTCCGTCCAGCGGAAGCAGGGGGCCGGAGATCTTGTGCGCGGCGAGGACGGCCTCCGGGCTCCAGCCGAGCTTTTTCGACACGAGCCCCGCCACCTCCTTCGGGTTCTCGCGCATGAGCTTGATCGCACGGAAGAGCGCCTTCTGGCTCTTCCGGATCGCGTCGACCTGCTTGGCGATCGCGTCCTCCGACGCGTACTGGATCTGGCTGATCCACTTCGGCGTGACCGTGTCCAGACGCATGAGCACTTTGGATTTGCCCTGGAGCTCGGTCACCGCGCCACGGTCACCCCAGACGTAGGCGGCGATCTCCTTGCGCGCCATCGCTGCGAGCTGGGCGTCGAGGCCGCCGAGACCGGCGACCTGGATGTCCTTGTCCGGATCCCAGCCCTCCCGCTTGGCGAGCATGCGGGCGAAGACCCACGTCGTCGCGCCCACGCGCGTGACGCCGATCGTCTTCCCGCGGAGATCGGCCACCTTCTGCACGTCGGGCGCCACGTTCAGGGTGAAGTGGTTACCCTCGGTGTGGGTCGCGATCATCTTGATCGGCGAGCCGGCTTCGCGGAAGACGAAGATGTCGGTGCTGCCGGTGATTCCGATCAGACATTCTCCCGCCATCACGGCCTTGAGGAGATCGGGGCCGCCGCGAAACGGCACGTACTCGGCGGCGAGGCCCTCGGCCTTGAAGAAGCCCTGCTCGAGGGCGACGATGACCGGCCCGGCCATCGAGTAGTCTCCGAGCACGGCGCTTCCGATCTTGACCGCGGTCTGCGCGCGGGCGGCGCGCGCGAAGAGCGGCGTCGCTCCTGTCGCGAGGGCGGTCGTGAGGAATCGACGACGCGTGGTCACGGGCATGGGCGATAGCTCCTTTTTGCAGGCGCGCCTCGCGCTTCGCGCTGCGGCTGCGCACGGCTTTTACAGGCGCGCCTCGCGCATTCGCGCTGCGGCTGCGCACGGCCTTTACAGGCGCGCCTCGCGCTTCGCGCTGCGGCTGCGCACTGCCTCAATGGCCGGGCGGCCTTGACATTCCACCGGCACGCGGTGATCGTACAACTTCGTGAGTCGCATCGACAATTCGTCGTATCGGCGTCGTGGGCGGGCCGCGGGACGCGGCGGAGCTTCTCGATGACCGAATCACCGGTCGCCTACGAAGCGCGAGACGGAGTCGGCTGGATCACGCTGAGCCGGCCGGCCGTGCTCAACGCGCTATCCACGGAGCTGGCGAGCGCGCTCGCCGATCACGCCGAGACGGCCGCCGCCGACACGCGCGTGATGCTGGTGGTCGTGCGTGGTGCCGGGCGGGCGTTCTGCTCGGGCATGGATCGGACCGCGCTCGCGGCGGGCACGATCGGCGAGGCGTTCTTCCGGCACTGGAACCGCGCGCTCGACTGCCTCGAGGACATGCCGAAGATCACGCTCGCCGTCCTGCACGGGTACTCGATCGGCGGCGGTCTGCAGCTGGCGCTCGGCTGCGACCTTCGCCTGGCCACCGACGACGCCGTGATCGGCCTCGGCGCCACGCGCCACGGTCTCGTGCCCGACGGCGCGGTGCTGCGGCTCGCGCGGGTGATCGGCGTGGGACGCGCCAAGGAGCTGGCGCTCCTGAACGATCACGTGAGCCCGGCCGAGGCCCGCGCCATGGGCCTGGTCAACTGGGTATGCGCGCCGGCCGACCTCGACCGGACGCTCGCGTCGATCGTCGAGAAGGCGCGCAGGGCAGGCCCCACCGCGACCGCCCACACCAAGCGCTTGCTCCACGCCTCGTTCCACCACGACCCGCGCACGATCCTGGAAGACGTGCTGCGGGCCCAGGGCGACTGCGCCGCGTCGTGGGAGATGGACGAGGCCAACCGGGCCTGGCGCCAGAAGCGCGAGGCGAGCTTCTATCCGCCGGAGCACCGGTGAGTGGGAGACCCCATGGCGTACACGGACATCCTCTACGAGAAGAAGAGCGGCGTCGCGTGGATCACCATCAACCGGCCCGAGGTCCGCAACGCGTTCCGCACGACGACGGTCGCCGAGCTGACCGACGCGTTCCTGGACGCGCGCTGGGACCCGGCGATCGGCGTGGTCGTGCTCACCGGCGCCGGTGACAAGGCCTTCTGTTCCGGCGGTGATCAGAAGGAACGGGGCCAGGGCGGCTACGCGCCGGGAGCGGCCGGCGCGGCGAGCCAGCGACCGATGGATGTCGAGGCGCTGCACAGCGCGATCCGTCACATTCCGAAGCCGGTCATCGCGATGGTCAACGGCTTCGCGGTCGGCGGCGGCCACGTGCTGCACGTGCTGTGCGATCTCTCGATCGCGTCCGAGAACGCGATCTTCGGCCAGACCGGGCCGCGCGTCGGCAGCGTCGACGCCGGCCACGGCACCGGCTTTCTCGCGCGCGTGGTGGGCGAGAAGAAGGCGCGCGAGATCTGGTATCTCTGCCGCCAGTACTCGGCGCAGGATGCGCTCGCGATGGGGCTCGTCAACAAGGTGGTCCCGCTGAAGGATCTCCGCGCCGAGGTGGAAAAGTGGTGCGCCGAGCTCCTCGACAAGAGCCCGACGGCCCTGGCGCTCGCCAAGCAGTCCTTCAACATCGATTCCGAGCCGCGAGCCGGCGTGGCGCAGTTCGCGAGCACCGCGCTCGGGCTCTACTACCAGACCGACGAGGCGATGGAAGGCCGGAATGCGTTCGTCGAGAAGCGGCCCGTCGATTTCAAGAAGTTCCGAAAATGACAAAACGGGTCGGAGAGCCGGCTCGGTGTCGTCAGGCTGACACCCCGGCCGGTACGGCCGGACCGCGTGAGCCCGAGCGTTTTCAATGATCTAAGCCGCCTCCGCCACCTGGCAGGGGGATTGCCCCGGCAGGGGGCATGACGTGGCGAGAGATCCTGTCCTTCGTGGTGACGCCGGCCGCGCTCGCGCTGGCCGCGGCCCTCGCGCTCGGCTCGGTGGTCGCGAGCGGCGAGGATTCCACGGTGCGCTCGGCGGTGCTGGTCGGCGACGATCTGCTCCGCATCTTCCAGGAAGGCAAGGACGCCGCCGAGCAGGCGGATCCGCCCGAGATCAGTCTCGGCACC
>CAYVHH010000609.1:0-9164 GCA_964450175.1 uncultured bacterium | reverse complement strand
GGGATCGGGCCGTTCATCACCATCCCGCTGGCGATCAAAGCCATGAACGGCCCGCAGGCGATGATCGGCTGGATCGTCGGCGCGGTTCTCGTGATGGCCGACGGACTGGGTTACCAACACCTGGCGGAGCGTCGCGGCCTTGACGACGGTCCCGGGCCGGTGACGGGCGAGGTCGATCTCCTCGCCGTGCAGCACACCGTGGACCACCGTCTCCGTACACGCATCGACCTCGACGCGGCGCACCACGAAGCCTTCGATCTCGTGGACGTAGAGACACTCGTTGATCCAGGCGACCAGCAGCCGCTCGGGCGAGTCCGCCTGCGCGCGAACCTCGCGATGCTCGTGCTCGGCGACCTCCTCGGGCGTCACGATCAGCGCGAACACTCCCAGCGCCGCCTGCGCGAACGCCTGCGCACGCGTCCCGCCCCAGGCGTGGACGCCGACATCTGCCGCCGTCTCGAAGTGCTCCCACCCGCCATCGCTCGAGCTCAACCGCCGCCCCCGAGATCACCGAACCGTGCCTGCAGCACGGCAACAATCGCCGGGCCCGCCGTCTCGGTTCGCAAGATCCGTGGGCCGACCCCCACGACCATCCACCCCCGCGCGCGCACGCCCTGGACCTCGTCCCATGTGAGTCCACCCTCCGGACCTATGAGCAGGGCAACTCGGGGGCCGGCGGGGAGGCTGGGGGGCAGGCGCGCGGCGAGTGTAGTTCCGAGCAAGCGAGCCTCCCTCCCAGCCTCCCCGCCGGCGGTGCCAGCGACGCCCTCCCACAGGCAGAGCCGGAGGTCCGCGTCCTCGCCGAGCTCGAGTGCCGCTTCGAGCGGCCGCGGCACCTCGACCGGAGGGACGACGGCGCGACCGCATTGCTTGGCCGCTTCCTTTGCGATCCGCTGCCAGCGCCGGGCGCGATCCCGCCAGCGGCCGGGCTCGAGCGTAACGATGGTCCGGGCCGTCAGCACCGGAACGATGCGCGTCACGCCGAGCTCGGTCGAGGCGCGCACGATCGACTCCATCTTGTCGCCCTTGGGAACCGCCTGGATGAGGGTGATGCGAAGGGGGGACTCGTGATCGCTGGTGCCGACGTCGAGGACCGTCCCGGTCGCCTCCTCGCCGATCGTCTCGAGCCGTACGGTGTACTCACGGCCGAAGCCGTCGGCGGCGAGCACCGTATCGCCGGATCGGAGCCGGAGGACACGCGCGAGATGACGCGATTCGTCGCGGTCGAAGAAGACGCGGCCGTCGCGGACCCGCTCAGGCGCGATCGTGAATCGGCGCACGGAGCTCGAGCGTGGTCCAGCCTTCGACCGACCACGACGTGCGGTGGGCGAGCTCGTGATCGGCCAGCGCCGCGACGACGTCCGTCGCCTCCGCGTCGAGGATGCCGCCCAGGAGCAACGTTCCGCCCGCGGCCAGCGAGCGCCGATACTGCTCCGCGAGTCGTCGATGGGCGGCCGACAATATATTCGCAACGAGCAACGGAACCCGCGGCTCGCGGAGCGCCGCCGCGTCCGCCAGCACGCAGCGCACCCGGTCGGAGACGTGATTGCGGGCGGCGTTTGCCATCGCGCAGGCCACGGCGTCGGGGTCGTCGTCCACCGCGAGCACGGCGCCGACGCCGAGCCGCGCGGCCGCGATCGCGAGGATTCCCGATCCGGTCCCGACGTCGATCATGCGCGCGGGATGGTCGCGCTCGACGACCGCCTCGATGGCCTCGAGGCATCCGGCGGTGGTCCCATGATGGCCCGTCCCGAAGGCGCGCCCGGGCTCGATCGTGATCACGAGCCGCCCGTCGGCGGCGTGCCCCTCCCACGGCGGGACGATCAACAGTCGGCGGCCGACCGACCGGGGCGTGAAGTGGGCGCGCCACGCCTCGGCCCAGTTCTCGTCGGCGAGCGCCGCGACGCAAAGGTCGCGCGCGGGCCCGAAGCCGAGCTCGCGCAGGCCGTCGAGGTATTGCCGCACGCTCTCCTCGAGGGTGGCGGCCGCGACGGTCTCCGGGAAGAACGCGCGAAGCGTGGCGCCGCTGCCGGGCCGCTCTTCCTCGACCACGCCCAGGGCGCCGAGCTCCCACGCGAGGTTGGTCAGCCCTTCGGAGAGGTCGCCGGGCACGCCGACGGTGAGCTCCCAGTAGCCGGCGGCGCGCGCCGCCGGCCCTCGCGGGCCTGGCGCCCCGCCGGCCGAGGCGCGACTGTGAATCGAGGATGCCATCGACTAGCCGAGGAGCTTCTTCACTCGCTCGATGAACGCCGACGCCAGCGGGCCGCGTTCGTCCTTCGACGCCGCTTCGAAGCTCGCGAGCGCCTCTCGCTGCCGCGCGTTGAGCTTCTGCGGTACCTCGAGCACGACGCGATAGCAGGCGTCGCCGTGCCCGCGCTGACGCAGATGCGGCATGCCCTTGCCGCGGATTCGCAGCACCTCGTTCGGCTGCGTGCCGGCGGGCACCTTGAGCTTGGTCACGCCGCCCAGGATGGGCACCTCGACCTCGTGGCCCAGCGCCAGATTGGTGAACGACAGCGGCAGGTCGCAGACCAAATCGGCGCCCTGGCGGGCGAAGATGTCGTGCTCGCGGACCCGGACGAGCACGTAGAGATCCCCGGATGGGCCGCCGCCGAGGCCGCCGGAGCCTTCGCCGCTCATGCGAAGCTGCATCCGGTCCTCGATGCCCGCGGGGATCTTCACGGCCAGCAGCCGCTCGGCCCGGCGCCGGCCCTCACCCCGGCACTCCTTGCACGGGGAGCGATTGAGCTGACCGGCGCCGCGGCACTTGGGGCAGGTCTGGGCCACGGTCAGGAAGCCGTGATTGCGGCGAACCTCGCCGGCGCCACGGCACATGTCGCAGGTTTCCAGACGGCTTCCGGCCTCGACGCCGGCTCCGGAGCACGCCTCGCAGGTCTCCAGGCGGGGAATCTGGATCTTCGTCTCGAGCCCGGCGGCGGCATCCTCGAGGGTGATCTTCAGCTCGTACTGGAGATCTTCGCCGCGCGCGGCTCGGGATCCACGCCCGCGTCCGCCGCCGGAGAAGAAGTTCTCGAAGATGTCCTCGAAGAGCGTTCCGAATCCCGTGTCGCCGAATCCGGGACCGCCACCGGGCGCGGCGGTGCCGAAGCGGTCGAAGTGGGCGCGCTTGTCGGGATCGGACAGGACGGCGTAGGCCTCGTTCACCTCTTTGAACCGCTCCTCGGCCTCTTTGTTGCCGCGGTTACGGTCGGGGTGAAACTGCATCGCGAGCTGGCGGTAGGCCTTCTTGATCTCGGCCTCGCCGGCGGTGCGCGCGACGCCGAGCACCTCGTAATAGTCGTGCGCCACCGGGCTCAGCTGTCCTCGTCCGGCGCGGCGGCGACGGACACGAGCGCGGCACGGAGCACGCGGTTGTGCAGCAGATAGCCGGGCATCGTCTCGCCGACCACGGTGCCGGGCTTCGCGTCCACGCTCACGACGCGCGCGATCGCCTCGTGACGGGTGGGGTCGAACGGCTGGCCGAGCGCGGAGTAGCGGGTGACGCCGGCCCGCTCCAGCACCTTGAGGAGTTCGCGCTGGATCAGCTCGACGCCGCCCACGACGCTCTCGGCGCCGCCGGCGGCCCGCGCCGCCCCGAGCGCCCGTTCGAGATTGTCGAGCACGGGGATGAGATCACGCAGCAGCGATTCGTTCGCGTACCGGACCGACTCGTCGCGCTCCCGCTGCGTCCGCCGCTTGAAATTCTCGGCCTCCGCCAGCGCCCGCAGCAACCGATCCTGCTTCTCCTCGACCTGCTTGCGAAGCTCCTCCACCGTTTCGGTCCCAGACGGAGAGGACTCGAGAGGGTCGGGGTTCCGCACTTTCGACTCATCCATAACAGATGAATTATAGCAGCGCCCCAGCGCTATACCGGCGGGGGGACGGCTTCGGGGCATGCGGGGCCTCCCGGGATCTGTGTAGGCAGCGTCGCTCGCACGCAGAAGTCCCGCCTGACTCACGGCGAAGTCGGCCGTCAGATCCCGGGAGGCCCCGCATGCCCCGAAGGCGTCCCCTCGCCGCCTCGAGCGCTAGGACGGCAGGTAAAGGTCTTGGCGCACGCGAGAAAGAGCGTCGGTGACGTGGCGAGCGGTCTCGTTGACGATCGAGATAACCTCGGGATACGGCAGCCGTCGCGGCCCCACGACGCCGAGGATCCCGATGACCTGGT
Source organism: uncultured bacterium (assembly GCA_964450175.1). Taxonomy (GTDB): domain Bacteria; phylum Methylomirabilota; class Methylomirabilia; order Rokubacteriales; family CSP1-6; genus AR31. Next base: position 4,996 of record CAYVHH010000609.1, on the reverse strand, counting down.
CACGATAGGTATAGGTCGACGTGATCAACGTGCACTCGCGCATCTCGGCGACCGGGTTCTCGTCGCCGATCGTCACGTTCACCCCTTCGCTGCCGGCGAGCTCCGTCATCAGGTCCGCGAGCCGCTCCTTCTGCTCGAACGTGCGGAGCAGCACCCGCGTCGTCTCGAGATTCAGGAATTCCGGATGGTCCAGCATGTTGATCGCGCCGCTGACGTAGAGCGTGCGCCCGCGCAGCACGGTGACGATCTGCTCGACGACGGCTCGGGCTCGCGTGTGCAGCGTGTCGAGCGGATCACGCGGCTCCGTCTCCATGTCGACGACGTCTTGCACCGTGCGGCCGCTGTAGCGCCGGTGCAGCTCGCGTCCGATCGCGCGCACCTCGTCGTGGCCGAGCGGCGGATCGAGTGTCACGGCGCGCGCGGTGACCCAGCCCGCGTCGGTCACGAGCACCGCGAGGGCGCGATCGTCCTCGAGCGGGATCAAGTCGACGCGCGCGAGGGTCGTCTGCTTGAGCGGCGGCGCCAGCAGCAGGCCGGTCAGCTTCGTCGCGGTCGACAGGTGCGAGGAGGTCCGTTCCATGAACCCGTCGATCCCCGAGCGCCGCTGCGGCAGGGTGTCGCCGGCTCGCGCGACCGTCGAGCTCGGCGGCGGGAAGGACTCGACGTAGAACCGGTACGCTTTGTCGGTCGGCACTCGCCCGGCGCTCGTGTGGGGCTGGACGAGATAGCCCATCTCCTCGAGGTCGGCCATGACGTTCCGGAGCGTCGCCGCCGAGAGGGTCGGGAAGTGCCGTCGCGCCAGAACCCGCGAGCCGACCGGCTCGGTCGAGTCGACGTACTCACGGATGACCGCTACGAGCACCTCGCGATGTCGCGCATCCATCAGACGGAATTATAACAATTCGACGAAGAGCGCGTCGGACACGAGGAACCCGGCTTCGGTCAGCCGAACGTGGCCGCCGGCGTCGACCAGGAGCGCGCGCGCGCGCCACTCGTCGACCAGGCGACGCAGGCGCGAGTCGCCGTCGAGCCGCGACTCGAGCCACGCGGCCGGGATGCCGTCGACGGTTCGCAGGCCGAGGAGGAGCTGCTCGGCCAGCCGCTGCCGCTCGGTCAGGTGCTCGGAGGACGCCACGGGGAGCTCGCCGCCGGCGAGCGTCTCGCAGTATCGCGGCGTCGACTTGACGTTCGCGTAGCGCATCCGGCCCACGAATCCGCACGCGCCGGGCCCGGCCGCGAGGTACTCGGCCGCGTGCCAATAGATCTGATTGTGGCGCGAGCGAAAGCCGGGCTGGGCGTAATTGGAAATCTCGTAGTGCTCGAGGCCGCGTGTCGCGGCGGCGCGGGCGAGGCGCCAGTACTGATCGATCTGCGTATCTTCCGGCGGGATGCCCTCGACGCCGGCGGCGCCCCAGAGGCTGCCGGCATCGAGGGTCAGGCCGTAGGCCGAGAGATGGTCGGGCTTCCAGTCGAGGACCGCTTCCACGGCTCGAGTCCAGCCGTCGACGTCGAGCCCCGGCAAGCCGTACATGAGATCGACGCTCAGGTTGTGACAGCCGGCGTCACGGGCGGCCTCGAAGGCCGCGCGGGCGCCGTGCGCATCGTGAAGTCGACCGAGCCGCGGGAGGATCGAGTCGTCCAGCGACTGCACGCCCAGGCTCAGCCGGTTGACGCCGGCGGCGCGGTATCCGGCAAGCTTGTCGCGCGTGACGCTCTCGGGATTGCACTCGACCGTGATCTCGGCATCGGCGGCGACGTCGAATCGGGAGCCAATCCGGTCGAGCATCGCGGCCATGTCATCGACGGCCAGGAGCGACGGCGTGCCGCCGCCGAGGAAGATCGTCGAGAGCCGCACGTGCGGCGACCACGGCACGGCCCCGAGCAGGTCGATCTCGCGATGAAGCGCTGCGAGGTAGCTCGCCATCGCGCCGTCCTCGAGCGGCGCGGTGTTGAAGCTGCAGTACCCGCACCGCTTCGCGCAAAACGGGACGTGCACGTAGAATCCGAGCTCCCGCGCCTGCGGCGGATTGTCGGCCAGCGCGGATGAACGCACCAGATCGGTCGAACCTGTCGGGTTGTCCGCAGATGCGGAGCCGCGTTGCATCTCAGGGTTGTCCGCGGACCCGGAGCCGTATCGCACCTGACGGTTGTCCGCAGATGCGGAGCCAGGTCGCGCCTGTTTCAGGCCACCCTCGATGGAAGCCGGCCTCACGGCCCCCGCTACAACAACAGCGTGTTCGCGCGACCAGCTCGGCGGAACCGCCACCGGTGCTACGGGATATAGTTCGCGAGCCGCCACCAGCGGAGCCAGTGCCGGTCCCCATCCCACGACCAGTAGATGAGGAAGGCCTTGCCTTTGATCTTGTCGCGCTTGACGAAGCCCCAGTAGCGGCTGTCCTGCGAGTTGTCGCGGTTGTCGCCCATCACGAAATACGAGTCGGGCGGGACGATCGTCGGCTCGCAGCCGTAGGCGTACCCGCAGTAGGCGTCGCCGCCGCGCACCCCGGAGTCGGCGAACTTCGTGTACGGCTCGCGGAGCGGCTTGCCGTTGACCAGCACTTGATGACCGCGGACCTGCACGCGCTCGCCGGCCGTCGCGACGATGCGCTTGATGAAGTCGCGCTTCTCGTCCTGCGGGTACTTGAACACGATGATGTCGCCCCGATGCGGATCGCGCAGCGCCGGCAAGTGCAGCTCGGTCAGCGGCAGCTCGGGGCCGTACAGGAACTTGTTGACCAGGATGTAGTCGCCGACCAGCAACGTGTCCATCATCGAGCCGGACGGGATCGTGAACGCTTGCACCACGAGCGACCGGATGACGAGCGCCAGCAGCACGGCGATGGCGATCGCCTCGGCGTACTCGCGGACGATCGATTTCCGGCGACGCTTCGGCTCGACCGCTTCGGCCGGGAGCGCAGGGTGGGCTTCGATCTCGATCTTCCTCTCGTCCATGGTCAGCTCTTGAGCACGGAAAGGAACGCTTCCTGTGGGACCTCCACCTTTCCGACCTGCTTCATCCGCTTCTTTCCTTCCTTCTGGCGCTCCAAGAGCTTCCGCTTACGCGTGATGTCGCCCCCGTAGCACTTCGCCGTCACGTTCTTGCCCATGGCCTTGACCGTTTCGCGGGCAATGACCCGGCTGCCGATGGCCGCCTGGATCGCGACCTCGAAGAGCTGGCGCGGGATCACCGCGCGCAGCTTCTCGGCGAGCGCCTTGCCCTTCTCGTATGCCTTGTCGCGGTGCACGATGATCGAGAGCGCGTCGACCGGGTCGCCGTTCAGCAAGATGTCGAGCTTGACGAGGTCCGACGGGCGGAACTCGGAGAGCTCGTAGTCGAACGACGCGTAGCCTTTCGAGATCGACTTGAGCCGGTCGTAGAAGTCGACGACGATCTCCGCGAGCGGGAAGTCGAACTGGATGTGGACGCGCTTGCCGTGGTACTCGAGCGAGCGGTGCTCACCGCGCTTTTCCTGAGCCAGCTTGTAGATGGCCGTCATGAATTCGGTCGGCACGAAGACCGAGGCCTTCACGTACGGCTCCTCCATCTGCTCGATCCGGTCGGGGCTCGGGAGCTTCGACGGGTTGTCGATGTCGAGCACCTCGCCCGCGGTCGTGAGCACCTTGTATTGCACGCTCGGCGCCGTCACGATCAGCGAGAGGTCGAACTCGCGCTCGAGCCGCTCCTGGACGATCTCCATGTGCAGCATGCCGAGGAACCCGCAGCGGAAGCCGTAGCCCAGCGCCAGTGAGGTCTCGGGCTCGTAGGTGAAGGCCGGATCGTTGAGGCGAAGCTTCTCGAGCGCGTCGCGGAGCGCCTCGTACTCCGTGTCTTCGATCGAATAGAGGCCCGCGAAGACCATGGGCTTGGCGTCGCGGTAGCCCGGGAACGGCGCCGCGGTGGGCCGGGCCGTCTCGGTGATCGTTTCGCCGACCTTCGCGTCGGCCACCCGCTTGATCGACGCGGTGATGTACCCGACCTGCCCGGCCGACAGCTCCTCGACCGGCCGCATGTCCGGGCTGAAGACGCCGACCTGCTGCACGTCGTACGAGCGGCCGTTCGACATGAGGAGGATGCGCGTCCCCGGCCGCACCCGGCCGTCGGTGAGGCGCACGTAGACCACGACGCCCTGATAGGAGTCGTAGAACGAGTCGAAGACGAGCGCCTTGAGCGGCGCGTCCGGATCGCCCTGGGGTGGCGGCACGCGAGCGACGATCGCCTCGAGCACGTCCGGGACGCCGGTGCCGTGCTTGGCCGAGATCGCGAGCGCCTCGCTGCCGTCGAGGTCGAGCGTCTCGGTGATCTGGTTGCGCGTGCTCTCGACGTCGGCCGCCGGCAGGTCGATCTTGTTGATGACCGGGATGATCGCGAGGTTCGCGTCGCTGGCCAGGTAGAAGTTCGCCAGGGTCTGCGCCTCGATCCCCTGCGCGGCGTCGATGATGAGCACGGCGCCCTCGCAGGCCGCCAGTGCCCGCGACACCTCGTACGAAAAGTCGACGTGGCCCGGCGTGTCGATGAGATTGAGCGTGTACTCCTGGCCGTCGCGCGCCCGATAGAGCAGCCGCACCGTGTGCGCCTTGATCGTGATTCCGCGCTCGCGCTCGAGATCCATCGAGTCCAGCACCTGATCGACGGCCTTCTTGGCGTCCATCGTCCCGGTAAGGGACAGGAGCCGATCCGCGAGTGTCGATTTGCCGTGATCGATGTGGGCGACGATCGAGAAATTGCGGATGCGACTCAGGACCATCGGCTCAGTCTAACACGCGGCATCGGGGCCCCGGCGTGGGCACGGTCGGTGTCTCAGCGGGTGAGGATGGCGCGCTCGGGGACGATCGTCCCCGACGCAAGAACCACCTCGGGCCCCACGCGCGCGCCCTCGCCGATCTTCACGTCCGCGCCGATGACGCAGTCCCGGAGCTCGGCCCCGGCGCCGACCTCCACCCGCTCCCACAGGATCGCGCCCTCGACGCGCGCGTCGGCGCCGACGCGCGCCCCGTC
>CAYVHH010000608.1:0-34359 GCA_964450175.1 uncultured bacterium | reverse complement strand
GTGTCGTGCATCGGCGTTTGGTAATCTGGAAACACCGCAGCTGTCAACCGCGAAGTTGTCCACAATATCCCCCAGTTGTTCACCGGGAAAACCGACGGCGAGATCGGGGCGTTAGGGCGTTAGGAGGGTGGCCTAGCCGGTGTCGGCGCTGAGGCCGGCCGCGGCGATCCCGGCCAGCGCGCACGCTTCGTCCTTGTCCGACACGTCGCCGGAGATCCCGACGGCGCCGATCACCGCACCGCCGGCGTCGCGGATGAGCACGCCGCCCGGGGCCGGCACGACGCGGCCCTCGGACATCGCGTTGAGCGCGGAAAAGAAGGCCTGCTGCTGGGGCTGCTCCGCCACGCGACGCGCCAGCGCCCGCGAGCCGATGCCCATCCCGAGGGCGCCCCAGGCCTTGCCGATCGCGATCTGCGGCCGAATGATCCCGGCGCCGTCTTCGCGGCCGAACGCCTTCAAGTGTCCGCCCGCGTCGAGGACCGCGACGGCCAGCGGCGCGCAGCTGGTTTCCCGGCCCTTCTGGAGCGATGCCTCGACGATCGTCGTGGCTTGCCGCAGGGTGAGTTCGGCCATGACGTCCCCCATGCTACCATCGCCGCGTTTCGAGCCGGCGACGTACGTTCCCGATACCGCTGGACAAAAAAGGAGCTCAGCATGAAGCTCTCTCTCGCACTTCTGGCGACGCTGTTGCTGGTCGTCGTCCTGGCCGGCCCGACCGCCGCGCAGGGCAAGTCGGATCTGACCATCGCGCTCTCCAGTTTCTCGACGGAGGTGCTCGATCCGGTCCTGGGCGGCCACGTCGTGAAGTACTACATGTCGCTCATGTTCGATTACCTGGTCGGCGTGACCCCCGACGGCCAGCTCTCGAAAGATTCGGGGCTCGCGACCCGGTGGGAGACGTCGGCCGATCACAAGCGCTGGACGTTCTATCTCCGCAAGGGCGTCAAGTTTCACACCGGCGAGGAGGCGACGTCCGAGGACGTCAAATTCAGCCTGCAGCGTGCGATCGGCAAGCGCTCGACCACCGGCTACGCCGGACCGCTGCGCACGCTCATCGCCGACATCGAGACGCCGGCGCCCGATCGGATCGTCATCGTCACCAAGGATCCGACCTTGATCATTCCGACCTATCTGTCCCGCTCGCTGTCGACCGAAGGCATGATCTTGCCGAAGAAGTATCTCGAGGCCGTCGGCGACGACGCGTTCGCGCAGAAGCCGGTGGGCAGCGGGCCATACAAGTTCGTGGAGCAGGTCACCGGCTCGCACATCAAGCTCGCCGCCGTCGACAACCACTGGCGCATCGGCGTGCCCCGCTTCAAGACCGTCACCTTCAAGCTCGTGCCGGAGGAGACGACGCGCATCGCGCTCCTGCGTCGCGGCGAGGTCGACATCGCCGACGTGAGCCGGGATCGGGTCAAGGAGCTCGAGCGCGAATCGTTCCCGATCCACTTCCGGAGAGAAGAGGCCATCCTGACGGCCTGGTGGATCCTGCCGCGCGACGGCCAGCCGACCAAGGACAAGCGCGTGCGCGAGGCGCTGAACATCGCGATCGACCGTAACGAGATCGCCCAGTCGATCTTCGCCGGCTACGCCGATCCGGCGTACGTGCCGCTGGCGCTCACGTGGGCGTATCGCGACATCGGCTTCAAGGTGACGCCGGACATGCACTACGCCTACGATCCGGCGCGCGCCAAGAAGCTGCTCGCCGAAGCCGGGTTCGCCAACGGATTCCCGCTCATGATGCACGCCTTTCAGCTCCCCGGGCTGCCCGAGGGCAAGGCGTTCGCCGAGGCCGTGGCCGGCTACTGGCAGAAGATCGGCGTCCAGCCGAAGCTGGTCCCCGTCGACTATCCGGCGTTCCGGAAGAACTGGTTCGACCGCGCCACCCCCGGCGCGTTCGGCTACTACAACGTCGCCAACCGAGACTGGATCGGCGCCTACGCCTTCCTCGAGAAGCAGGCGTACACGAAGTCGAAGGCGGGCGACACCGTGAACGATCCCGAGATCGACGGCATGATCGAGCAGGTCATGCGGCAGACCGACAAGGAGAAGATCGGGACGTTGATGCGCAACGTCTACACGCGGCTCCGGAGCGAGCACTACGGCCTGCCGGTGGTCTACCTGCATTCGCCGTACGCGGCGTCGAAGACGCTCGGCAAGTGGAATCCGGGGACCGTGATGTACGACTTCTTCATCGACGAGCTCGCCTCGTCGAAGCGCTGAGCGGGCGTGGCGCGGTTCGTCTTCTCGCGCCTCCTCCAATCGCTGGCGGCCCTGGCCATCCTCTCGGTGGTCGTGTTCGTGCTGGCCCGGGCCACCGGCGATCCGCTTCATCTGATTCTGCCGATGTCCGCCAGCGAGGAAGACTACGCGAACGCCCGGAAGTATCTGGGTCTCGACCGGCCGTACGTCGCGCAGTACCTCTCGTTCGTCGGCCGCGCGCTCACCGGTGATTTCGGCACGTCCCTTCGCGCGCGTCGCCCCGTCGGCGAGCTGATCGCCCAGCGGCTGCCCAACTCGCTGCGCCTCGCGGCGTTCGCGATGACGGTGAGTGTCTTGCTGGCGTTTCCGCTGGGCGTGCTGGCGGCGGTGCGGAAGGGGACGGGGATCGATCGCGCCGCCCAGGTGATCGCGGTGCTCGGCCAATCCCTGCCGACGTTCTGGGTGGCGATCGTGCTGATCGAGCTCGTGGCCGGGCGCCTGCAGTGGCTGCCCGCCGGCGGCATCGACGGACTCGCCAGCTACGTCCTGCCCGGCTTCACGCTCGGCTGGTTCGTCGTGGCCGGGATGATGCGGCTCTTGCGCTCGGGCATGCTCGAGGTGCTCGACTCGGAGTACGTGAAGCTGGCGCGCGTCAAGGGCGTGGTCGAGTCGCGGGTGGTGTGGGTGCACGCGCTCAAGAACGCGCTGATCCCGGTCGTGACGTTCGCCGGGATCTACTTCTCGATCCTGGTCACGACCGCGATCGTCGTCGAGACCGTGTTCGCGTGGCCCGGTCTGGGCCGGCTCGCGTACGAGGCGATCGCGTCGCGCGACTTCCCGGTGATCCAGGCCGTGGTGCTCGCCACCGCCGCGATCGTCGCGGTGGTGAACCTCTCGGTCGACTGTCTCTACGCGCTCATCGACCCGCGCATCCGCTATGCGCGCTAGGCAATCGAAGCGGGCCTCTAGGGCCCCCTCCGAGCCTCCCCCAGGATTCGATGGCGCTGGCGAAGCCGGCGCTCGAACGGAGAGCTCGAGTGGCGGCTGAGTCCGGCGGGCAAGTTGCGGCGGCAATTGCGGTGCCGGCGCGGCGGCGAAGCCGATTGCGCGGGCAGCGGTTGCCGGTGGTGTCGCTCACCATCATCGCGGTCTTCGTCGTGGCGGCGGTGTTCGCCAACGTGCTGAGCCCCGCCGATCCGGAGGAGCAGACCCTGCGGCAGCGGTTCACACCGCCGGTGTGGGACGAGCGCGGCACGGCGAAGCACCTGCTGGGCACCGATCGGCTCGGGCGCGATCTGCTGTCGCGGATCATCTGGGGCTCGCGCGTGTCGCTCACGGCCGGGGTGCTCACCGTGCTGCTGGCGACCGCGGTGGGCGCCGGGGTGGGCCTGGTCGCCGGCTTTTACGGCGGCCGCGTGGACACGGTGCTGATGCGGGTCACCGACGCGACGATGTCGTTCCCGGTGATCCTGCTCGCGCTGATCCTCGCGGTCACAGTGGGGCCGAGCTTCCTGAACGTCGTGGTCGCGATCGCGGTGATTCTCTGGGCGCGCTACGCGCGCGTGATCCGCGGGCAGGTGCTGACCCTGATGGAGCTCGACTTCATCACGCAGGCGCGCATTGCGGGCGCTTCGGCCGCGCGCATCATCCTCCGGCACCTGTTTCCGAACACCTTGAACACGCTCGTGGTGCTGACCACGCTCCAGGTGGGCTACGTCATCATCGTGGAAGCGTCGTTGTCGTTCCTCGGCGCCGGGATCCCACCGCCGACCCCGGCGTGGGGCTCGATGATCGCCGAGGGCCGCGACTTCGTCACCAGCGCCTGGTGGGTCTCGTTCTTCCCCGGGCTCGCCATTCTGCTCGTGGTGCTCGCCTTCAACCTGCTCGGCGACTGGCTGCGCGACACGCTCGACCCGAAGCTCCGTCAGCTCTGAGCGGGGGAATGGAATCGAGCGCCCGCACGGTCGTCATCGTCGGCGGTGGGCTGATGGGGCTCAGCGCGGCCTTCCATCTGCGCCGCGCCGATCGGCGCGCGCGTGTCCTCGTGCTCGAGCGCGCGCGGATCGGTGACGCCGCATCGAGCGCCAGCGCGGCCGGCGTTCGCGTGATGGGCCGCGACCCGGCCGAGCGCGCGATGGCGCTCGAGAGTCTCGGCCGCTGGCCCGACCTCGATCGCGAGCTCGAAGCGCCGACCGGCTATCGCCGCGGCGGCGGTCTGAGAATCGCCCTCGACGAGTCGGGCTGGGCCGAGGCCAGCGCCTCGGTCGGCGAGCAGCGCGCCGACGGCGTCCCGGTGCAGCTCGTCGATGCCGCGGCCGCGCATCGCCTGGCGCCCGGTCTCTCGCCCGAGTGTCGGGGCGGCGTCCACTGTCCGATCGACGGCCAGGCGGAGGCCGTCGCCACGGTCCAGGCCTGGGCCTCCGCCGCTCGACGGGTGGGCGCGCGCATCGACGAGGGCGTCGGCGCCGCCGCGCTCGTCGTCGAGGGCTCGCGCGTCGTGGGCGTCGTGCGGAGCGACGGCGCGCGCCAACCGTGTGACGCGGCGCTCGTGGCGGCCGGCGCGTGGAGCGTGCCGCTGCTCGAGAAGATCGGCGTCAGACTTCCCCTTCGCGGCCGCGGCCTCCAGATGCTCCTGACCGACGCGGCGCCCGCGAGCCTCACACCGGTCGTCGGCTGTTTCGGCCGGCCGCTCAGCCTGAAGCAGCTGGCCGACGGCGCCTATCTCATCGGCGGCGGCTGGCCCGCGCGCGTGCCCGACGAGGCCGTGAACCACTGGGAGGTGCTGGACGACAGCATCCGCGGAAGTCTCGAGGTTGCGCGCACCGTCTATCCGCCGCTCGCCGCGCGCACGGTCGCCCGGAGCTGGGCGGGCATCGAAGCATTCGCGCCGGACGATCTCCCCGTGCTCGGTCCCGTGCCGGGGGTCGAGGGGCTGCTGGTCGCCGCGGGCTTCTCCGGTCACGGGTTCGCGCTGGTCCCGACCGTCGGCGACGTCCTGGCGCGGCTCGCGCTCGGGCTCGACCCGCTCGCCCATCTCTGGCGTGGCCTCGGGGCGGCGCGGCTCGCATGAGCGTGCCCGTCATCGACGTCCGCGACCTGAGAACTCACCTCGTGACCCGCTGGGGCACGATCAAGGCGGTGGACGGCGTGTCCTTCGCGGTGGGCGAGGGCCAGACGCTCGGCCTGGTCGGCGAATCGGGCTCGGGCAAGAGCATGACGTGCCTCTCGATCTTGCGGCTCACGCCGCGCCCGGCGGCGCGCATCCTGGGCGGCCAGGTCCTGCTCGACGGCGACGATCTCTTGACGAAAAGCGCGCGCGAGATGCAGCGGCTCCGCGGCAAGCACGTGGCGATGATCCTGCAGGACCCGATGAGCAGCCTGAACCCGGTGTTCTCCATCGGCATGCAGGTTCGTGAGCCCCTGGCGAGCTATCACGGCCTCTCGGGCAAGGCGCTGGCGAGCCGCGCGGTCGAGCTGCTCGCGGCCGTCGGGATCTCGTCGCCGGCGGCGCGCCTGCGCGCGTTTCCCCATCAGCTGTCGGGCGGCATGCGCCAGCGCGTCGTCGGCGCCATGGCCATCTCGGCGCCGCCGCGGCTCCTGATCGCCGACGAGCCGACGACCAGCCTCGATCTCACCATCCAGGCCCAGTACCTTCGCCTGCTCAAGGACCTCCAGGAGCGTCACCACTTCGCGATGATCTTCGTCACGCACAACCTGGGGATCGTCGCGAAGATGTGCGACCGCGTGGCGGTGATGTATGCCGGCCGCATCGTGGAGTCTGGACCGGTCGAGACGATCTTCGCCGTGCCCCGACATCCGTACACGCGAGCCCTGCTCGAATCGGTGCCGCGCCTCGGAGCCCAGACGGAGTGGCTCACCGCGATCGAAGGCCAGCCGCCCGACCTGGCGGCGCTCCCGCCGGGCTGCGCGTTCGCGCCGCGCTGCGCGCACGCGATGGAGCGATGCCGCGCGCAGGAGCCGCCCGAGTTCGCGCTCGGGGCCGGGCACGCGAGCCGGTGCTGGCTCGAGGCTCCGGCACGAGCGTGACGCTCCTCGAGGCGGAGGCGCTCACCAAGCACTTTCCCGTGCGGCGCGGTCTCCTCGGGCGCTCGGCCGGCGTGGTCCGGGCGGTCGACTCCGTCTCGTTCACGATCGAAGCGGGCACGACGCTCGGGCTCGTCGGCGAATCGGGCTGCGGCAAGACGACGACGTCGCGGATGATTCTCAACGTCGAGGCACCGACGAGCGGCGCGATCCGCTTCGACGGCGCGCTGCTCTCGGAGCTGGAGCGGGACGGGCTCCGTCGGTATCGCCGCGCCGTTCAGGCCGTGTTCCAGGACCCGTACGCGTCGCTCGATCCGCGGATGCGCGTGGGCTCGATCGTCGGCGAGCCACTGGTCATCAACGAGCGGCCGGACCGGTCGACACTCCGGAAGCGGGTCCTCGCGCTCCTGGATCTCGTCGGGCTGCCCGAGCGGGCCGCCGAGCTCTTTCCCCACGAGTTCTCGGGCGGCCAGCGCCAGCGCATCGCGATCGCGCGGGCGCTGGCTCTCTCGCCCAAGCTCGTGGTACTCGACGAGCCGGTCTCGGCGCTCGACGTCTCGATCCGCGCGCAGATCCTCAATCTCTTGAAGGATCTCCAGCGCCGGCTCGGCGTCGCCTATCTGTTCATCGCCCACGACCTCGCGGCGGTCGCGCACATGAGCCACGCGATCGCCGTGATGTACCTGGGCCAGATCGTCGAGCTCGGCGCCGCCGCCGAGGTGGCGCTCCGGCCGAAGCACCCGTACACGCAGGCGCTCTTCTCGGCCGCGCTGCCGCTCGCGCCGCGCGAGCGCCGGGAGGAGATCATCCTGAGCGGCGAGATTCCGAGCCCGCTCGCTCCGCCGCCGGGCTGTCGCTTCCACACCCGCTGCCCGCACGTGATGGCGCGCTGCCGCGTCGACGAGCCCCCGCTGGCTCCAGAGGGCGGACGGCTCGTCGCCTGCCACCTGTACCCGTTGACGACGTCGGCCGTCGGCGGATAATCGGCGCCGCGTTCGGTTCCGTTCGTCGGTCCTCGGCTTCGCCTTTTTCGAGGGCGGGCTACCACTCGGGGTAGGTTTGGGGGGAGAGGGCGTCGGCGCCGCGGCCCGCCCAGTCGAACTGGCCCATGCGTGGCCACATCCGCTCCCCTCCGGCCTGGACCGCGGCCAGGATCGCGCGCTCGTCGGCCGCGCGCACGCGTCCGCCGTCGACGACGAGCCGGCCGTCGACCCATACGCGATCGACGTCCTCGACCGACGCGTTGTAGACGATGTTCTTCACGGGATCGCGCAGCGGCGTCATGCCCCACGAGGCGCCTTTCCAGAGCACGAGATCCGCCTTCGCGCCCGGCGCGATGCGTCCGAGGTCGTCACGGCCGAGCGCCCGGGCGCCGCCGAGCGTGGCTGCGTCGAACACGTGGGCGGCGGTGGTCGCCTCGGTGTTGCGCTCGACGATCTTCGACACGACCGCCGCCCACCGCATGGCCTCGATGACGCTTTGCGGATTCGTATCGGTGCCGAGCGACATGTTGACCCCGGCGCGCCGGTAGCTCGCGAACGATTCCATCACGACGCCACGGCGCGCGAAGACCCAGACCGCGTGCGCGACCGAGCAGCCGGCGTCGGCCATGATCGCGACGTCGCCGGAGGGATAGTTCGTCCACGACGAGCCGCCGATCACGATCGCGTGGCCGAGGATCGCGTTGGGCCCGAGGACGCCGAGATCGGAGAGCCAGGCGACCGGTGTCTTGCCGTGGCGCCCGAGCATCTCGTAGAACTCGACCACGGACTGCGAGGTGTGGAGCTGCCAGGGCCGCCCGCGCTCGTCGGCGGCGCGCTTGGAGGCCTGCAGCAGCTCGGGCGTGCACGTGTCGACCTGCGCCGGCGAGAAGAAGCAGCGCACCAGATCGCCGTGGGCGCCGTCGTACTTCTTGTGGATCTCGATGGCCCGGGCGAGGCCGCGGCCACCCTGCTCCTCGTCCCACTCCCACTCGACGCGGCGGCCGTCGCGCGTAAGCCACCGGCCGGAGCGGAAGGACTGGCCCACGTAGACGCGCAGGCCATAATCGCCGGCGCGGGCGGCGACGTACTCGCTCGCGCCGCCGATCTCCATCACGGTCGTCACGCCGCCGCGCAGCAGCTCGGCCATCGAGAAGTCCACGCACGCGCGCGTCGCCTCCTCGTCCTGCGCCGCGCCGCGGACCGGCAGCAGCTCGAAGAGCCCGGAGTAGAAGAACTGCGGGTTGCCGCGGTCCTCGATGAACGAGCGGTCGAGCGGCGAGCCGCCGATGTGCGCGTGGGTCGAGATGAGCCCGGGCGTGAGGACCGCGTCCCGCGCTTCGACGATCTCGGCGTCGGCCCCGGCGGGCGTGGCCGACCGCGGCCCGACCGAGACGATGCGATCGCCGTCGAGGATCACGGCGCCGTCGCGCAGCAGGCGATGACCGCGGCCGTCGAAAGCGATCACGTGACCGGCGTGGATGGCGATTCGGCGCGGCATGGGCGGCCCTCCTCAGGCGAGCGATCCTACCGCGGTTCCGCGCGCCTTGACAGGCCATGCCGGGCATGCTTTTCTTCCGGCACCATGCGAATGGTGGGCCTCGCCATGAAGCGCAAGCAGTGGGAGCCTCTGGCCTTCGCCTCGCCCGCGCTGGTGTTGATCGCCTTCGTCATCGTGTTTCCGCTCGTCTACTCCTTCTACTTGTCGTTCCAGAACTTCGACCTCTCCGTCGGCCCCGACTACGAGTTCGTCGGCGGGAAGAACTACGCGGAGGCGATCTTCCGGGATCCGCGGTTCCTCGGATCGGTATGGAACACCGCGGTGATCATCGCCCCGTCGCTGGTGCTCGAGCTCCTGCTCGGACTCGGGATCGCGATGCTGCTCAGTCGCGTGATCCACGGTCGGCCCATCATCACCGCGCTCCTCGCCATCCCGGCCATGGTCTCGCCGGTGATGGCGGCGATGGCGTGGCGGATGATGTACGGGGTCAAGTACGGCGCGATCAACAACCTCGGGCGGCAGCTCGGGATCATCGACGTGTACTTCGACTGGTTCTCGTCGCCCGCGATCTCCATCCTGGCCGTCGTGCTGGTCGAGATCTGGCTCAACACGCCATTCATGATGCTCGTGCTGCTGGCCGGGCTGCAGTCGATCCCCACCGAGCTCTACGAGGCGGCCAGGGCCGACGGCGCCAGCGCGTGGCAGCGTTTCTGGTCGATCACCCTGCCGCTGCTGAAGTTCACGATGGCGGTCGGCCTGATGATCAGGCTCATCGATCTGACCAAGCTGTTCGGGCTGATCTTCGTGCTGACCTACGGCGGTCCCGGCGGCGCCACCGAGACGGTCGCGTTCACGACGTACCTGATGGGCTTCAAGGACTTTCGGATGAGCTACGCGGCGGCGCTCTCGTACGTGATCGTCGGCGGGGTGCTGGTCCTCACGCTGATCTTCGTCTGGATGCAGCGGATCCGCGAGGCGCGGACGGCCTGATGGCGATCGCCATCGAGCGGAGCGTGGTGGCGACCCAGCGGGCGAAGCGCCACCGCCTGTGGCGGCGGGTCGGCCATGGCCTGACGTACCTCGGGCTCCTCGCCGCGCTCGTCTTCTTCCTGGGCCCCTTCTTCTGGATCGTGACCACGTCGCTCAAGGGCAACGAGGATTTCTTCGCGTTCCCGCCGGTGTGGATTCCCGCCGAGCCGTCGCTCAAGCACTACGCCGCGCTGTTCACGCGGTCGAGCGGGGCGCGGTACTTCGCCAACAGCATGCTGCTCTCGACGCTCAGCATGATCTCGGCGCTGGCGTTCAGCCTGCCGACCGCGTACTCGATCGCCCGCTGGCGCTTCGGCGGCGGGGTCCTGTCGATTTTCCTGCTGGTGCTGCGGATGCTGCCGGCCATCGCGCTCATCATCCCGATCTACATCGTCTACAAGTTCCTCGGGATCACCAACAACTACCTGGCGCTGGTCGTCATCTACACCGTGCTCTACATCCCGTTCTCGGTGTGGCTCCTGGTCGGCTTCCTCCGCGATTTCCCCGTCGAGATCGAGGAAGCCGCGATGATCGATGGCTGCTCGCGGCTGCGGGCGCTCGTTCGGGTGGTCGTGCCGATCATCGCGCCGGGAATGGCCGTCGTCGCCCTGTTCGCGTTCATCGCCACCTGGAACGAATTTCTGTTCGCGATCGTGCTCACCGGTATCGAGACCAAGACCATGATGGTCCTGGTGACCTCGTTCACGTCCGGAGGCACCGACATGTTCTACGGTGAGGCGTCGGCCTCGGTCGTGCTCGGCGTGCTTCCAGCTTTCGCGGTCGCCTTCATGCTCCAGCGCTATCTGGTCAAGGGCCTGGCGCTCGGCGGCACGAAGGGCTGAAAAGAAAACAAGGGAGATCCCCATGAGACGATTTTGGTCCGCGACGTCCGTCGCGTTGCTGCTCGGTGGCTTCGTCACGATCGGCTGGCTGGCGTGGCCGGACCGCGCGCCGGCCGCACGGCCGTACGAAGGGCAGACGATTCGTGCAGTCGTGAACGCCGAGTTCGTGAAGTATTCGCTCACCCTCATCGAGCAGGATCTGTACGACAAGCTCGGCGTCAAGCTCGAGACCGAAGTCATCCCGGCCGATGCGTTCGTGGCCAAGACGCTGCTCGAGTTCAACAGTGGCTCGAGTCCGTGGGACCTCGTCATGTTCGGCCCCTCGAACATGCCCGACTACGGCCGGCACTTCGAACCGCTCGAGCCCTGGATCGAGAAGCTGAAGCTCGACTTCGCGACGGACGATATCGTCCCGGTGTTCGCCAAGGTGATGCTCCGCTACCAGGGCAAGCTGGTCAGCATGCCGTACGACGGCGACATCCACATCATGTACTGGAACAAGCCCGCCTTCGAGCGGCCGGACAACCGGGCGAAGTTCAAGGCCAAGTACAAGTACGACCTGCAGCCGCCGAAGACGTGGAAGCAGTGGGATGATGCCGCCGAATTCTTCAGCGGCTGGGGATGGGACGGCAGCCAGGCGAAGCTCTTCGGTGCGGGCGCCTCGTACAAGCCGAGCGGCAGCGGCTACTCCTATCACTGGTGGCGCCCGCGATTCTTCTCGTACGGCGGCCAGTACTTCGACGCGAACATGAAGCCGCTCATCAACTCGGCGGCCGGCGTGCGCGCGCTGGAGGAGATGGTCAAGACGATGCCGTACTACCCGCCCGGCGTGCTCCTGTTCGAGTCGGAAGAGCCGAAGACGATGCTGGTCAAGGGCGAGGTGCCGCTGCTCTATTCGTGGACCTCGACCGGCAAGCGCGTGGGCAACCCCGGAGAGTCGGTGATCGTCGGCAAGGCCGGCTTCGGTCTCGTACCCGGCGCCGAGATCGACGGCAAGATCATCAATCGGCCGGCCATCACGCCCGGCCGTGGCATGGCCGTCTCGAAATACTCGAAGAAGAAAGAAGTCACGATGAAGGTCCTGGAGTTCATCTCACTGCCGGACCAGAGCCTCAAGATCGTCATGGACGCCAAGACGATCATGGATCCCTGGCGTGTGACGCACCTGCGCTCGGAAAAGTTCCGCAAGCTGTTCCCGGACGCCGACAAGTATCTCGATGCTATCCAGCAGAGCTTCCCGTACCTGGTGCCCGACCCGGTGATCCCGGCCGCCGACGAGTACCAGCGCAAGCTCTCGTTCGAGATCACCGAGGCGCTGGCCAAGCGCAAGTCGCCGAAGGACGCCCTCGACAGCGCCGCCAAGGAGTGGGACAAGATCACCGAGCGGCGCGGGCTCGAGAAGCAGAAGGCGGCCTGGGGCGAGAAGCTCCACGAGATGAAGCAGCTCGGCATCGAGTATCACGCGGACTGGGCGGCCAAGGCCAAGTGAGCGAAGCCGGCTGCGTCTTCTGCACGGTCGTCAGGGCGCTGGAGGGAGCCGACACCTGCCCGGCCGGACCGCCCGGGCAGGTGCTCCGCAAGGTGCGGGACCTGCCCGCGTCGATCGCGATTCTGGCGCCCGATCAGTACTACAAGGGCTACACGATGGTCGTCTCGAAGACGCACGCGGTCGAGCTCTACGAGCTGCCCGAGCGGCAGAGCACGCAGTACTTCCAGGACATGGTCGCCGTCGCGCGCGCGATCGCCACCGCGTTCAAGCCGCGCAAGATGAACTACGAAGCGCTCGGCAACACCGTCGGGCATCTCCACTGGCACCTCTTCCCGCGCTACGACGCGGACCCGAACCCCAAGCGCCCGACCTGGGAGAATAACCATCCGCCGCGCCTGCCGGGCCCTGAGGAGTATGCCGACACGCTCGCGGCGATCCGTCGCCATCTTGCCTGAGCCGTACGGCCCCGAAGGCCGGGAGCACTCGCCATGATCGTGCCCCTCACCCTGGCTGATTTCCTGGAACGCGCCGAGCACGTCTACGGCGATCGCGAAGCCATCATCGACGAGCCGAACCCGCCCGGTGGCGGGCTCGGCCGCCTCACCTACGCGCAGTTCGCCGCGATGTCGCGCAGCCTGGCCGCCGCGCTCGACGACCTGGGCGTGCGCGACGGCGAGCGGATCGCGATCGTCTCGCCGAACGCCGCGCGCTTCCTGGTGAGCCTGTTCGGTGTGAGCGTGTTCGGGCGCGTCATCGTCCCGGTGAACTTCCGGCTGAACGTGGAGGAAGTCCGCTACATCGTCGAGCACTCCGGCTCGACCGTGGCGCTCATCGACCCCGAGCTCGACGAGCCGCTCAAGCAGCTCAACGTCAAGCACCGCTTCGTGCTCGGCACGTCGTCCGACGCACAGCTGTTCGGGCGACGCGACGCCGCGCCGCGGGGCCGTGTGACCGACGAGAACGCGACCGTCTCGATCAACTACACGTCGGGCACGACCGCACGGCCCAAGGGGGTGCAGCTGACTCACCGGGGCTGCTGGCTGAACGCCGTGACGTTCGGCTGGCACCTGGGCCTCTCGGATCGTGACGTCTATCTGCACACCTTGCCGACGTTTCACTGTAACGGCTGGGGTATGCCCTACGCGGTCACCGCGATCGGCGCGCGGCAGGTGATCATCCGCAAGATCGACGGTGAGGAAATTCTGCGGCGGGTCGAGGCGCACGGGGTGACCCTGTTCAACTGCGCCCCGGCGGTGATCGCGGCGGTGCTCGACGCGGCCGCCGCCCGGCGTCAGCGCGGCGAGCAGGTCCCCGGCGCCGGGCGCGTGCGGGTCGTGGTCGCCGGCGCGCCGCCGCCGTCGAAGACGATCGAGCGCGTCGAGGCCGAGCTCGGCTGGGAGTTCATCCAGATCTACGGCCTCACCGAGACCTCGCCGCTGCTCACGATCAACCGCGCGCCCCAGGAGTGGGAGGGAGTCGACCGGAGCGAGCGGGCCCGGCGCCTGTCGCGCGCGGGCGTGCCCGCCGTCGGGGTGCGCATGGCCGTCGACGAGAACGGCGAGATCCTCACGCGGACCAACAACGTCTTCGAGGGCTACTGGAACCAGCCCGAGGAGACCGCGAAGGCGCTGGCGGACGGCTGGTTCCACACCGGCGACGGCGGCCACACCGAGGACGCCTACGTCGTGATCGCCGACCGGAAGAAGGACGTGATCATCACCGGCGGCGAGAACGTGTCGTCGATCGAGGTGGAGGACTGCCTCTACCAGCACCCCGCGGTGGCCGAGGCCGCGGTGATCGGCGTTCCCCACGAGAAGTGGGGCGAGACGATCAAGGCGCTGGTGGTGCTGCGCGCCGGCGGGCAGGCGAACGCGGACGATTTGATCGCGTTCTGTCGTACGCGCATGGCGCACTACAAGTGCCCGACCTCGATCGAGCTGCGCGACGCGCTCGCCCGCACGGCCACCGGCAAGCTGCAGAAGTTCAAGCTGCGCGAGCCGTACTGGGCCGGGCGCGAGCGGAAGGTGAACTGATCTAGAGGCAGCATGCGATCGCTCCGGTTCGCAGTCGTTCTGCTCTCGTCGTGTGCGTAGTCCCGCGGGCGGCCGCAGCTCAAACTCCGTCGAAGACGTCCCGGGTCGGGATCCTGGCCTCCAGCGCCGAGTCGAACTTCGGGCCGAGCGCCAACCTGATCGTTCAGCTCGCGGCGCAACACAAGCTCCCGGCAATTTACGAGATGCGACTGTTTCCCGAGGCGGGCGGACTGCTCTCCGATGGGCCGCTTCCACAGGAAAGGTTCCAGCGCATGGCGGCATACGTCGATCGCATCTTGCGCGGCGCCAAGCCGGGAGATCTGCCTATCGAGCGCCCGACGACGTTCGAGCTCGTGATCAATCTCAAGGCCTCTCAGGCGCTGGGGCTCACGATCCCGCAGTCAGTCCTGGTCCGAGCGGACGAGATCATTCGGTAGGCGACGGCGAGCGCGGCGCGCTCACGCGAACTTCGCACGCTCTTCGCGCTGATATGATCGAACGGCGAGCGTCAAGAACACCGCTGTGTAGCCCCCGAGCCACAGCAGGCTCACGCCCAGTGACTCCCGCCCGGCCCCGAGCGCGCTCCACGCGAGCTGCGCGTAGTGATAGCTCGGCAGGTAGGGCGCCAGGTTCTGGATGAAGCCGGGAAGCTGGTTGAGCGGCACGAAGAGCCCGGACGCGAACGAGAGCGGCAGGTAGATCAGGTTCGCGAGCGCGGGCGCCGCGTTCGGTCCCGACCAGTAGCCGATCGCGAAGCCGAGCGCGATGAACGGCAGTGAGCCGACAAGCAGCCGGAAGATGATGGCGGCCCACACGGCCGGTGTCTGATGGATGCCGCCCACGACGATCCCGTAACCGATCAGCAGCACCAGCGCGACCAGCGAGAACGCGAGCGCGGTCAGGACCTTGGCCAGCATGAGCACGAGCGGCGGGAGCGGGCTCGCCCGCATCAGGCGGTCGACCTTCATCCCGCGCTCGTTGGCGACACCGATGCCGAAGCCATAGACCATCACGCTGCCGACTGCGTAGGCTCCGAACGAGGCGAGGAGATAGGCGCCGATGCTCACGCCGTCTCCGCGCACGACGTGCGCGACCGGGAGGCCGAAGAACGTGAAGAACACGATCGGGAGCACCAGGTTGGTCAGGCTGAAGGCGGGCACGCGCCAGCGCATCAAGATCTCGCACCGGGTCTGGGCGAGCAGCATTCGGAGCAGTGGCGCGGCCATCACGAGCGCCTCGTCATGCTGAGAAACGCTTCCTCGAGATCGGCGCCCGTCACCTCGAGGTCGCGTATCACCACGCCGCGCTCGAACAGCCCGCGCAGCACCGTCTCGGGCGCGTGGCTGAGCAGGCGCACGCGCTGATCGGCGATCTCGAGATTTTGGACGGGCAGCCCGCGGAAGGTAGACTCGCCGACCGCGGTCTCTGGTCGGAAGCTCACGCGCTTGCTCGGAATCCCGGCCTTGATGTCGCGCGGGGTGGCGTCGGCGATGACCACGCCGTGATCGATCACGACAACGCGATGCGCGAGCTGGTCGGCCTCCTCGAGATAGTGCGTGGTGAGCACGATCGTCTTGCCGGCGGCGGAGAGCGCGCGGACGCTCTCGAGCACGCCGCGGCGCGCTTCGACGTCCATGCCGACGGTCGGCTCGTCGAGGAAGAGCGCTTCCGGGTCCCCGCACACGGCCAGCGCGAAGTAGAGCCGCTGGCGCTCGCCGCCGGAGAGCGTGCCGATTCTCGCGCGCGCCTTGGCCTCGAGGCTGGCGAGCGCGATCGCGCGGTCGGCCGGCAGCGGCGACGGGTAGTAGGCGCGAAAGAGATTCACGATCTCGGTGACGGTGAGAACACCGGTCGTGCCCGACTCCTGCAGCATCACACCGCAGCGGCTCCGCGCGCGCCGGTCTGCCGGATCTAGACCGAAGAGCCGCGCCTGGCCCCCCGTCGGACGCCGGAGTCCGAGCATGAGGCTGATCGAGGTCGTCTTGCCGGCGCCGTTCGGCCCAAGCAGCGCCACCAGCTCGCCGGCGCCGATCGCGAGATCGACGCCCTTGACCGCCTCGATCTCGCCAAATCGCTTCCGCGCTCCGCGGAGCTCGACCACCGGCACCATCGCGCCCAGAGTATCAGCCAATCGAGCGGCGTCTTCGCGACGCGGAGGACACGCGGATCATGCGGGCTCTCCTAGAGCAGCGTGCCGCGCAGGACGGCGAACGCCACCGTGAAGTAGATCACGAGCCCGGTCACGTCCACGAGCGTCGCCACGAACGGGGCCGAGGCGCTCGCCGGATCGAACCCGAGCCGGCGCAGGATGAACGGCAGCATCGAGCCGGCCAGCGAGCCGAACGTCACGACGCCGACCAGCGCCAGGCCGACCGCGACGGCGATCAAGAACCAGTGATCGCCGTAGTCGTAGAACCCGAGGAATTGCCAGGACACGATCCGCGCGATGCCGATGGCCCCGAGGATGGTCCCGAGCGCGATGCCGGTCGGAAGCTCGCGCAACGCGACCCGGTACCAGTCGCGGAGCCGGACATCGCGCAGCGCCAAGGCGCGGATGATGAGCGAGGTCGCCTGCGATCCGGAATTACCGCCGGAGCTCATGATCAGCGGAATGAAGAGCGTGAGCACGATCGCGCGGCTCAACGCTCCCTCGAAGTGCTGCATCGCGGTCGCGGTGAGCATCTCGCTCAAGAAGAGCGCGCACAGCCAGCCGCCCCGCTTGCGAATCATGGTCCCGAAGCCGACTTTCGAGTACGGCTCGTCGAGCTCCTGCACACCGCCGAGCTTGTGGACGTCCTCGGTCTGCTCCTTGATCATCGCGTCGATGACGTCGTCCACGGTGACGATGCCGAGCAGGTGACCGCCCTCGTCGATGACGGGCACGGCCAGCAGGTCGTACTTCGCGATCAGGCGGGCCGCCTCCTCCCGATCCGTCCACGCTTTGACGGTGACGGGAGGATGTCGATCGCCGATCTCGAGCAGGGTCCGTGTCGGATCGGCGAGGACGAGCTCTCGGAGGGTGACCACGTGAATCAGGCGACGGTCCACCGGGTCGAGGACGTAGACCGCATAGACGGGACGCCGCGGGTGGCCGCCGCTGCGGATCTGCGCGAGCGTGCGCTCCGCCGTCCACGTCGCGGGCGCCTCCACGTGCTCGGTGGTCATGATCCCGCCCGCCGTCCCGGCCGGATAGATCAGGAGTGACTGCAACGACGCCCGGGAGCTCGGGTCGAGTGCGGTCAGCAGCCGCGCGGCGACGCGCTGGGGCAGCTCGCGGAAGACCTCGGTGCGCTGATCGGCCGACATCGCCTCTATCAACGCCACGGCTTTCTCGATCGGCAGGTGCTCGAAGAGGTGAGCCCGGTGATCGAGCTCCGGCTGGTTGAGCGCGCGCACCGCCAGATCGAACGGCAGCGCGGCCAGCACGCGCGCCGCGGCGTGGGGATCGATGGCGTTCAGCGCATCGGCGACATCGGCGTCGTGGACACGCTCGAGCGTTTGCGCGAGATGGGTGGTGTCAGGCGTGGCGAGCTCACGATCGTCCATGGCGTCTCCGTGTGGTGGTCGCCACCTCGAGGGAGAGGTTCTTTACGGTCGCTCGCCGTGAATTGTACGAAATGTCGGTCGCGCAACGAGCGCAAGATCCGACCCGCCGCGGACGGCGACTGGAGCCCCGGGTCGGCCCGAAGCCGGAGCGTCCGAGGAATCGGCGTCGTCTGACGTGCGGCCATCGGCCGTTCGCCCGCCAGCCGCTTCAGCCAGTTTCGTCCGACGCGCCGATCCTGTATCTTTGCTGGCATCCGGCGATGTTATAGTCACGTTTTCGGCCGAACGGAGGCCCAGCCCCGCGACGGCCCGTAGCGGCAACGACCACAAAGGAGCCCGGCGACATGAAAGAGCTGAACATCTGGATGAACGGCAAGCTCGTACCCCCGGCGCAGGCGGTCCTGCCCGTGAACAGCGCCGCCGTATTCTACGCGACCAATGTCTTCGAAGGGCTCCGCGCCTACTGGAACGCGGCCGACGACGAGGTGTATTCCTTCCGTCTACCCGAGCACTTCCAGCGCTTCCGGGAGTCGATGAAGATGATGCGCTTCACGATTCCCTACAGCGACCTCGATCTCTACGAGGCCGTCCGGCAGGTGCTTTCCGGAAACGAGATCAAGGAAGACGTGCACATGCACATGTGCGCGTACGTGACGGGCACCGGGCTCAACGCCACGACGCCGACCGGGATCTATATCAACCCGCGGCGCCGGCCGCGTGTCGAGGAAGGCAGCGGGCTCAAGTGCTGCGTGAGCTCCTGGGTGCGCACGTCGGACAACGCGATCCCGATTCGTCTGAAGTGCGGAGCCAACTATCAGAACGGCCGCCTGGCCACCTTGCAGGCGAACGCCGACGGCTACGATCAGCCGATCCTCCTCAACCGGGAGGGACACGTCGCCGAGGGCACCGGAGCGACGTTCTTCATGGTGCGCAAAGGCCGGCTCGTGACGCCGCCCGTCACCGCGGACATCCTCGAGAGCATCACGCGGACGACCCTGATGGATTCGATCTGCCCCGAGCTCCTGGGCATGGGCGTGGTCGAGCGCGAGATCGATCGCACCGAGCTCTACGTGGCCGACGAGGCGTTCTTCTGCGGCAGCGGCTACGAGATCACGCCGATCCTCTCGATCGACAAGTTCCCGCTCGGCGACGGCAAGGTCGGTCCGATCACGGCGCGCCTCACCCGGGCGTACATGGACATCGTGCGCGGCGTCGACACCCGCTTCCCGGAGTGGCGCACGCCGACCTATCGCCCCGTGAGGGTCTAGTCACGCCCGGCTTTCCTGGCTTCCGGCTGCCGGACGAGCTGCTCGCGCTGCGCGAGCAGATCCGACGGGTCGTGCGCGACGAGGTCATCCCCGTCGAGCAGCGCATCGACCCCGATGCGCCCGAGCTTCCGGACGACGAGTATCAGAAAATCGCGGCCAAGACGAAGGCCGCGGGGCTCTGGGCGCTGGGCG
The DNA here is from genome assembly GCA_964450175.1 of uncultured bacterium. Classification (GTDB taxonomy): domain Bacteria; phylum Methylomirabilota; class Methylomirabilia; order Rokubacteriales; family CSP1-6; genus AR31. The sequence continues at coordinate 15,233 of CAYVHH010000608.1, read as the reverse complement.
CCCCCGAGCAGTACGGGGGCGGCGGCCTCGACACGTTCTCGATGTGCGTGGCGCTCGAGGAGATGTCGCAGCACCGGATGGGTCTCTACAATCCAGGCTGCGGCGTCTTCGGGCGCTATCCGCCTCCCGCGATCTGGGCCGGCAGCAAGGAGCAGATCGCCAAGTACGCCGTCCCGACCATCCGCGACGGCCTGAAGACGTTCTTCGCCATCACCGAGCCGTCCGGCGGCTCGGATCCCGCCGGCGCGATCCAGACCCGAGCCGAGAAGCGCGGCGATCGCTGGGTGCTCAACGGCCGCAAGGTCTTCACGTCGCGCGCCCACGATGCGCCGTGGGGCCTGGTGTGGGCGCGCACCGACAAGACGAAGGGCCGCGGCGGCATCTCGTGCTTCATCCTGGAGCGGGGCACGCCGGGCTTCACCGCGAAGCCGATCAAGGTCATCAGGACGTCGGCGATTCCGAATGACGTCGCCCTGGAGGACTGCGAGGTTCCAGCCGAGAATCTGGTCGGCGCCGAGGGGCAGGGGCTCGATCTCGCCTTCGACCTGCTCGTAAAGAACCGATTTCCCTACTCGGCGTGCAATCTCGGCGTGGCCGTCGCCGCGCACCGCATGGCCATCGCCCACGCCAAGCAGCGCTCGACCTTCGGCGCGCCGCTCTCCCAGCGCCAGGCCATCCAGTGGATGCTCGCCGACGCCGAGGTCGAGCTGCGCGCCTGCCGCTGGATCATCTGGGAGGGCGCGTGGAAGGCCGACCGCGGCGAGGATGCGCGGGTCGAGGCCTCGATCGCCAAGCTCTACTCGAGCGAGGTGCTCGGGCGTGTCGTCGACGCCGCGGTGCAGATCCACGGCGCCTATGGGGTCTCGAAAGAATTCCCGCTCGAGCGCTGGTACCGTGAAGCGCGCGTGCGCCGCATCGGCGAGGGGCCGTCCGAGGTCCACCGCATGGTGATCGCGCGCTCGCTCTTCCGCTAGACCCGAGGGTACCCATGGCCGACGAGATCCTCTACACGGTCGGCGACTCCATCGCGACCATTACGCTCAACCGTCCGGAGCGGCGGAACGCGCTCAACACCGCATTGATGGAAGCCCTCGGCCGACGCTTCGAGGCGCTGGAGCGCGACACGAGCGTCCGGGCCGTCGTGATCCGCGGCGCCGGCCAGGCGTTCTGCTCCGGCCGCGATCTCAACGAGATGAGCCGGCGGCAGGACGATGGGCTCGAGCCCGAGGCCGACGTGATCGCGTTGTTCCAGCAGATCGAGGCCTCGCGCCATCCGACGATCGCGATGGTTCACGGCGCGGCCTACGCCGGCGGCTGCGAGCTCGCGCTTCACTGCGATTTTCGCGTCGCCGCCGACCTCGCGCGCTTCGCGATGCCGCTGGCGAAGATCGGCCTCGTCGTGCCGTTCGCGCTCGGCCAGAAGCTCGTGGAGATCATCGGCCCGGCGTTCACGCGGCAGATTCTCCTCACGGGCCAGCCGGTCGACGCGAAGCGGGCGTACGAGATGGGGATGGTGCACACGGTCGTGCCCGCCGCCGAGCTCGAGCAGGCCACCTACGATCTGGCGCGGACGATCGCCGGGAACGCGCCGCTCTCGCTCGCGGGAATGAAGTCGATCATCCGCCGCGCGCTCTCGCTGTGCGAGCGGCTCGAGCACAAGGATCTCGACGAGGTCGCGCGCCGGGCGCGCGCCAGCGCCGACGCGCGGGAAGGCGTCCGGGCCATGCTCGAGCATCGTCGTCCGACCTTTCGCGGTCAGTAGGGCGCCGAGCTAGTCCGGCGCGACGGGGCCGAGCGGCGTGTCGTATCGCCACTCGTGCGTCGTCGAGAACGGTGCGCCCGCTCCCAGCACGGGTGCCAGCGGCGCTTTGACGGCGGCGAGGAACCGCCCGCGATCGATCGCTTCGTCCTCGGCGCCCCAGGAGTCTCCGGCGAGCTCGACCCCGCGCCGATGGGAGCGCTTGACCAGGACGATCGCGGCGCGAAGCCGCTCGTCGCCGGCCAACGATTCGAAATAGGCGACCGCGCGCATCACGAGCCCCGACTTGACGGCGCGGAGGAACGGGAAATTCTCGCGGACCTCGCGGCGCGCATCACCGAGGGCCCAGCGAGAGTAAGGGACCGCGAATTCGTCCGCAGGGAGCACGCCGATCATCGGGAGGCCGCGCCGAGCCCATCGACGTGCCGTGATCCGCGAGCGCCCGGGTCAGCGTCCGCCGAAGCGGCGGGCCAGCGGAGACGATCGCGCCGCCTGAACCTGGGTCGGCGTCAGCTCGGCCGACCGGCTGAGCGAGCCGGAGTACATGAGATTTCGCATCCACGCCGCGATCTGATGGTCCGGACCGGGCTCCGGCCTCCGACCGCTGTCGACGTGCGGCAGTGCGAGCAGGTGGCCGAGCTCGTGGGCCAGCCTCCGCGAGGTCGCGCCGAGGTCCGCGCCGTGGGCGACGGCGCAGACGCGCGTCTGCTGCCGGGAGTGCGTTCCGATCTCGGCCTCCACCACTCGATCGACCAGCAGCACCCGGACACCCTCGCCGGCCTTGTACGTCGCCGCCAGGAAGTCATAGCCGGCCTCGTCGAGCACATCGGTCGCGCCGCCCGATGGCATCGCCTCGACGATTTGCTCGCACGTGCCGAGCGGGAATTCGATGTTGGCCTGGGATTTCAGGAGGTCGCTGGCCTGCCGAAGGACCGCGACCGCCTGCTCCGTCGTCCAGCGCTGCGGCAGCTCGAGATCGCCGCGACGCAGGGTGACGATCGTGAGGTCCGCGGGGATGATGATCGCCACCGGGTGGCCCCCGAGCGCGGCGGCGCTAGCTCGTCTTCCGGCGGGCGCGTACCGCTCGCGCGAGGTCTGCGAGAACCGGCACGGTCATCTCCCAGCCCATGCACGCGTCGGTGACGCTCTGTCCGTACCGAAGCGCGGCCGGATTCTTCAGATCCTGTCGGCCATCGACGAGGAAGCTCTCCATCATCACGCCGAAGACCGCGTTCTCGCCGTGGGCGATCTGCTCGGCGAGATCGTGCGCGGCGATGGGCTGTCGGCGGTAGTCCTTGTCGCTGTTGCCGTGGCTGGTGTCGACCATGAGCCGCGGCGCAAGCCCGGCGTCGATGAGCGCGGCGGCGGTCTTCTGCACGCTGACCGCGTCGTAGTTGGGTCCGCTCGCACCTCCGCGCAAGATGACGTGACAGTCGGGATTGCCGCGCGTGGCGACGATCGCGCAGAGCCCCTGCTCGGTCACGCCGAGGAACTGATGCGGGTGCGCGGCGGCGCGCACGGCGTCGATCGCGATCTGGACGCCGCCGTCGGTGCCGTTCTTGAAGCCGACCGGCATCGAGAGACCTGACGCGAGCTCGCGGTGCACCTGGCTCTCGGTCGTCCGCGCTCCGATCGCGCCCCAGGAGACCAGGTCCGAGGTGAACTGCGGCGAGATCGGATCGAGGAACTCGCAGCCGGCTGGTAATCCGAGCTCCGCCAGGTCGAGGAGAACCCGCCGCGCGCGCCGGAGGCCCTCGTTGATCGCGAAGCTCCCGTCGAGCAGCGGGTCGTTGATGAGCCCCTTCCAGCCGACGGTCGTGCGCGGCTTCTCGAAATAGACGCGCATCACGATGCAGAGATCGCGCACGTGCTCGTCGGCCAGGGCGCGCAGGCGACGCCCGTAGTCGAGCGCGGCCGCCGGGTCGTGGATGGAGCACGGTCCGACGATCACGACCAGCCGATCGTCTTCCCCGCGGAGGATGCGGCCGATGTCGCGGCGCGCATGCGTCACGGTGTCCGAGCCCCGCTCGTGGAGCGGCTGCTCCTCGAGGAGAATCGCTGGCGGCAAGAGTGGCCGGAAGCTCTCGATGCGCAGATCGCGGGTGCGTTCAGACATGGAGCGCAATGTACACGCGACCGGGCGACTCTTCAACGGCCACGCCATGTTACCCTTCGACCCGCGGTGGACCGTCTCGAGCTCCTGGACCGGATCCAGAAGAAGGTGCTGTGGCTCGGCACCTACATGGTCCATCACGCCAACGCGCTCCGCCCGAATGCCGACGGCCTGAAGGTCGGCGGCCACCAGGCGTCGTCCTCCTCGATCGTCAGCCTCTTGACCGCGCTGTACTTCGACGCGCTTCGTTCCGACGATCTCGTCGCGGTGAAGGCCCACGCCTCGCCGGCGTTTTACGCGATCCAGTATCTGCGCGGCCGTCTGACGGCCGAGGCGCTGCGCGCACTGCGGACGTTCGGCGGGCTCCAGGCCTACCCGAGCCGGCGGAAGAACGCCGACGTCGTCGACCTCTCGACCGGCTCGATGGGGCTCGGCGCCGTGCAGGCGACCTTCGGAGCGCTGGCGTCGCGCTACGTCGCCGATCATTTCGGCGGCGAGCGGCGCGGGCGCGTCATCGTCATCGTCGGGGACGCCGAGCTCGACGAGGGCAACGTGGCCGAGGCGCTGGCCGAGGAGATCGTCGGGCGGCTGTCCAACGTCCTCTGGATCGTGGACGTCAACCGCCAGTCGCTGGACCGCGTCGTTCCCGACGGGCGCCTGCGTCAGATGCGGGCGATGTTCGAAGCGGGCGGATGGCGCGTCGCCGAGCTCAGATGGGGGCGAAAGCTTCAGGCGGTCTTCGACAAGCGCGGAGGCGAGAAGCTCCGCGACCGCTTGCAGGGGATGACCAACACGGAATACCAGCGTCTTCTCCGCCTGCCGTCCGGCGCCCTGCGCAAGGCGCTCGTGGCGAACGGCGCCGGCGGGATCGACCGGACGGTCGACCGGCTGCTCTCCGACACGAGCGATGCGGCGCTCGCCGAGCTCGTCGCCGACGTCGGCGGTCACGACCTCCAGCTCCTCGTCGCGGCGCTCGCCGCGGCCGGGAAGGTGAGCGACCGGCCCTCGGTCATCTTCGCCAACACGATCAAGGGCTGGGGGCTTCCGCTGGCCGGCGACCCGCTCAATCACACGATGCTCCTCACCCAGAGCCAGATCGACGAGCTGCGCGCGACGCTCGGCATCGGCGAAGGCCGGGAGTGGGACGGGTTCGCGCCGGACAGCGAGGAGGCCGAGCTCGTGCGGCGGCTACCGCCGCTCTTCACTGCGCCGGCACCGAGCGCGCCCGAGGTCCAGATTCCCCCCGAGCTCGACGAGAGCTACCCCGCGGAGTGCTCGAGTCAGGAAGCGTTCGGTCGCGTGCTCGGCGCGCTGAGCCGCTTGCCGACGGCGGATCGTATCGTGACGGTGTCGGCCGACGTCGCGATCACCACGCACCTGGCGGGGTGGATCAACCGGAAGGGCGTCTACTATCCCGAGGCGCGGCGGAACCCTTTCGCCGACGTCCCGCAGGCCATGCAGTGGAAGGAGTCGCCGGCCGGTCAGCACATCGAGCTCGGGATCGCCGAGCACAACTTGTTCCTGCTCCTCGGCGCTCTCGGTCTTTCGCGCGAGCTCCTTGGCGAGACCGTGCTGCCGATCGGCACGCTCTACGATCCCTTCGTCACCCGCGGGCTGGACGCCCTCTATCACGCGCTCTATTCCGGCTCGCGCTTCATCGTCGCCGCGACGCCCTCCGGCGTGACGCTCTCCCCGGAAGGCGGCGCTCACCAGTCCGTGATCACGCCCGGGATCGGCATCGCGCTGCCGGGGATCGTGTTCTGGGACCCCACGTTCGCCCGCGAAGTCGAGTGGATCCTGCTCGACGCGCTGCGTGGTCTCGCCGAGGGCCGCGGCGAGGCGGCGTACCTGCGACTCTCGACGCGCCCGATCGACCAGTCGCAGGCGCTTGCGCCGAGCCCCGCGTACCGGACCGAGGTGCTGCGCGGCGCCTACCGGCTGGTCGACGCGCGCGGCGAGCCGGGCTGGGATCCCGAGGTGAACGCGGTCAGCATCTTTTCCGCGGGGGTCACCGTCCCCGAGGCGGTCGCGGCCGCGCGCGCGCTTCGGGAGCGCAGCATCCTGGCGAGCGTCTTCGCGGTGACGAGCCCCGACCGCCTCTACCGTGGTCTCCGGAACGCGCGTCCCTACCTCGAAGATCTCGTGAGCGCGGACGAAGAAGGCGTGCCCGTCGTCTCCGTGCTCGACGGCCACTCGCACGCGCTCGCCTTCATCGGGGCCGCGCTCGGGGTGACGCAGCAGGCCCTCGGGGTGGACGACTTCGGTCAGTCCGGGTCGCGCGGCGATCTGTATCGGCACTACGGGATCGATGCGCCCGCCATCGCGCGAGCGGCGCAGGTCCTGCTCGGCGGGGTATAATTCGCTCAATCCCATGTCGACCCTGACCGACTCCAGAAAACGCGATCTCCGGCGGGAGCTCGAATCGATCGTCGGCCTCGGCGCCGTGCTCTCCGACCCCGACGAGCTGATGGTGTACGAATCCGACGGGCTCACCCTGTTCCGCGCGCTCGCCGACTTCGTCGTCTTCCCCACGTCGGCCCAGCACGTCTCGGCGATCGTGAAGCTCGCGAACCGCGAGGATCTTCCATTCGTCGCCCGCGGCGCGGGGACCGGGCTCTCGGGCGGGTGCCTGCCGACCGAGGGCGGCATCGTGATCTCGATGATGCGGATGAACCGGGTGCTCGAGGTCGACTACGAGAACCAGCTCGCCGTCGTCGAGCCCGGGCTCGTCAACCTGCACCTCTCGTGGAAGGTCGGCCCGCGTGGTTATTACTACGCGCCCGATCCCTCGAGCCAGCAGGCGTGCACGATCGGCGGCAACATCGCCAACAACTCCGGCGGCCCGCACACCCTGAAGTACGGCGTCACCACGAATCACGTGCTGGGCCTCGAAGTGGTCATGCCCGACGGCGAGATCGTGTGGCTCGGCGGCAAGACCCGCGAGTCGTGCGGCTACGATCTGGCCGGCGTGTTCGTCGGCTCCGAGGGCACGTTCGGGATCGCCACGCGGATCGTCGTCCGCATCCTCAAGAAGCCGCAGGCCGTGAAGACGGTGCTCGCGGTCTTCGACGCGATCGATCAGGCGTCGGCCGCGGTGTCGGCGATCATCGGGCGTGGGCTCGTGCCCGCGGCGATGGAGATGATCGACCACCTGACGATCCAGGCGGTCGAGGATGCGTTCAACTGCGGCTATCCGCGCGACGCCGACGCGGCGCTGCTCATCGAGCTGGACGGGCTGGCGGTCGGAATGGACGTTCAGGCCGAGCACATCGTCGAGGCGTGCCGCGATTCGGGCGCGCGCGAGGTGCGCACGGCGCAGACCGAGGCCGAGCGGCAGCTCCTCTGGAAGGGGCGCAAGTCCGCATTCGGCGCGTACGGCCGGGTGTCGCCGGCCTACATGGTCATGGACGGGGTCATCCCGCGCACGAAGCTGCCGTACGTGCTCCGCCGCGTGAACGAGATCGTCGCCGCCTCGGGGCTCCGCGTCGGCAACGTGTTCCACGCCGGCGACGGGAACCTGCATCCCAACATCCTCTACGATCCGCGCAAGCCGGGCGAGGAAGCGCGCGTGGTGGCAGCCGGCGCCGAGATCATGAAGGTGTGCGCGGACGTCGGCGGATCGATCTCCGGCGAGCACGGCATCGGCCTCGAGAAGGCCGACTTCATGCCGTTCATCTTCTCGGTCGCCGATCTGGCCTTGATGCAGCGCCTGAAGAGTGCCTTCAATCCTCGCGGGCTCTGCAATCCCGGCAAGGTGTTCCCGACGAAGAAGTCCTGCGTCGAGGTCGGCCCCGTCGCCTATCGGCCGCACGCGATCGAAGAAAAGGGCCTCGCCCAGCGCTTCTAGCGCAGGGCCGTCGTAGCGTCCGTGCCCGACGCGCTGCTCCAAAAGCTCCGCACGATCGTCGGCCCCGCCAACGTCCTGACCGGCGTCGAGCTCTCGCCCTACGTCGTCGAGGGCCGTACGCCCGAGGCGGCGATCTTTCCCGGCTCGATCGAAGAGGTCGCCGCCGTGATGGCGCTGGCCTCGGAAGTCGCGAGCCCCGTCACGCCGTGGGGCGGCGGGACCGCCGCGAGCGTCGGGATGCCGGCCGGCCGCGGCGGGATCGTCATCGGGCTGCGCCGGCTCAGCCGGCTCCTCGAGCATGAGCCGGGCGACCTGACCGCGACGGTCGAGGCCGGCATGACCGTCGAGGCGTTTCAGACGGCGCTCGGGAGCCGCGGCCAGTGGCTGTCGCTCGATCCCGCCGACGCCGACCGCGCGACGGTGGGCGGCGTGCTCGCGACGAACGCATGCGGGCCGCGACGTCACCTCTACGGCACGGCCCGGGACGTCCTGATCGGCGTGACCGTCGTGACGGCCGAGGGCTCCGTTGTCAAGGGCGGCGGCAAGGTCGTGAAGAACGTCGCCGGCTACGATCTGCCGAAGCTCTTCATCGGCTCCTACGGCACGCTCGGCGTGATCGTCGAGGCCACCGTCAAGCTTCGCCCGTTGCCCGAGCGGGAAGAGCTCGTGTCGGTTCGGTTCGATCGCCTCAAGGACGCCGGAGCGGCCGTGAAAGCCGTGGCGGCCAGCGACCTGATCCCGAACGCCGTCGAGCTCCTCGACGGCGCCGCCGCGAGCGGCGCGGGGGTCGCGGCCGGCTCGGCGACGCTCGGTGGCGTGCTGGTCGTCGGATTCGACGGGGTCCGCGAGCAGGTCGACTGGCAGCGCGCCGAGCTCGCGCGCCTAACCGGACCGCTCGGAGGGCGCGAGCCGAGGGCTCTCGACGCGGCCGCGTGGACGCGCCTGACGGCGGCCGCGCGCGCGGCATTCTCGACGACCGCGGCGGTGATGACCCTGGCGGTCTTGCCGAGCCAGGTCGCGGAGATCATGGAGCAGGGCGCCGGCATCGCGCGCGGGCGCGGGCTCCAGAGCGCGTGGGCGGCGCACGCGGGGGTAGGCGTCGTGCGCGGCGCGCTCGCGTCGGAGCCGGCGCCGAAGGACCCCGCAGCGCTCGCCGCCGTTCTCGCCGAGTGGCGCGAGATGGCGCGCGCCGGCGGTGGTCACGCAAATCTCGAATGGGCGCCGCTCGCGATCAAAGCGCAGATCCGGGTGTGGGACGATCCGGGTGCCGCCGGTCGGATCATGGAGCGCATCAAGACGCAGCTCGATCCGCGGAACATCCTGAACCCCGGCCGCTTCGTTGCCGGGATCTGAACGCCATGATCCCTTCGGAGGTCGACGGCTAGCCCATGGACACGACGACCCACACGCCACCGGCGGCCTCCGCCGGGCCGCTCGCCTTGCACGGGCTGTCGGTCGAAGGCGTCAACCAGTGTGTGCATTGCGGGCTCTGCCTCGCGTACTGCCCGACGTTCTCGGAGCTCGGGACCGAGATGGACTCACCGCGCGGACGGATCTTCATCATCAAGTCGCTCGCCGAAGGCCGGATGAGCCTGAGCGACTCGACGGTGCGCCATCTCTCGCTGTGCCTCGACTGTCGCGCCTGCGAGACCGTGTGTCCGGCCGGCGTGCCGTACGGGCGCCTGATCGAAGCGGCCAAAGCCGAGATCGAGCGCGACCGGCCGGGTGCGCTCGGCCGCCGGCTCTTTCGCTGGCTCAACTTCGGGCTCTTGCTCGGACACCCGCGGCTGCTCGGGCTCGCCGCGTCCGGGGCGCGCCTCTATCAGGCGAGCGGGCTGCAGCGCCTGGCCCGGAAGTCGGGCCTCGTGCGGCTCCTGCCCGGGACCCTGCCGGCCTGGGAGGCGCTCTTGCCGCCGGTGCCGGCGAGGCGCGAGCGGACGGCGCCGCCGGCCGTGACGCGCGCCGAGGGAACGCGCCGCGCGCGTGTCGCGCTGCTGACCGGATGCGTCCAGTCCGTCATCTTCGCGGCGCACAACCGCGCGACCGCGCGCGTGCTCGCCAAGAACGGTTGCGAGGTGGTCGTGCCCCAAGCGCAGGGATGCTGCGGCGCGCTCAACGCGCACGGCGGTGACCACGAGCGCGCTCTGGCGATGGCGCGGCAGACGATCGACGCGTTCGAGGCCGCGCGCGCCGACGCGATCGTCGTGAACACGTCGGGCTGCGGAGCCCACATGAAGGCGTACGGCCATCTGCTCGCGGACGATCGCGCGTACGCGGAGCGCGCCCGGCGGTTCGCGGCTTCCGTCCGTGATCTCGCCGAGTTTCTCGCGCAGGAGCCGCTGCGCGGTCCGCTCTCGCCGGTGCCGCTAACGTGCACGTATCACGACCCGTGTCACGTGGTGCACGGCCAGAAGATCAAGAGCGAGCCCCGCAAGCTCCTGGCGCAGATTCCGGGGCTCCGGGTCGTCGAGCTCACCGAGTCGGACTGGTGTTGCGGCTCCGCCGGCATCTACAACCTCACCGAGCCCGAGATGGCGACCCGCCTCTTGCACCGAAAGGTCAGCCACGTGCTCGCGACGGGCGCCGAGGCGGTCGTGACGGCGAATCCCGGCTGCATTCTGCAGATCCAGGCCGGGCTCGGCGCGCACGACTCCGGCGTTCGGGTCATGCATCTCGTCGAGATTCTCGACCGCGCCTACGGCGGCCCCGGAGACGCGCGATGAGCCGGCCCGACAGCACGCCGGTCGAGCACAGGGCGACCGCGCCGCGCGCGATCGGCTGCTGGGTGCTGACCGTCTCCGACACCAAGACGCCCGACACGGATACGAGCGGCCAGCTCATCCGTCAGCTCCTGGTCGAGGCCGGGCATCAGGTCGTCGGATCGTCGATCGTCCGCGACGAGCCCAAGGACGTTCAGCGCGTGATCCGCGAGGCGTGCGCGCACGACGCGGTGCGGGCCGTGCTCGTGACCGGCGGCACGGGGGTCACGTCGCGGGATTCCACCTACGAAGCGATCGAGGCCCTGCTCGACAAGCGGCTTCCCGGATTCGGCGAGCTGTTCCGGATGCTGTCCTATCAAGAGATCGGGGCCGCCGCGATGATGTCGCGCGCCCAGCTCGGCGTGCACGCCCGCCGCATCGTCGTCTCGATGCCAGGCTCGCCCAACGCGTGCCGGCTCGCACTCGAGAAGCTCGTGATTCCAGAGCTTTCCCATCTCATCCGCGAGGTCAGCCGCTAGTCGTCCGTCCGGCCGATCCGCGGACCTCGCGGCGGCGTATACTGCTGCGGGGAGGACCTCGATGTCCGCGTCGCCCGTCCGCGCGTTACTCGTCCTGCTGGCGCTCGTCGCGTTCACCAGTGGATGCTCCGGTCCGTCGACCGCGGCCGGGCCCAAGCCCTGGCAAGAGAGCCCGGACACGGCCGCCCCGCCGGAGCTCGGCCGGGTCAACGATCTGCTCGCGGATCTCGCGGAGCGCCTGAGGCCCGGGCTCGTGTATGTCCGCGTCCAGCGCGCGACCACATCGCTGAAGGACGAGCCGGCTCGTGAAGACCCGCGCGAGCCGCGCCGGGCCACCGGGTCGGGGTTCATCATCGACCCGAGCGGGCTGATCGTCACGAATGCTCACGTGATCGAAAGCGCGGGACAGATCCAGGTGCGTCTGCAAGACGGGCGGCGATTCCCGGCGACGGTCGTCGGTCGCGACAACCGCGTCGACCTGGCCCTGCTCAGGATCGACCGCGCCACCAAGCTGACGGTGCTCCCGCTCGGCGACTCGAACCGGCTGCGGGTCGGCGAGCTCGTGCTGGCGCTCGGCAACCCGTTCGGGCTCGAGCAGACCGTGTCGATGGGGATCGTGAGCCGCAAGGGCGCTCCGCTGACGGTGGCGGCGCCGGGGTTCGACTTCGTCCAGACCGACGCGGCGATCAATCCAGGCAACTCGGGTGGGCCGCTCGTGAACATGTCGGGTCAGGTGATCGGCGTCAACAGCATGGTGACGCGAGACGGGACGATCGGCTTCGCGATCCCCTCGAACCTCGTCAAGATGCTGCTGCCGCAGCTCGCCTCGAAGGGGCGCGTCGACTGGGGCTGGCTGGGCGTCGCCATCGCCGAGGTGACGGAAGACGACATCGCCCGGCTCAAGCTCCGTGAGCCCCGTGGCGTACTGGTTCGCAGCGTGATGCCGGGAGATCCCGCGGACAAAGGCGGCGTGCGCGCCGACGACGTGATCGTGGGGATCGACGGCACGCGCCTGGAGAGCCCGCGCGACCTGCAGCGGGTGGTCTCGTCCACACCGGTCGGCAAGAAGGTCAAGGTCGTGCTGTTGCGCGAAGGTCAGGAGACCGAGGTCGAGGTCACGATCGGCCTGTACCAGGAGCGCGAGGTCATCCCGGTGGATGTGCCGCGGCGGGGGCCGCGGCCGACCGAACCGCCCCAGGAAGCTCCGCCCCACGAAGCTCCGAAGTAATCAGCCGCGCGCGCGGGGCTCCGCGAGCGCGGCCAGGGTGGCGCGCGCCCAGGGCTCGTCGAGCGTCGGTGCCGGCGCGTAGCGCAGACCGCTCGTGATCCGCATGCCGCCTTCCCAGTCCGCCGCGGCGTCCTCGAGCACTTCGTCGACCTCCAGGAGGAAGTAGCCCAGCCTGTGCTCGCCCGCGCCGGCTACGGGCAGGGGCCCGTCGACCGCGCGCAGCTTCACGTAGACGGTCACGTCAGGCTCGATCACCAGCAAGGTCGCCGCGCCGCGCGCGGCCAGATTGCTCGCGCTGCGAGTGCGCGCGCCGATCACGAGCCCGACCGTTCTCGTGTCGTAGGCCCGGATCTCGAGATAGGAGAGCAGCATCGGGTGCGGCCGCCCGTCCGCATCGGTCGTGACGAACGGCAGCGCGGCCCCGAGCCGGCGGGTGAGGTCTCGCTGAGCGAAGCGTTCGACGAGGGCCTGCGATAAGGCTCGTCCGAGCGATCGAGTCATGGCTCGTAGTTTCTGGAAGTGTCAGGGCACTGACAAGAGCTTGTCAATCTGCGCCGGCGCGCGCGGTCAAGTTCGCAATTCTTTGCGCATCCTCCACGTGGTGTTCGCCTTGCAGCCAGGCGAATGGTGAAGGGGACAACGACTCGATGGGCTGCGCGAATCTCCGGCTCCTGCTGCTCGCCAGTGCCCTCCTCGCGACGGCGGCCTGCTCCACGAGCGGCGAAGCCCCCGGCTTGTCACCGCGGTCGGCCGGATACGTGCCGGCCAAACGGCACCGGACGGCGATGACGACTCGGGTCGCCTTGTCCTTGCCGCTGGAGTCCGGCGAGGCCGCGGTGGATAGAGATGGGCTCTTGCCCGACGAGCCTGCGGTTCCGGACATCGCGGGACGCTGGACCGGCGTCTGGAGCGGGTTCGGCGTGATGAACCGACGCGTGAGCATGGCACGAGCCGAGTTCACCCAGGCGGGTCGGTGGGGCTGGGGCACGCTCGTGCTCTCCGACACTCTCGCGGCCGACGTACCGGCCATCGTGACGTACCGCGGAGCGCTGGGCGTGCCGGTCGTGTTCGACGTGTTTCAGACGCGCGTCGTCATGAAGCACGAATCGGGAGGCAACAACCTCTCGGCGGTGTTCCGGGTCGACGGCGATCGAATGCTCGGCGCGCTGCGCGGCCACGACACGCTCATCGTGCTCTCCCGCGAACGATGAGCCGCCGCCTCGGTCTCCGGCTGGTTCCCGATCGGACGGTCGACGAGCTCGCCGACGCCCCGATCGACGTGGGAGAGCTCAGTGTCGAGCAGCTGGACCAGATCGCGCGCCGGGCGGCGCGTGACGAGCGCGAGCGGGAGATCCGCGATCAGCCGCCCGCTTTGGGAGCGACCCCCGCCGCAACCCCCTCGCGGTGACCGTCGGTCGTCGACACCTCGCAGGCGGCGCCGGCGCCATTACGGTGGATCGCGAGATCGGTGATCGTGGGCGCGGTCCCACAGAGCGGGCACTTGGGATCGCGGCGCAGCCTGACTTCGCGGAAGCGCATACCGAGCGCGTCGTAGGTGAGGAGCCGGCCGATCAGCGGCTCGCCGATGCCGAGCAGGAGCTTCACGGCTTCCGTCGCCTGAATCGTTCCAACCACTCCTGGGAGCACGCCCAGGACGCCAGCCTCGCTTCAGGAGGGGACGAGGCCCGGCGGCGGCGGCGTCGGATAGAGGCACCGATAGCAGGGCCCCTGATTCGGCGCGAAGACCGTCGCCATGCCCTCGAACTGGAAAATCGACCCGTGGACGTTGGTCTTGCCGGCCAGGAAGCAGGCGTCGTTCACCAGGTAGCGCGTCTCGAAGTTGTCCGAGCCGTCGACGATCAGGTCGTAGTCCCGGATCATCTCCATGACGTTGTCGACGGTGATGCGCGTCGGCAACGCGATGATGTTGACGTCGGGGTTGAGGGCCTTCAGGGTTCGCGTCGCGGACTCGACCTTCGGCTTGCCGACGTCCGCGGTCGTGTGAAGGATCTGCCGTTGGAGATTCGTGATGTCGACCGTGTCGCCGTCCATCAAGCCGAGCGTCCCCACGCCAGCCGCCGCCAGGTAGAACGCGGTCGGCGAGCCAAGGCCACCGGCGCCGATCAGCAGGACCTTCGAGCGCAGGAGCTTGCGCTGTCCCTTGTCCCCGACCTGAGGCAGCAGGAAGTGGCGGCTGTAGCGCTGGATCTGGTCCTGGGTCATCGGGACGTCTCGGACGGTCGGCATTCCCGACTGGACCCACTTCTGATATCCGCCCTGAAGGTTGATGACCGTCGAGTAGCCCAGATCTTTCAAGGCCTTCGCGGCGAGCATAGACCGAAGGCCGGTCTGGCAGTAAAGCACGACCGGCGTCGAGGGGTCGCTCACGGCGGTCCCGACGCGAAACTCGAGGAACCCTCGGCTGATATTGGTCGCGGCCTCGAGATGACCGTCGCGGAACTCGTCGGGGTCCCGCACGTCAATGACGACGACCTTTTCGCCTGCGGCGAGACGGCGAGCGACCTCGGCCGGCCCCTCTTCGGGGACGACCTGGCGGGCCTCGCCGAGCATGTCCTTCAGGGTCTTCATGGCCTTGATATTACCATTACCGTCATTCCCGGTCGGGTCAAGGGTGATCCGCTGTCCAGGACCTTCGTTCCGGCCGGAAGCGGCTGCTATACTCACAGAATTCCATGACGAATTCCATCAAAGGAATCATCCTCGCCGGTGGATCAGGAACGCGACTCTACCCCTTGACCCACGCCGTCAGCAAGCAGTTGGTCCCGATCTACAACAAACCGATGATCTACTACCCCCTCACGACTTTGATGCTGGCGGGAATCCGCGAGATTCTCGTGATTTCGACGCCGCACGACCTGCCCAATTTCGAGCGCCTGCTGGGCGACGGCGGCGAACTTGGCCTCTCGATCACCTATGCGGCTCAGCCCCGGCCAGAGGGCCTCGCGCAGGCCTTCGTCATCGGCGCCAGGTTCGTCGAAGGCGGGCCTTCGGCGCTCATCCTGGGGGACAACATCTTCTACGGGGCCG
>CAYVHH010000607.1:0-9349 GCA_964450175.1 uncultured bacterium | reverse complement strand
CGTCGAACAGAACGTCCAGCAGGTGCTTCGGGTCGTCGATCGAGCCTATCTGCTCAAGACGGGCCGCATCCACACCGCCGGCGGCGCCGCCGAGCTCCTGGCGAGCGACAACATTCGCCAGGCGTATCTCGGAGTCTGAGCGAGGAGGCGCCCCTGGGGATCTTCGACATCTTCCTGCTCGAGGCGGTGATCAACGGACTGCTCCTCGGCGGTGTCCTCGCGCTGCTGTCGCTCGGCCTCAACCTGGTCTTCGGGGTCATCGACGTCGTCTGGATCTGCTACGCCGAGCTCGTCATGCTCGGCATGTACGGGATGTACTTCCTGTACACGGTCTACCACGCGCCGATCGTGCTGGCGGCGGCGATCTGCATCGTCGGCGTCGGCATCCTCGGCCTGGTGCTGCATACGCTGGTGATCGCGCCGCTCCTCGGCGCGGCGCCGATCAACCAGCTCCTGGCCACCGGCGGCGTCCTGTTCTTCCTGCAGTCCGCGGCGACCGTGCTCTTCGGCGTCGAGTTCAAGAACCTCGGGCTGCGCCTGCCGGTGCTGAAGGTCGCGGGCATGTTCGTCAGCTACTCGCGCCTGCTGGCCTTCGGCGCGGCGCTGATTGCCATGGTGCTGGTCTACCTGCTGCTGACCCGGACCTATACCGGCACGGCCATCCGGGCCATCGCGCAGGACCGCCAGATCATGCCGCTGATGGGCGTGAACAGCCGCCGGATCTATCTGATCACGTCGGGGCTCGGCGGCGCGCTGGCCGGCCTTGCGGCGTGCCTCCTGGTCTTGCAGTACGACGTGCATCCCTTCGTGGGGCTGACCTTCGGCCCGATCACGTTCCTGATCTGCGTGCTCGGAAGCCTCGGCAACTTCGGCGGCGGCTTCGTCGCCGCCTTCGTGTTCGCCGAGATCATCTCGGTCGGCGGCCTCTATCTCGACCTGGAGTGGGGCTACGTCTTCGCGTTCGCCTTCTTCATCGTGATGATGTTCGTGCGGCCCGAGGGCCTGATGGCCCGGCGCTCGTGACCCGCTATCTCTGGTGGCTCGGTGGCGCCGCGCTGGTCGCGCTGCCCTTCGTCTATCGCTCGCCGTATCCGCTCCACATCCTGATCATCATCCTGATCTGGTCGTTCGCGTATACCTCGTGGTCGGTGATGGGGCGCTTCGGCCTGGTCTCGCTCGGGCACGGCGGCTTCATGGGCGTCGGCGCGTACGTCACGGCGCTCACGTGGAACTACGGCCACCTCAGCCCGTGGGTCGGCGTGCCGCTGGCGGTGGTCGCGAGCGCGGCGCTGGCGGCGCTGGTCGCGTATCCCTGCTTCCGATTCCGGATCACCGGCCACTACTTCGCGCTGGTCACCCTGGCCCTCTCGGGCATCGTGCTCCAGGTGATCACGGCGACACGCGACTACACCGGCGGCTCGCTCGGCTACACGCCGGAGCGCTATCACGGCGGGAGCTCGCTCTGGGCGCTCCAGTTCCAGGACAAGACGACGTGGTACCTGATCGCGCTCGCGGTCTGGGCGGCCGGGCTCTACGTGTGGAACCGCGTCGACCGCAGCATGCTCCGCTACGCGCTCGAAGCGATCTCGGAGGACGAGGATGCCGCGGCGGACACCGGCGTGCACGTGACCGCGGAGAAGCTCAAGATCACGGTGCTCAGCGCCACCATGACCGCGCTGGCGGGCGCGCTCTACTGCCAGTACCAGATGTTCATCTCGCCCGACACGGTCAGCGGCATCTCGGTCTCGCTGCAGATGGTCTTCGCCGTCGTGGTCGGCGGCATCTACGTGTCGCTCGGGCCGACGATCGGCGCGGTGATCACGATCTTGCTGGCGGAAGTGCTGCGCATCGGATTCGGCACCCGGGCGGTCGGCTGGGACAACCTCGTCTACGGCGTGCTGCTGGTCCTCTTCATCATCTTCCTGCCCAAGGGTATCGTCGGAAGCGTGCTGGACCTTCGCCGGAGCGCTCGATGGACCTCGAGCTGAGCGGCCGGATCGCCGTCGTCACGGGTACCAGCGTCGGGCTCGGGCGCGAGATCGCCAGGGTGCTGGCCGCGGAGGGCGCGCGGACGGTCGTCGTCGCCCGGCGCGCCAATCTCCTGGCGACATTGCAGGACGAGATCGAGCGCGCGGGCGGCGCGCGGCCGCTGGCGCTGCCGCTCGACCTGTACACGCCGGACGCCCCCGCGCGAATCCGCGATGCCGCGCTCTCGGCCTACGGGCGCGTCGACATCCTGGTCAACAACGCGGGGGGGTCACGCCCGATCCCGTGGGACTCGCCCGATGCCGCCTGGGACGAATCGTTCTCGATCAACTTCACCGCGGTGCGGCGGACGACCCATGCGCTCCTGCCGGGGATGATCGAGCGGCGCTGGGGCCGCGTGCTCTGCGTGACCGGCACCGCCGAGCCGTCCGGCGTCAACGCCGCGGTGGCGGCGAAGGCGGGCGTCCACGCCTGGGCGAAGGGGCTCTCGCGCGAGATGGGGCGGCACGGGATCACGATCAACTGCCTGTCGCCCGGGCGGGTCCACAGCGAGCAGATCGACCAGCGCCTCCACCCGACCGCCGAAAGCCAGGCCGAGTTCGCTCGCAACATCCCCCTCGGCTATTTCGGCGACCCGTCCGACGTGGCATTCCTGGCCGCCTTCCTGTGCTCGCCCAAGGCGCGCTACATCACGGGCGAGCGCATCCACGTGGACGGCGGCCTCCACCGCGCGGTCTGACGCGATGACGCGCATCTCCCGCGAGCTCTTCGCCTTTCTCGCCGAGCTTCGCCGGCACAACAACCGCGAGTGGTTCAACGAGAACAAGGACCGGTACCTGGCCGAGGTGCGCGATCCGACGCTCGCGCTCGTGGCCTCGCTCGCGTCCGGCCTCGATCGGATTAGCCGCCACATCTCGGTCGATCCGCGGCCGTCCGGCGGCTCGATGATGCGGATCTATCGGGACACGCGATTCAGTCGCGACAAGACGCCCTACAAGACGAACGTCGGGATCCACTTCGGTCTGAAGGCGCCGAGGGACTTCGAAGCGCCCGGCTACTACCTGCACCTGGAGCCGGGACGCGTCTTCATGGGCGCCGGCATCTGGCATCCGGGCGCCGACACGCTCCGCGCGATCCGCGAGGCGATCGTGAAGGACCCGCGCGGGTGGACGGCGGCCAGGCGCGTGGGCCTCTCGCACGACCAGGAGACCCTGAAGCGGCCGCCGCGCGGCTTCGATCCCGAGCACCCGCTCATCGACGACCTCAAGCGCCTCTCGTTCACGACCGGCGCCGAGTTCAGCGAGCGTCAGGCCTGCGCGCCGGACTTTGCGGTCCGCTACACGGCCGCCTGCCGCCGCACGGTCCCGCTGATGCGCTTTCTCGCCACGGCGATGGGCCTCGCCTTCTGATCTCGCCCGGCGATCCGGTCTCGCTCTGACGGGCGGTCCGGCGTAGCATTGGGGGGCCGTGAGCCCAGGAAAGGCCGCCGCCGGCGTCGCCCACTCGCCCGTGACCCGCGAAGAGCTCCTGCGCCGAGCCGCGGAGCTGGTGCCGGTCCTCAAGGAGCGCGCCGCGCGCACGGAAGAGCTCCGCCAGGTGCTCCCCGAGAGCGTGCGGGATCTGCTCGCTTCCGGCCTCATCCGAATCGGCAACCCGCGCCGCTACGGCGGCTATGACGTGGAAGTGGACACGGCGTTCGAGGTGGGCTTCGAGCTCGGTCGCGGCTGCGGATCGACGGCGTGGTGCTATTCGCTCTGGACGGCGCACAACTGGTGGCTCGGCCACTTTCCCGAGCGGTGCCAGGAGGAGTTCTTCGCGACGGGTCCCGACACGCTCTTCTCGAGCGGCCTGAACCCGGCCGGCGGCAAGGTCGAGCCCGCGAGCGGGGGATTCAGAGTGTCGGGTCGCTGGGGCTTCTCGAGCGGCTGCGACGCGGCCACGTGGGTCATGGTGGCCGTGCCCGGCTCCCGTCCGAACACACTCCAATGGCTCCTTCTGCCGCGCTCCGACTATCAGATCGTCGACACGTGGTTCGTGTCGGGCATGCGCGGGACCGGCAGCAAGGACATCGTGATCACGGATGCCTTCGTGCCGGCGCACCGCGCGGTGGATCCCGAACGGTCGGGAGCCGAGGATATGACCGGCTGGGAGCTCCACGGCCGACTCAGCTACCGCGCGCCGCTCAGGTGTCTGGCCGGATGGGATCTGGCGGCGCCGCTCATCGGCATCGCGCAGGGCGCCATCGACGAGTTCGTGGCGCGGGCCCGGCGCATGTCGGGTCCGGGCCGGTCGGCCGATTCCGTGGCGCTTCAGCTCAGGCTGGCGGAGTCCGCCGCCGAGGTGGACGCGGCGCGCGCGCTCCATCGACAGGACATCCGCGAGATCCTCGACCGCGCGGCGCGGGGCGAAGGATTCTCCGAGCTCGATCGCGGGCGCTACCGTCGCGACAAGGCGTTCATCGCGCGGCTCTGCGTCCGCGCCGTCGACCGCCTGTTCGAGGGAAGCGGTGCACGGGCCGTGCTCGACTCGGAGCCGATCCAGCGCTGTCATCGCGACGCCCACGGCGCCTCGCACCACGCGGCGCTCAGCTGGGATCTCGTCGCCGAGCAATTCGGCCGGCAGGCGATGGGGGTCGCGCCGTAGTCACCCACGATCAACGGTCACAACAGGAGCGCACGCGCCACCGCGTTCGCAGGGGAGTCGAGAGGGGGGCGAAGCCCCCCTCTCCACAGGGAGACAAGAGATGAAAGTGGTCGACGCGATCGCCGAGATCATGAAGCGCGAAGGTATCGAGTTCCTCAGCACGTACCCGACGACACCCGTGATCGACGCCGCGGCCGCCGCCGGCATCCGGCCCGTGCTCTGCCGTCAGGAGCGCGTCGGGGTCGGCATCGCCGACGGCTTCAGCCGGACCACCAACGGGCGGCGCCTCGGCGTCTTCGCGATGCAGTACGGCCCCGGCGCCGAGAACGCATTCCCGGGCGTCGCCACGGCGTTCTCCGACTCGGTTCCGATCCTGGTGCTCCCTCTCGGCCACCAGCGTGATCGGGCCCAGGTCTTCCCGCTCTTCAGCTCGGCGCGCACCTACGCGTCGGTCACGAAGTGGGTCGAGACCCTGAACCAGCCCGACCAGCTCGGCGAGGTCATGCGGCGCGCGTTCAATCTCCTGAAGATGGGACGCCCCGGCCCGGTCATGGTCGAGATTCCGGCCGACGTGGCGGTCGCGGAGGTCGCCGAGCAGATCGCGCTTCAGTACAAGCCGGTAAAGGCCACGAGCCCCGCGGGGAACTCGCGCGACATCGATGCGGCCGCCCGCGTGCTGCTCGAGGCGAAGAAGCCGGTCATTCACGCCGGGCAGGGCGTGATGTACGCCGAGGCGTGCCCCGAGCTCCTCGAGCTCGCCGAGCTTCTGCAGATTCCGGTCATGACCACCCTCGAGGGGAAGAGCGCCTTCCCGGAGGATCATCCGCTGGCGCTCGGCACCGGCGGCGGCGGCGTCATGTCCGGGCCGTCGCACCACTTCCTGTCCCAGGCCGACCTGGTATTCGGCGTCGGCTGCAGCTTCACGAAGCACGGGATGGCGTCCAACATCCCCGCGGGCAAGACCATCGTCCACGCCACCAACGACGAGCGCGATCTGAACAAGAACTACACCGTCGACCATCCGATCCTCGGCGACGCCAAGCAGGTTCTGCGCCAGTTCATCGACGCGGCCAAGGACCTCCTGCGTGGGCGCTCCCGCGATCGCGGCGTGGTCAGCGAGGTGCAACAGGCGAGGGAGAGCTGGCTCAAGGAGTGGATGCCGAAGCTCACCTCGGACGAGGTGCCCATCACGCCGTATCGGGTGATCTGGGACTTCATGCAGGCGATCGATCCGCGTGACGCGATCGTCACCCACGATTCGGGCAGTCCGCGCAATCAGATGGTGCCGTTCTATCGCGCGACGGTGCCGCGGGGCTACATGGGCTGGGGCAAATCCCACGCGCTCGGCACCGGTCTCGGCCTGATCATGGGCGCCAAGCTCGCCGCGCCCGGCAAGTTCTGCGTGAACTTCATGGGCGACGCCGCGTTCGGCATGACCGGGCTCGATTTCGAGACCGCCGTGCGCTGCGGCATTCCCATCACGACGGTGGTCCTGAACAACTCCGCGATGGCGATCGAGCGCCACGCGCTCGTGGTTTCGCACGACCGCTACCGGACGCGGGACATCGGCGGCCATTACGCGGACCTGGGGCGGGCGATGGGGGGGCAGACCGAGCGGGTCACGAAGCCCGCGGACATCATCCCGGCGTTCCAGCGGGCGCGGAAGACCAATCAGGACGGCCAGGCCGTGCTGCTCGAGTTCATCACCAGCGAAGAGATCGCCTTCTCGCACCGGCGCGCGCTGTAGGTGGACGGCCGAGGGGACCGATGCAATTCGGCTGGCTGACACTCGCTCACTCCAGCTCACCCGACGCGGATTACGCCGCGATCCAGGAGCTGGTCGCCCAGGCGTGCTTCGCCGAGACCGCCGGCTTCGACGGGCTCTGGCTCACCGAGCACAACTTCACGGGCGAGAGCGTCTATTGCGATCCGATCCCGTTCGCCAGCGCCGTGGCCGCGCGCACCTCGCGGATTCGCATCGGTTTCGCGGTTCTTCAGCTCGCGCTGCGCCATCCGATCCGGCTGGCGACCGAGCTGGCGCTTCTCGACAATCTCTCGGGCGGCCGGCTCGACGTCGGGGTCGGTCACGGCACCAACTTCAACGAGTACGAGTTCGTCGGCTTCGGCCTCCGGAGCGACGACAGCCGCGAGCGCATGGACGAGACGCTCGACATCATGGTCCGCGCCTGGACGGAGTCGCCGCTCGTCCACGACGGCAAGTTTTACCGGCTGCGCTTGCCCGAGCTGCGTCCGCGGCCGCTCCAGCGCCCGCACCCGCCGATCTGGCGAGCCGTGTCTTCCGGTGGCTCGCTGCGTGAATGCGGTCGACTCGGCGCGCCGGTCATGATGGCCAGGATCCCGCTCGCGCGGGTGCCGGAGCGGCTGGCGCTGTACGAAGCCGGCCTGGCCGAGAGCGGCCTCGACGACGCTCGGCAGCGCGAGCTGCGCGAGCAAGCGGCGCTGTGGCGCTTCGTCCACATCGCCGAGAGCCAGGCTCAGGCCGAGGACGAGCTGACGCAGTCGCTGCTCCAGACCCGGCGCCACATGGTGCACGCGCGCGAGACCAATAACCCCGCTGATTTTCACGTCGAGGCCTCGCGGGTGAACCCGTGGAACGATCCGCGGGTGTCCGACGAGGACGGCGTGCGCTACTCCCTCGAGACCTCCACCCTCTGCGGCACACCCAGGCACGTCGCCGAGCGGATCGGGGAGCTCCGCGACGCGGGCGTCCACCACGTGCTGTGCCAGATGAGCTACGGCTATATGCCACACGCCTCGATCATGGAGTCGATGCGCTGCTTCGGCGAGGACGTGGCTCCGAAGTTTCGCTGACCGGGCGCTCTGTCCCGACCAGTCGTTCCCCCGCGCCTGCCGTTCATCCTCGATTTCGACCGTTCGTCCGATTTCCGACGACGGCCTCGCCCGCGCCGGTGATCCTCGTCACAGGAGGAACACCGGCCATGAAAATCCGCACGGTCGTGATCGTCGCATCAGCCGTCCTGGCGGTGGTCGTCGTGTCGCCCACTCGCGTCCCGGCGCAGAGCCCCCCGGGAGGCTTCCCGAGTGTGATCAAGGCCCTTCGGGCGGCTCCCGGCTGCCTCGGCGTCGAGACAGGACAGACGGCCTCGGGCCGGCGCGTCATCTTCGCGTGGTTCGACGGAAAGAAATCGCTCGTCGACTGGTACCACAGCGACGTGCACCAGCGAGCGATGCACGCGGTCTTTCCCAATCAGACGTTCGACCGCGTGCCGCTACCGGATCTGGCCGAGGACAGTGGCCCGATCCTGGCCATCGTCTCCGTCAAGTTCGCCGAGGCCCCCGCACCCGGCGCGACCGCGCCCGCCATCACCTCGATCGGCATCGAGCTCTACGGCCCACTGCCGGGCGGCGTCGCGGTCGGCGGCCGCTTCGCTCCCGACGCGATCAAGGTCCGAGGCCTCCGCGAGATCGATCTCGGCACGGCGCAGGGAGGCCGATGATGCGCGCGCGGTCCTGGATTCGGAAGTGGAGTCAGGACCTCGAGCGCGACGGCTTTTCGCCGCTTCCCACGCAGGTCGTCTCCAACGAAGAGTACGTGCCGCTGCCACGCACGCGAGCGCAGCGGCGTCTCGCCCAGGTGATCGACGAGACCGCAGGGCTCCACGCGCGCCGGCTCGGCATCGGCCGCCGCGACTTCCTGGCCTCCAGCGCGGGCATGGCCTCCGGGTTCCTGGCACTGAACACGGTATTCGGGCAGTTTTTCGAGGTCGACCCGGTGGAGGCGATCGAGCCGGCGGCGGCCGACGCACGCAAGCCGTCCGATCAGTTCGTCTTCGACATCCAGACCCATCACGTCGCCACGCCCCGCCAGTTCCCCTGGCTGCTCGGGCTGCGCCGACTGGGGCGGCGGTGGAACCCCGCGCTCGAGCGGGACCGGGGCACGATGGAGGATCTGTACCTCGAGAATTACGTCAAGGAAGTCTTTCTGGACAGCGATACGACGGTGGCCGTGCTGAGCGGCATTCCGTCGGCGACCGATGCCCGCAACATCCTGCCGCCCGACCAGATGGCGGAGACACGAGAGGTGGTCAACCGGCTAGCGGCCTCTCAGCGTCTCATCGCGCATGGGCTCGCCGCGCCCAACAAGGGGCCGCGCGACCTGGACGAGATGCGCCGTCAGGCGGCCGATCTCAAGATCAGCGCCTGGAAGGGCTACACGGGCCTCGCGTTCGGCGATCCGCCGAAGCCGTGGCGCGTCGACGACGAACAGGTCGCGTACCCGATGCTGGAGCTGTCGCGCCAGCTCGGGATCAAGAACATCTGCCTTCACAAGGGCCTGCCGCTCCAGAACGGCGTCGAGGAGTACTGGCATCCCAGGGATCTCGAGCGGGCCGCGAGGGACTTCCCGGACCTGAACTTCATCGTGTATCACTCGGCCTTCCACTCCCTCGGGCCGGCCTTGGCGCTCGCGCGCGACGAATTCCGCACCGCGGCGCGGGTCGACTGGGTGACCGACCTGTGCGAGATTCGCGACCGGAACCCGAATCTCACCAACATCTATGCCGAGCTCGGCGCGACGTTCGGGCAGCTCGTGATCACATCGCCCATGCTCTGCGGTCACGTGCTCGGAATGCTCATCCAGTCCTTCGGCACCGATCACGTGCTGTGGGGGACGGACTCCATCTGGTGGGGCTCGCCTCAGTGGCAGATCGAGGCCCTCCGCCGATTCACCATGCCCGAG
>CAYVHH010000606.1:0-4265 GCA_964450175.1 uncultured bacterium | reverse complement strand
CAGGTCTTGCGCTTGGCGCGCTAGCGACGCTGCCTACACGGATCCCGGGAGCACCCCGGCTCACCGCCCGCCCACCCGGCCGTCTTCGCTCGTCGAATAGCCCGAAGACGAGCGACCTGTCGTCAGTGCTGCGGTCGATGGAGGGCGGCTTTGGGGCTCAGCGGCCGAGGGCGGCGAGCATGTCTTCGAGGCGGGTGAACTTGACGCGGGGGCGGCCCTCGGCGCGGCCGCGCTCGACTTCGATCGCGTCGAGCTTTTGCCAGTCGGCGTAGGAGAAGTAGCTCGGCTGGCGCTGGCGCACGAGGGCTTCGGCGGCCGCGGCTTCCGGATGGGCGGGCTCGAGCACAGAGCCGGCGGCGAAATCCTCGAACATGCACTCCACGGTCTCCGCGGCGTCGGGCTTGTTGGTCCCGATCACGCCGGTCGGGCCGCGCTTGATCCAGCCCGCCGCGTACTCGCCCACGATCGGCTGCTTCGTGTCGGAATCGAGGACGCGCCCCTTGTCGTTCAGAATCACGCCCCAGCTCTCGTTGAACGGCACGCCCGGGAGCGGGACACCGCGGTAGCCGACGGAGCGGAAGACGAGACCGGCCGGCAGATTCTCGAAGTGGTCCGTGGCGCGCGGCTGCAGCGCGCCCGTCGACGTCGCGTAGAGCTCGTTGCGCACGAGCTTGAGCGCCGTGACGCTGCCGGCCGCGTCGCCGATCAGCTCGACCGGCGAGACCATGAATCGCAGGGTGAGCCGACGCGACTTGCCCGTGGGCTGCCGCCGCGCGTACTCCTTGAGGATCTCGACCTTCTTCTGCGTGGCCCGATCCTCACTGCGCTCGACCGCCGCGCGGCTCAGCGGGTCGAGCTCGACCTCTTCCGGGCGCGCCGCGACGTCGGCATCGGCCAGCTCGCCGAGCTCTTTCACCTCGGGATTCGTGAACGCGGCCTGCGCGGGCCCGCGCCGGCCGAGCAGATAGACTTCCTTCACGCGGCTCTTGCGCAGCGCCTCGAGCGCGTAGTCGGCGATGTCCGTCGTGGCGAGCTCTTCGGGCGTTCGGCACAGGATCCGGACGACGTCGACCGCGACGTTCCCGACGCCGACGACCGCCACGCGCTCCTGCGTGAGATCGAACGTGCAGTCCCGATAGTCGGGATGGCCGTTGTACCAGGCGACGAACTCGGTCGCCGGATGGCTCCCGCTCAGGTCCTCGCCGGGTATCCCCATACGACGGTCGGTCTGGGCGCCGGTGCAGTACACGATCTGATGGTAATAGGCCTTGAGGTCGGCCAGCGTCACGTCCTTGCCGAATTCGACGCCACCGTAGAAGCGGAAGCGCGGGTTCGCCGCAACCTTGTCGAAGACGTTGGTGACGAACTTGATCTTCTGATGGTCCGGCGCGACGCCCAGGCGCACCAGTCCGTAAGGAGTCGGCAGGCGATCGTACAGATCGACCTCGACGACCTGCGCGTTTCGCAGCAGATGATCGGCGGTGTAGAAGCCGGTCGGCCCGGCGCCGATGATCGCCACGCGCAACGGCTGTTCCGGCGTCCCCGGACGTGGCGTCAAATCGCGCGCCCGCGCTCGTCCGCGAGGAGCTGCGTCTGCAGCGTGTCGACCTCGCCCTGGTAGTGATCGCGCTGCGCCTTCACGATGTCGCCGATGGAGACCATCCCGATCAGCCGACCCTTGTCGACGACCGGCAGATGGCGGATCCGTCGCTCGGTCATCGTATGGGCCACCGAAGGCAGGTCGTCGTGGGGCTGGCCGGTGATCACGTCGCGCGTCATGAGGTCGGCGACGATCCGCACGAAAAACTTCTCGTTGTGCGCCGCCTCGCGCACGATGTCGCGCTCCGACAGGATGCCGACCGGGCGGTCGCCCTCGACGGCGATCAGCGCTCCGATGTTGTGGCGATCCAGCAGCGCGAGCGCCTCCCGGATCGACTGCTCGGGACGCACCGTCACGGCCATCGAGCCCTTCCGAGCGAGGATGTTCGCGATGTTCATGTGCCGTCTCCTTCCCCGATCAGGCTTCCGCCATAGTAACGCCCCTCACCTACAAACCGGCCGGCGTCCGGCTCGCCGCCTGGGCCAAGAGCGCCCGCGCGCACGCGTGCGGCGCCAGCTCGCGCCGCGCCACGCGCTCGAGGAGGCTCGCGCGTGCCTCGCCCTCCGGGCCGAGAGCACCGGCCAGCACCGTCTCGGCCACCAGGTCCTGCGCGATCCGGAGCACGCGCGCGGTGACGATCTTCTGGCGGCGGCGCTCGAGCTCGCCGCTCGTTTTCTGATGGGCCATGTGACTGTCGAGGGCGTCGGCGATCGCCTCGATCCCTTCGTCGCGCGCCGCGACCGCCGAGAGCACGGGCGGCACCCAGGCGCCCTCGGCCGACGGCAGCAGGGTGAGCATCGCCCGCAGCTCCCCGACCGTTCGGTCGGCACCTTCGCGATCGGCCTTGTTGACGACGTGCACGTCCGCGATCTCGAGGACGCCGGCCTTGAGCGCCTGGACGTCGTCGCCGAGACCCGGGACCGAGACGACGATGACCGTGTGGGCCAGGCGCATCACGTCGACTTCGTCCTGTCCGACGCCGACGGTCTCGACGAGCACGAGCCCGAGGCCGGCCGCGTCCATCAAGTCGACCGCGTCGGCGGCGGCGCGGGAGAGGCCGCCCAGAGCGCCACGCGTGGCCATCGAGCGGATGAAGACACCGGGATCGAGCGCCAGGTCGCTCATGCGGATGCGATCGCCGAGGATCGCGCCGCCCGAGAACGGGGAGGATGGATCGACGGCGAGGATTCCGACGGTCCGGCCGCGCGCCCTGGCGACCAGCGCGAGCGAGCGCGCGAGGGTACTCTTGCCGCTGCCCGGAGCGCCGGTGACGCCGACGACTTGAGCGCGTCCCGTGCTCGGATAGAGCCGCGCGCAGAGCGCTTCAGCGCGGGCGCCGCCGGACTCGACCCATGTGAGCCCGCGCGCCAGGGCCCGCGTCGAGCCATCGAGGATCTGGACGGCCAGCATCTCGACGTCGGAGATCATGGCGCGAGCGGCCGGCCAGCTACCTGCGATGGGCGGATGGGCGCGTGCGACATGGTCTGGTGCCATATTACGGCACTGCCCACGTATCGGGCACGCACTTGAGGCCCGGCGACCGATCCCAGCGCGCCGGACCCTTAGAAGGCGTCGCGGGGACGACGTTCGTCGTCGTCCCCGCGGAGTCTCGAGATCGGCGGCTGTTCAGCTGCCGGTCAGGCGAGAGGCGAGGCGGCGCGGCCGCCGGCGCGCCTCGGCTCCCTCGGCAACGCGAGCCGCAGCTCGCGGCACCGCTTGCGCAGCGTGTTGCGGTTGAGTCCGAGCAAGCGCGCCGCGCGCAGCTGGTTGCCTCCGGTCATCGCGAGCACGTGCCCCAGAAGCGGCCGCTCCAGGAGCTCGAGCGCCTGCCGGTAGATCCGGCCGGGGCGCGCGCGCGACAGCCGCTCCACCAGGTGCGGCACCGTGTCGGCGAGCGCGCGCGCGACAGTTTGAAGCTCGGCAGTTCCGTTGTCGAGTCCGTCAGCTGCGTCAGCCATATTTAGCAACTCATGAATCAAAAGAACAGGTAGTAAAGGTCGAAGCTGATTGTGTCCTGACTCTTCCCGGTCGGCACGTAGCCGGGCGCGCGGATCGCAAAGACCTTCTGGTTCGCGGCGTCGTGCCGGTACTCGACGCGCCCGACCAGGCCCTTCCAGATCTTGTACTGCGCGGTCAGGGTGACTTCCCACAGATCCAGCTTGTTGCCCGGCGGGCTCAGCTGCGTGCGAACGCCCTCGGCGTCCTTCATGTACTCCAGCCGCAGCGCGGTGCGAAGCTTCTCCGTCCAGTCGTACGCGGCGTACGCGGCCCACCCCCACCAGGACGCGTTGTTGTCCCCGCGTGTGCCGGTGCTCGCGAGAAATGCCTCGTCGTACTCCCAGCCGTAGTCTACGTTCAGTCCGAGCGTAAGGTTCTTGATGCCCGTGTAGTTGACCGTATAGTCGAGCACCGTCCGCGGATCACGGTTATTGTGATTCTGCTCCGCGCCGGTGATCCAGTTGAAGTTCAGCGTGAGATCCTTGATCGGTGTGAAGCCGAACTGTCCCGTGTACGACATCGTACTTTTGTTGTCTCTTGCGACATCCCAGCCGACAACCGTGCCGAAGGTGATCGAGAACCACGGCAGCACCGGGTAGCTCAGCAAGGCGCCGACGTGGGTAAACGGGACCGAGAAGGCGAACAGGTACGAACGCGAAAAGTTCAG
>CAYVHH010000605.1:0-5633 GCA_964450175.1 uncultured bacterium | reverse complement strand
CCCGGCTACTACATGCTGTTCATCCTGAACACCAACGGGGTGCCGTCGGTCGCGCCGTTCGTGCAGCTGCACTAGCAGACGCGAGGCCCGAGGCCCACTTGACTCCGCGTCGGCCGCGCACTACGGTGCGAGGCACGTCATCCCGAGCGGCGGAGGTCGTCCATGGCGATCAAGCTGATCCATCACGTCAACGTCCAGGTGAGTGACCGCGAGCGCACGCGAGCCTGGTACGAGAGGGTCCTCGGCGCCGAGTTCCTCGACCGTGGCCCGGCGCTCAACCGGCGGCAGCTCCAGCTCAGGCTCGGCTGCGGCGAGATCCATTTCACCGTGACGCCACGGCCGGTGATTCCGGCGTCGAGCCACTTCGCGATCGAGGTCGACGACTGGGACGCGACGATGGCGCACCTCGACACGCTGGGCATCCAGCACGTGCGGACGTCGGCGGCGAGCACCGGCACCGACATCGGCGGCACGGACCCACGGCAGGGGCAGCGTGAGGACAGCAGCGAGCACTACGCCTACATCGAAGACCCCGACGGGAACTTGATCGAGCTCGTCAACCATCCGCTCGGCTTGCAGGACTCTCAGGGTCGCAAGGTCGAGCTCACGCACGATCCCGAGGGGCTCCGCTGGGTCCAGATTCCCGGATTCGTCGAGGCAGAGACCGCGCGCGAACGGTGAAGTAGAAGCTCGGTGAAGATCGCGACGCCCGATCTGGTCACGAACTCGTATTTCCCCGCGCTCGCGGCGGAGGAGCTCGGCCTGTATCGCGACGAGGGGATCGACGCCCACGTCGAGCTGATGCCCTCGCTCGACGCCGTGAACGCCCTGCGCGACGGCCGCGCCGACTTCGTGGCCGGGGGAGCGCACACGACACTGCTCGCATTCCCGGGCTGGAAGGGCGCAAAGCTCGTCGTCGCCCTGTCGCAGGGCACCCCGTGGCTCCTGGTCCTGCGCGCCGACCTATCGGCTCGCCGCGGCGATGTCGCGGCCGTCAAGGGCCTCCGCATCGGCGCCGCGCCGGGTCCCGATCGAGCGTTCCTGCGGCTCCTCCACGAGGCCGGCATCGATCCGGCGCGCGATGGCGTCACGATCGGTCCGGTGCCCGGCGGAACCGATCCGGGGGCGTCCTTCGGCGTCACCGCCGCCGAAGCGCTCGAGCGGGGCGCGGTCGATGGCTTCTGGGCGAACGCACTGGGCAGCGAAACCGCGGTGCGCCGGGGCGTCGGCCAGATCGTCGTCGACGTCCGGCGCGGTGACGGCCCGCCCGGGGCCGGTCAGTACACGCTCGCGGCGATCTCGACGACCGAGGCGCTCATCGGGCGCCAGCCGGAGCACGTGGCGGCAGCCGTGCGGGCGATCGTCCGCGCTCAGGGCATCCTTCGCACGGACCCGGGCCGGGCGACCGAGGTCGGGCGCAAGCGGTTTCCGCCGGCGGCGGCGGAGATCATCGCCGCGGTCGTCGAGCGCGACCTTCCGTTCTACGACCCCGCGCTCGGCGAGCCGGCGGTCTCGGCCATGAACGGCTTCGCCCGCTCCCTGGGGCTCCTGACCACACCGGTCTCGTACGAGGACACCGTCGCCACGCGTTTCCGGGATCTCTGGCTCGGCTCGAGCCAGCGGCGGTAGACCGCTCGGCTTCGGCGCGTCTCAGTCTTCGAGGACTTCGACCGGATCTCCGATCGCGACGCGCCCCGACTCGATCACGCTGCAGTCGAGCGCCAGCCGGCCGCCGCGCTCGCGCACGATACGGCGTAGCACGGAGACGTCCTGGACCTGCGTGTCGGGATCGTACGTCGTCATGACGCACCGCTGGCGAAGCGAGGCGACGTCGATGACCGCCTTGCCGAGGCGCAGCCGCTTACCCGGCCACGACCGCTCGGCGTCGGCCGTCACGCCGCTGACCAGGATGTTCGGACGGAACCGCCGGCGATCCATACCGAGCGCGTCGATGGCGCCGTCCGTCGCGACCAGCAGCGGGAGCACGTCGAACCGCTCGAGTCCGTCGAATCGCACCAGGCGAGCCTTCTCGCCGACCGCCTGCCGAACTCGCGCGGCGATCGTCGGCGAGCTCCAGGGCTCGCCGTCGACGAGCGGCTCGCCGTCGGGGTGGAGGCGCGCCCGAAATCCCAGCAGGGCCGGATGGGTTCGCGCCGTCAGGACCTGGCGGTCGTCTCGCACGTGAACGACGCGATCGCCCGGCATGCCGTCGGGCGTGAGCATGGTGGCCTCGAGCTGCTCACCGCCCATCGATTTCACGGGATAGCGCCAGATCTCGCCGACGACCATCGCTGTTCGCGCTCCTCTCCTCGAGCCAGACGTGCTCGCTCCCCGTTTAGACCGCCGCTCGCCGCCGAAGGATTCGCGCGGCAACGACCTTGCGGCACGCCGTTCGGGCGGAGTACGCTGGCGGGGCTCGCGGCCCCGGCCGCGCGTCGCCCCGAACAACGTCAAGACGCCGCGGCCTCCGAGGCGGACGGCGAGACAGGCGGAGCACGACCATGATGCCGACCATCCGGCCCGAGACCCCGCAGCCGTCACCTGCGCACGAGGAGCTCTGGTCGAGCGACGCGATCGCGCGCATGCTCCAGGCGCTCGACGTGCCCTGGGTGTCGCTGGTGCCCGGGGCGAGCTTTCGCGGGCTTCACGACAGCCTGGTGAACCACATCGGCAACCAGCGTCCCCAGATGATCCTGTGCCTGCACGAAGGCGTCGCCGTCTCGGTGGCGCATGGCTACGCCAAGGCCAGCGGCCGCATGATGGGCACGGTCCTCCATTCGAACGTCGGCTTGCTGAACGGCAGCATGGGCATCTTCAACGCGTGGTGCGATCGGGTGCCGATGCTGATCCTGGGCGCGACCGGGCCGTGGGACGCGGCGAAGCGGCGGCCGTGGATCGACTGGATCCACACCGCGTCCGACCAGGGCGCGCTCGTGCGCGGCTACACGAAATGGGACAACCAGCCGGCGTCCGTGCCGGCGGCGTACGACGCGCTGCTGCGCGCCGCGCAGATGGCGACCACGGCCCCGCACGGCCCGACGTACGTCAACCTCGACGCCGCGCTCCAGGAGTCGAAGCTCGGGGCTCTGCCGCCGATGCCCGATCCGGGACGCTTTGCCGCGCCGGATTCGCCACGGCCCTCGCCCGAGCAGATCGCGCGGGCGGCGGCGCTGCTGTCGGGCGCGGCCGCTCCGGTGATCCTGGCCGGCCGAGGCCGGCGCACCCTCGACGCCTGGCGGGCGCGCATCGCGCTCGCCGAGAAGCTCGGCGCGAGAGTGGCGACCGACCTGAAGACGGGCGCGAGCTTCCCGACGCGTCATCCGCTCCACGTCGGCCCGCCCGGCACCTATCTCGCGGAGCCGGCGGCGGCGGCTGTTCGCGAGGCCGACGTGATCCTGGCGCTCGATTGGATCGATCTGGCGGGGACGCTCAAGCAGGTCTACGGCGAGCGTCCGATCGGCGCCAGGATCGTCTCGGCGTCGTGCGACGTGCACGTGCACCGTGGCTTCAGCATGGACTACTTCGGGCTCCCGCCGGTCGACGTGAATCTGCTGAGCGAGCCGGACATCGCGGTGCCGCTGCTCCTCGAGGCGTGCACGCCGCGCGCGCATGCCACGGCTCCCGCGAGTGCGCCGGAGTCGAACCGACGCGTTCACGACGTCCTGAGTCTGCGCGCCGTGGCCGCGGCGCTCAACGACGCGACCGAAGGGGTGGACGTTTGCCTGACGCGCCTGCCGCTCGGCTGGCCTGGGGAGGCGCGGCACTTCGCGCATCCGCTCGACTATCTCGGCGGCGACGGGGGCGCCGGTGTCGGCGCCGGGCCGGGGATCACGGTCGGCGCGGGTCTGGCGCTGAAGGGCTCGGGGCGGATCCCGATCGGCCTGATCGGCGACGGCGACTATCTGATGGGGCTCACCGCGCTGTGGACCGCGGCGCACTACCGCATCCCGTGCCTGTTCATCGTCTGCAACAATCGCTCGTTCTACAACGACGAGGCGCACCAGGAGCGCGTCGCGCGCATGCGCGGACGGCCCGTCGAGAACAAGTGGATCGGTCAGCGCATCAACGAGCCGGACATCGATCTTGCCGCGATGGCGGTCGCTCAGGGGGCCAAGGGCATCGGTCCCGTCACCGAGCCCGGGCAGCTACGGAGCGCGATCGCGCAGGGGCTTCGCGCGGTGCGAGAGGGCGAGGTGTGCGTGATCGACGCCCGCGTGCGGCCGGGTTACGACGCCGATATCAGCGGGGAGCGCGCGAGTCGACAGGAGCCCGCCGCAAGAGCGTAGCGGCCCGCGAGAGCCGCCGGTGCCCGCCGACGGCTCTCGCGCGCATCCTCAGGGCGCCTGAAACTCGCGGACGACCGGGACCATCGAGAGCATGCTCTTCTCCCCGTCGCCGGACTGGATATACCGCGCGTCGACCTCATCGCCCGGTCGGACGTCGTACATCGCGATGTCCGCGGTCGGAGCGACGAAGACGCGGTCGCGATCTTCGATCACGACCTGCGCGCCGGAGGGGTGAACGGGCTCGACGGCGGTCACACGGCCCCGCACACCCGTCTCGTAGCCATCGCGGTACCAGACGGGCGCTGGCGCCGCGATGGCCGCGCCGGCGATCAGCGCCGTCAACGGCACGACGCCGAGAATCCTCTTCTTCATGCAAAGTCTCCTTCTGATTTGTCGTCTTCGCGCCACTCGTTTCGAGCGGCCCTCGGCGTCGGGTCGCAAGGGCTGTGCCAGCACCTGAGGGCAACGCGATTGCCGACGCTTGGGAGCCGCCGCCCGCGACGAAACCACGCGGGGCACGTGTAACCATTACACGCGGAACCGAGATTCTTACGTTCTCCGTCGTTTGCCCGGCGCTTGTGGCAAGGTTAGGGCCGCTGCGGCCGCGAGACCTGAGCCCGGAGGGGAGCGAGCATGGCGCGATTGACTCGAGAGGACGTGCTGAAGAAAGCGGAAGCGCTCAAGAACTGGGGCAAGTGGGGACCGGACGACGAGGTCGGCGTCCTCAACTACATCACGCCCGAGGACATCGTCAACGCGGCGCGGCTGGTGAAGAAGGGCAGGGTATTTCGTCTCGGCCTCGAGCTCGACGAGAACGGGCCGCAGCGCGGCATCTTCGGCGGGCGCTGGAACCCGATGCACCAGATGCTCGCCACCGGCACCGACGCCGTCGCCGGCAAGCACGACGTCACGCCGGGCCTTCGCTACGCGGACGACGCGATCAACCTGCCGACCCAGGCCGCCACGCAATGGGACGCCCTGTCGCACGTGTTCCTCGTCGACAAGATGTGGAACGGCTATCCGGCCACCCTCGTCGACAGCCGCGGCGCCCACCGGAACGGCATCGAGAAGTTCGCGAACAAGATGGTGGGGCGGGGCGTGCTGCTCGACGTCGCCCGATGGAAACGGGTGGCCTGTCTCGCGGATGGCTACGGGATCACGGTCGCCGATCTGGACGCCACCGCGCGCGCCCAGGGCGTCACCGTGCGCCGCGCCGACTTCGTCATCATTCGCACGGGGCAGATGGAAGACCGGCTGGCG
Source organism: uncultured bacterium (assembly GCA_964450175.1). Classification (GTDB taxonomy): domain Bacteria; phylum Methylomirabilota; class Methylomirabilia; order Rokubacteriales; family CSP1-6; genus AR31. The sequence continues at coordinate 87 of CAYVHH010000605.1, read as the reverse complement.
CGCGGCGAGTGGGGCGGCTACGCGGGCGGCGACGCTCCGGGACTGGCGTTCGAGACGCTCGACTGGATCCACGGCAAGCAGATCGCC
>CAYVHH010000604.1:0-17341 GCA_964450175.1 uncultured bacterium | reverse complement strand
CACGATGCCGCCAGCGCCACGACGACGAGCGACGCCCGCCATGCCACGGCTACTGCTTTTTCTCTATGGTCTTGTCGCCGCCCCGCATCATCTTATCGTCCTTCTTCATCTCCTTCTCGCCCTTCATCATGGTGTCGCTCGACTTCACCGTGTCTCCGGACGGCATCGTGTCGCCCGACTTCATCGGGCCGCCGGTCTTCTTCATCGAGTCGTCCATCTTCATCGTGTCGGCTTTCTTCATGTCGGTCTGCGCGACCGACTCGCCGACGACCCCGCCGAGCCCGAACACGCCGCCGACGGCCCCCACCACGACCGCACGACCCAACCACCTTGCCCGCTTCAGCATGTGCGTCCTCCCCGGATGGAATCGTCGACTGCTGTCGCAGTATGGCGGGGCCGGAAACCGCAATCGTCACAACGGTGTCAAATCTGCGTAGGCGGTGCACGGCTGCGGAGGCCGAGGCCGGACGGACGGAGCGGGCGAGCTAGACGACCTCGTCGGTGCGGGCGGTGGTCTCGCCGAAGCGGCCCATCGAGAACGGCGGCAGTCCCCGATACACCTCGTCCAGCCGAAGATTGATCTCGCGATTTGCCAGCGCAAACAGGCTTCGCCCCTGACGATCGCCCTCGACCAGAAACGGCCCGAGCTTCTCGACTTCGAGCACCCAGAGAGCCTGGGCGATTCCGAGCTCGAGCCAGTGCACGTCGACGACCCGCTTGATGGCACGCCCATACGCGGCGCCCAGACCGTAGCCGACGGTGGTCAGGTACACGGCGCCGTAGGGCACGAACCATTCGCGATACGCGGTCTCGGTGAGACCGGCCTTGCCGACGATCAGCTTGGCTCCAGAGCGCTCGAACCAGCGGCTCATCGACTTGCCGAAGCGAAAGCTCGCCGTCGCGGTGACCGCCTCGACCGCATACGTCCCGTCAGGCCGCACCGTCGCCGCGGGCGAGCAATGGAAGTTCACGTTGGTCAGCGCCCGCAGACTCGCCGGCAGATCGACACCCTGGTCGACGACACGCCGGTAGACGCCCTCGCGCGCCGTGTAGAGCACGCCGTCGAGATAGACGACATCGCCGAGCTTCAGGCCGGCCAGGTCCGCATCGGTGACCGGCGTGGTCAGGCGGACCTCGTCCATCCTCACATCGTCCAGCCGTTCGATTGGCGCCCCGGCCGGCTTCACTCGATCCCCTCGCGCCGGTAGTAGTCGGTGAACCACATCGGGTCCGCGCGAAACTCGACCCGGCCGTCCGGGTGGAGGCGGGCCGTCGCTCGTCGTGAGGACAGGCAGAAGCTGTGAAGCCCGACCGGCATGCCACCGGTGTGCGAAAAGGCCACCTCGACGTGTGTCGCGACGACCAGCGAGGTGCCGGCGAATCCCATCGCGCCGATGCCGATGTAGTTGCCGAGCGCGGTCAGCTCGTCTTCGAGCGCCGCGATCGCCGGATCGGGATTCCGGCTGCCGACGGCGCGCAGGCACGCCGCTTCCTTCCCAAGTCGTACGCAGGTGTCCTTCGATCCGCCGATCCCGAGGCCGACGATCGCCGGCTGACACGCCAGGCCGCGCTTGCCGAACTGCACGAGCGTGTCGATGAAGAATCGCTTGATGCCCGCGATGCCGTCGGCCGGAAACAGCATCCGATAGTCGGTGCCGAAGAGCCCGCCCTTGTGAACCGTCGTGATGTCGATCCAGTCGCCGCCGGGCTCGAAGGCGTAGGTGACCTCGGGCGCGTGAATGCCGACGTTGTTGTCGTGGTCGACGCGGGTCAGCGGATGGACGCGGTTGGGCCGAAGCGGAATCGATGCGGTCGCGTCGGCGGTCGCGCGCCGGAGCGCGCGCTCGAGCGCCACGAATCCGCCTTCGACGAGCGCGTCGTTGCCGGCGCGGACGTAGTAGCGCGGGAGCCCGGTGTCGGCGCACATCGGGCGGCGCTCTTCCGTCGCGATGTCCCAGTTGCGATCCATCTCCGTCAGCACGAATCGGGCGATCCGGTTCTGCTCGCGATCGCGCGCCTGCCGGACACCTTCGCGATAGTCGGCGGGAATGTCGATGGCGGCGCGCGCCATCAGCTCGCGCGCCGTGTCTTCGATCAGCTTGATCGAGATCGCTCTTGCCATGCTCGTCTTGACGGCTAGCTTATTACAAGGACGGCGCCTTCGCGCGCACGACCCTGAGCCGATCCGGCGCCAGCCCCCACGCACAGTACGCCGCCAGGAGCCCGCCGCCCCCGAGTGCCACGAACGCCCAGCCCCACGTCGCCGGGGACGGGCCCGGAGCGTTCGTCAAGTCGAGGATCCGGCCGAACACGATCGGCGCAACCGCGCCGGCACCGAAGCCGAGAAACGAGCGAAGCGCCAGAGCAGCCCCGAGGTGGGACTGACCCACTGCCTCGGTGAGCGCGGTCGACAGCACAGGCGAGTCGCCGAGCGCGGTGAATCCGTAGAGCGCCCCGACGGCAAAGACGAGCGCGACGGGCGCCGCGATCAGCCAGCCGAAGACCAGCGAGCACCCCGCGCTCGTGGCCGCGAGCGCGAACAGCACCACGCGCCGGCCCAAACTGTCGGACAGTCGGCCCATCGAGGACGAGGCGACGAGCCCGGTCAGATGGAAGCCGGCCGAAAGGTAGCCGGCCAGCTCGACCGCGCGAATCGTGGCGGCCCCGGTCGCGGCGAAGACTGCCGCGACGAACGCGGGCGTCCACGCCCACATCCCCAGGAGCTCCCAGGAGTGGAATGTGTACCCGAAGATCAGCCGCATCGCCGGGCGGTTCTTCAGCACCGCCGAGCCGAAGCGGACGCCTGCACGTCGCGGATGGACGACGTTCGGGGTCGTGCGGAGGGCGAACCACAACACGACGACGCCGACCACCGGACCGCACGCGCTCACCAGAAACGCGGTCTCGTAGCCACCCCACGCCAGCGACGGCGCCGCCAGCAGAAGCGAGAGCGCGTAACCGGCCGACGAGCTGGCGATCAGCCAGCCGACCGCGGCGCCACGCCGTTCGGCCGGGTACCGGTCGGCGATCAGCATGATCGCCGTCGTGTAGGTCCCGCCCTGCGAGAGCGCCAGGAGCGTGTAGAGCACGAGGCCGGTCGTGTAGGAGCGGGCCCAGAGGCCGAACGCGATCGCGGTGACCGCGCTGAGCCACGCCGACCCGATGAAGACACGGCGCGCGCCGACACGGTCGGCCATCGCCGAAAACGCAACGAGCGAGACCGCGTAGCCGAGCTGAAAACCGGTCGAGACGGACCCGGCGGCGGTCGCCGACATTCCCCATTGAGTCCGCAGCACCGGAACGACCGCCGCGTAGGTCATGAACACCGACGTCATACAGGTCCGCGCGACGCAGACGGCGAGCAGCCAGCCGTCGAGCCTCACGGCTGGGTGAACGCGCGCGCGATGAACTCAGGGAAGCGCGCCTCGAGCTCGGCGGCGACCGCGTCGGCGACCTCTGTCGCGCTCCCCGACCGCTCCTGCACATCGCCGCGGGCCCACAGATCGAGATACGCGTCCTGATCCTGGAGCCCGAGCCGCATCGCCACCGAGTCGATGAGCTGCTGGAAGCGGTCGCTCAGCTGGCGGGTGACAGTCTCCGAGCCGTCGCGGGCCTCGACCATCGCCGGCACGTCCTTCCAGGCGATGATCTGGTAGCTCGCCATCGCCCGGAGCCGGAGGCCCGGTGCTAGACCCCGCCCATGAACTGAGCGAGGAGCGTGATCCGATCCCCCGGGCGCAGCGGGGAGTCGAGATCGTGCTCGATGCCGAGCACCGCATCGTTGACGAGGACCTCGATGTGCTCGCCAAGGTCTTTGCCGTGCCAGAGGGCCTCGTGGAGCTCGGGGAACTTCGCCGACAGGCCCGTCAGCACGCTCCGGACGGTCGCGCCCGGGGTCAGGGGCTCGTCGACGACGCGCCGGCCCGAGCCGTCGCCGCCGACGAACTTCGTGATCCACGAGGCGATCTCGATCGGCACGGTCGTGGCGGGAAGGGTCTTCACGCTTCGAAATCTAACAGATTGCGACGGCGGGTCAACGACCCGGATGCGCGGCGACTAGCCGGAGGACCGACGGGCGCGCGGGGCCGACTCGTTGAGGAACTCGTCGCGCTTGGTCTTGAGCCGCTTGACGAGCTCCTCGTAGGAGCTCGATCGGATGATCCGGTCGAACTGCGAGCGATAGTTCGCCACGAGGCTGACGTTCTCGATGAGAATGTCGTAGATCAGCCAGCGGTCACCGCGGAGGTTCATGCGGGACTCCACGGAGACCTCGGTACCGGTCCTCGTCACGATGCGCGCCCGCACGGAGGCGAAGTTGCCGTCGATCGTCTCGCCGATGTACCGGATCCGCTCGCCGCCGTACTCGTCCATCCGCGCGATGTAGGTCCGCTCCAGCAGGTCGGCAAAGAGCTGCGTGAACTCCTCGCGCTCGGCCGGCGTACGCGCCTGCCAGTGCCGCGCGAGAACCCGCTGGGCCGTCTCTGAGATGTCGAACGCTTCGTGGGCGATCCTCCGTACGGCCGAGCGGCGGTCCTGGCGCGGCAGCGAGGGGTCGTCGAGGACCTTGACCACCTGGTCCGTGTAGTCGCGGAGCTGGTCAGTGGGGCCGGCCCACCCGGACGACGGTGTCCAGAGGCCCAGCCAGACGGCAAGCGTGAACGAGACGGCGAGGGTCGCCGGCATCCTGCCCATTGCCGAAGTATACGGCGTCGATCGGCTCACACCGAAAAACGTGCGTTCGGCGCCGACCGGGCCGCGGGCGTCATGGCATGAGCACCGGCGCCGGCACCCGAACCCGTCGCTCGCGGCCGACGAGCCACGCCCCGGAAAACGTGAGGATCGCCGCGATGAGGTAGACCGCGTGGATGCCAAAGGAATGGATCACGAGGCCGCCGACGAGCGGTCCGGCGATACCGCGCACACCCGCAAGAGTCGCACCGATGGCCACGTACTGGGCTGTGCGCGCAGGCCCGGCGACGTCGATGACCGCCATCATCCAGACCAGCTCGAGCCCGATGGACACAAGAGAATCCGTGACCGCGCTGGCGACCAGCACCCAGGGGCTCCAGGCGAGGTAATAGATGAGGGGCGTCGTCGCGCCGAGCAGATACATCATGCGCAGCGCCTCGAGGCTCGACTTCCGGTCGACGAGCCAGCCCCAGTAGCCGCTGCCGGCGAGCGTCGCGACCGCGGCCACCGCGGCGAGCACCCCGACCTGGGACGCGCTCACCTGGAGCACGTCGACGAGCAGGAGCGGATGCGCGGGCGTCTGGATCCAGCAGCCGAATCCGAAGAGAAATGACCCGGCCAGGAGCCGACGGAAGGCGTGATCCTCGCGCACCGTCTCCCAGGCCTCGCGGAGGCCCGCCGGCGCCTCGGAGCTGCCGGTCTCGAGCTCGGGCACCGCGAGCCGCCGCAGACGGAGGCTCGCGGCCATGCCGACCAGAGCCGCTGCGACGAAGATCCAGCGATAGCCGACTCGATCGAAGAGCTGGCCGGCGGCCAGGGCAAGGCCGATCCCCAGCACGGCACCCGCCATGCGGACCAGACCGAGAGCGCGGCCACGCTGAGCACGTGGATAGACTCGCTCGACGACCGCGGCTTGGGCCGGTGCCGCGGCGGCCCCGAAGAAATCCCGCGCGACCACGAGGCCGACGAAAGACCACGCCGAGCTCACGAACGGGACCAGCAAAAAGACGCCGCGGGCCAAGAACCCGGGCCAGACAAGGTACGGCAGGGGCGGCCGGCCATGGAACGCCCGTGCCCACACGAGCGACAGGAGCAGACACGCCCCGCCGGCCGAGGACATCACCGCGAGCTGCAGAGGGGTAGCGCCAAGCTCGCGCCGAAGAATCAGCCCGAGGAACGGGCCCGTCAGCCCGGCGAAGACGGTAAACAGGAGGGTCGCGGAGATGTCGATGCGGAGGGCGCGGCGAATCTCAGGGCTGAATCGCGATCCGATCATCCTCGTCCTTCGGGCTTGCCGGGATGCCAGGCGAATCCCGAATACCCGTCCCACGAACGATTATGTCGCATCTCCCGGTGCCGGCCTCGCTTCGCGATGATGCCCGCTAACCCCGCGTCGCGGCGACGATCCAGGTCGGCTACAATCGGCCGCATGAGCCCCCTTTCGGCCGCCGATCCGTACGTCCGCAAGCGCGTCAGCGTCCTGGATACCGAGATGGCGTACGTCGATACCGGCGCCGGCGACCCGATCGTCTTCCTGCACGGCAACCCGACGTCGTCGTATCTCTGGCGCAACATCATCCCTCACGTCGCGGAACAGCACCGCTGCCTCGCCCCTGACCTGGTCGGAATGGGCGACTCCGGCAAGTCGCCGGGCGGATCCTATCGATTCGTCGATCACGCCCGATATCTCGACGCCTGGTTCGAGACGGTGGGGCTGGCGCGCAACGTCGTGCTCGTCGTACATGACTGGGGCTCGGCGCTGGGCTTTCACTGGGCCCGACGCCATCCCGAACGGATGAAGGGCGTCGCCTACATGGAAGCGATCGTGCGGCCGCTGACCTGGCAGGAGTGGCCTGAGGCAGCGCGCAAGGTCTTCCAGGCCATGCGCTCGCCGGGCGGCGAGGAGATGGTCCTGGAAAAGAACGTCTTCGTCGAGCGGATTCTCCCGGCGAGCGTCATCCGCGGCCTTACCGCCGAAGAGATGGAGCGCTACCGGACTCCGTATCGAGACTCCGGCGAGTCCCGACGCCCCACCCTCACCTGGCCGCGCGAGATCCCGGTGGACGGCCAGCCCGCGGACGTCGTCCGCATCGTTCAGGAATACAGCGACTGGCTCGCGAAGAGCCCGATACCGAAGCTCTTCGTCAACGCCGATCCGGGATCGATCCTCGTGGGCGCCCAGCGGGACTTCTGCCGCAGCTGGCCCAATCAGCACGAGGTCACGGTGAGGGGGAACCACTTCGTGCAGGAGGATTCCCCGGACGAGATCGGCCGCGCGCTTGCGGCCTTCGTTCGACGGGCGTGAAGTCGGAACCGGGGACGCGCCCGGATCAGGCCGGACGCGTCCCCGAGGCTCGGGGGTGGGCTAGTCTTCCTTATTGACCATCAACCGCACGGTCACCTTGCGCTTCTCGGCGTTCGGCGTCCCCTTCTCCGCGATGGGGCCGAGCCCGATGAGGTTGATCCTCGGGAGCTCGATGCCTTTCTCGACCAGGAAGCGGCGCACCGACTCCACCCGACGCTGGCTCAGCCCGACATTGTAGGGGTACGTCCCGACCGGGTCGGCGTAGCCCTGCAGGTCCACCGTCAGATTGGGGTTCTCCTTCATCTCCTTGATGATGGAGACCAGCGTGGTCTGAGCGCCGTCGTTCAGGTCCCACTTGTCGAACCCGAACAGGACCTGGTAGGTCTCCACCTGGTTACGCGTGTTGCGGTTCGACCACAGCCGTGTCAGCCGGCTGTTCGTCTCGTCGGCCTTGGTGTAGGCGGTGTCCGCCTTGTCCTTCGCGCCCTTGGCCGTCTCGCTTGTCTGGGTGAGCGTGCCCTCGGCGGTCTTCAACCGGGTGTCGACGCCGTCGACCTTCTGGTCGACGCGCTGGCTCTCGGCGCTCATCTTCGAGTCGACGCCGGAGTTGATATCGACCTTTTCCTTGCCGACGTACTCGGTCACCCACTTCTTCGTCGCACAGCCGCTGACGAGCAGCAGCGCAGCAGGGAGCACCACCCCGACCATCACAGCCTGTCGCATAGCCGCCTCCTCATTAGTGCCCAAACCGGTAGTGGTCGGGCTCGCAATGATACCAATGCAACCGGGTCGCCAGGTTTTGGGCGCGTATTTCTGCGGTAAGTCGTAGCGTCGCGCGTCCAGGGTGTTCTGCTTCGCGACACTTCGGAGTCAGCCGGCTGACGGCCACGTCAGTTCAGCCGACCGCGCAACGAGTGGAGCGCACGCTGGAGCTCGGCATCACGGGGAGCGAGACGAACGGCTCCTTCGAACTCACGCAATGCATCCCACCATCGCCCCTGTCTTACATGGATTCGCGCGAGGTTCATATAGGGAAATTGCCTGGGTTCGTAGCGCTTGGCCAGCTTCGCCCGCTCGAGCCAGGGCACCGCTTCGTCGAGCTTCCCCTGCTGCATCAGGTAACACCCTATGTCGTTGTAGGGGTTTCCGAAGTCTGGATCGACCTCGATGGCTCGCATGCATTCCTGGGTTGCCTCGTCGAGGCGGCCCTGGAAGCTATAGGTCCAACCGAGAAAGGTGTGAGCTTCGGCCGTCGGGCACACTTCGATCGAGCGCTGATAGAGCTCGATCGCCCGGTCGAGCGCCCCTTGCATCTGGTGTCGGTAGGCCTCACGCCAGATCTCGGTCGCCTGGTCGAATGCCTCAGGCGTGCTCACACGTTCACCAGCGCGGCCACGCCTCGCGACGCAAGCCCATGTCCCAGAACATCCACTCGTAACGGCTGGTCGTGATGAAGTGGCTCCGCATCGCGTCGCGCTCCGGCGGCCGAAGGCCCGCCGCCACCTGATCGGTCGCGGCAAGCACCGCGCGAACGACCGACCCGAACTCCTCGGAGGCATAGGTGCCGATCCACCGCTTGTAGAGAGGGTCGGCGGAGCCGACGCGCTCCAGCTCCTTGCCGACTTCCCAGTAAATCCAATAGCAGGGCAGCAGCGCCGCGATCGCTTCGTGAAAGGGCGAGCCGTACGCGACAGCCAGCAGGTAGCTGGTGTAGGCCAGATTCGTCGGCGCCAGCGGTGTCGAGGCGACTCCCTCGGAGGTGAGGCCGAACTCTCTGAAAAAGCTCTCGTGCAACGAGCGCTCGACCTTCAGGGCGCCGGCGGCGTGCTCGTTGAACATGATGATCCAGTCGTCCTGGGGCGCCCGCGCCCCCGCGAGCGACAGGGCACGCGCGAACTCGCGCAGGTAGAGCGCGTCCTGGACCGCGTAGAACTGGAAGCTCTCGCGTGGCAGGGATCCATCGGTGAGGCCGCGCAGGAACGGATGGCGGAGGATCGCCGCGTAGATGGGCTCGATCGACCGCCAGAGCTCGCCGGTGAAGCCCATCAGCGGCCCTTGAAGACCGGCTCGCGCTTCTCGACGAACGCTTTGGCCGCTTCCCGATGGTCCTCGGTCATCCCGCACCGCGTATGGTGCCAGGCCTCGAGGTCGAGCGAGTCCTTGAGCGTGCCGCTCTCGGCGGCGTTGAAGTTCCGTTTCATGTACCGGTAGGCGACGCGCGGTCCCCGGGCCAGTCGTCCGGCCAGCGCCAGCGCCTCCTCCTCGAGCCTCGGGTCGGGAACCACACGATTAACCATGCCGAGCGCCAGCGCCTGCTGGGCGTCCACGATATCGGCCGTGTAGTAGAGCTCGCGCGCCTTGGCGGTGCCGACGAGCTGCGTGAGATACCAGCTCCCGCCGAAATCCCCGGAGTAGCCGACACGGGCGAAGGCGCTCGCGAACCGCGCGGTATCGCTTGCGACACGCAGGTCGCACGCCAGCGCGAGGGAGAGCCCCGCGCCGGCGGCCGCACCTCGGACCATGGCGATTGTCACCTTCGGCATCTCGTGGAGCCAGCGCGAGACCTCCATGGCCGCGCGGAGCGATTGAGCCTTTTCCTCGAAGGTCCCGATGAACTCACGGCCCTCGGCCATGGCTTTCACGTCGCCGCCGGCGCAGAACCCTCGGCCCGCTCCCGTCAGGACGACCACACCGACCTCCGGGTCGTCGGCGAGTCGTGGCAGTGCCTCGAGCATCGCGGTGAGCATCGATCCCGACAAGGCGTTCAACCGCTCGGGTCGATTCAAGGTGAGCACGGCCACTCCATCCTTGACGACTTCCAGCAACTCCTGGCTCATTGGCGATCCTCCCCGGAGTGACGGTGCGGCGATGGTACCATCGCCGCGGAGAGGAGGCGCGCCATGGAAGCGGTCGAACGCGAAGGAGTGAGGGACGCGAGCCATCTCTACGAAGTCGAGCGTCGGGCTCGGCACGCCGAGCGGCCGGGCTTCCGGATCTCGGAGCTCCAGATCGGCCCGCGGCAGCAAGTGCCCTGGCACTATCACAACAACATCCAGGACACCTTCTACGTCCTTCAGGGTCGCCTGCGTGTCTTTCTCCGGGATCCGAAAGAGGAGGTGCGCCTAGGCCCGGGCGAGACGTATTCGGTCCGCGCCCGTCGTCCCCACCTCGTCACCAACGGCGGCGAGACTTCGGCCGTCTTTCTCGTCCTCCAGGGCATCGGCGAGTACGACTACGTCCCGCTGACGTAGCATTCGGTTACCCCGCGATCGGACAGTCTGGATGGCGAAGCCCGTGAGCCCGGTCGAAATCGGCATCGCCGACGCGGTGACTCCCGAGGTCGTCGAGGCGTTCGCGCGGCTCCTGCCGCAGCTGTCCTCGTCGGCAATCGCGCTGACCCGCGAGGCGCTGACCGAGATCATCGCCTCACCGCACAACACGGTGCTCCTGGCGCGCGACCCGACCGCGGGCGGGCGGATCGTCGGCACCCTGACCCTCGTGATCTTCCGCATCCCGACCGCGACGCGCGCCTGGATCGAAGACGTCGTCGTCGATGGCGCCGCCCGCGGCCGCGGCGTGGGCGAGGCGCTGACTCTGGCGGCGGTGCGGTTGGCCGAGGCGCGAGGCGCCAAGACCGTGGATCTGACGTCGCGCCGATCGAGGCAGGCGGCACACCGGCTCTACGAAAAGGCGGGCTTTCACGTTCGCGACACCAGCGTCTATCGCTTCGGGCCCAAGCCGGACGGCTGAGGGATCGCGACGCGAACGACCGGCGACCCAAACCACGGGCCACGGGCTACAATAGCACCGATGATTCCGCGGCTCTCGATGACCGCCCTCCTCGTGCTGGTGTTGTCCGCCCTCGGACCGTTGGCCAGCGCGAGCCCGCCCGATCCCGGTTGGATCGGCGGCTTCTACGACGCAGCCGACTACGACGACGTGGTCCTGGCGGTCACCGGCATGGACCCCGCGCCGCCGCTGGCGCCGGCTGTCACGATCGAGCCCCACCCCATCCGCCTCGGCTCCGTCGCGCTCCCGGCGCGGCAGGCCGAGCGCCCGTTCGCGCTCGCCGCGCCCGCTGTTCGTGCTCCACCGCCCGCCTGAGTGGTCCGAGGCGACGACGACGCCGGAATTCACGGACACCACTTGCTAATTCGCGGACGCACAGCGGACGCACAAAGGAGTACAACCATGATCGGCACGCAGGATCTGCTCATCGCTCTCGCCATCGGTGTCTTTTTCTTCGGGGCCAAGAAGCTTCCCGAGCTGTCCCGCTCGCTCGGCAAGGCCATGAGCGAATTCAAGAAGGGCATCGAGGAAACGGCGGACGAGAAGCCGCCGGCGCCGGCTCCGGAGAAGCCTGAGTCGAAATGAGGGGCTGGATCATTTTGGTCGTGACGCTCCTGGTCGGCGCGGCCCTCGGCGTGGCCGGCACGATCTACGTGCCGCCGCGCGTCGATCCCTATCTGCCGAAGGAGCTACGCCTGAAGGCCCGCGTCGTGGAGGGGCTGGTCCTCCAGAAGCAGCGCGAGGGCAATCGGGTGCTCGTGAAGGTCCAGACCGATCAGGGCGTGATCCTCGCCGCGTTCTCGAGGCGGGTCGCCGAGATCGACCTGCTGGTCGAGCCGGGCGCCACGATCGCACTGTCGCTGCCGAGCGATGCGCCGGTCGTCGACGACCCGGCCATCGAGCGCGTCACGCGCGCCAAGTAGCGCTCACGCGGCGCGCGAGGCCACCATCACTCGCGGGTCGCGCACGCGCGCGATCAGGAGGCCCAGGGCGACGCTGACGGAAATCGCCCCCACCGCGAAGACCGCGTAGAAGCCCAGCGCGTCCGCCAGCAGTCCCGCCGCCAGCGGCGCCCCGAAGGCGATCGGCGCCACCAGGGTCGTTCCCAGACCGACGTAGGTCGGCTGCTCGGACGGCGCCGGCGCGAATTCCAGCATCACGTTCAGGTTCGACACGTTCAGGGCGGCGATCTGGAGCCCGGTCATCACGAAGACCGCGCCGAAGGCGCCGAGGGTGGGTGCCGTGATGGCCACCAGGTTGCCGGCCAGGGTCGCGCCGAGACCGAGGATGATCACCAGTCGATGGCCGTGCCGGTCGGCGAGCCACCCGAGCACGGTGTTGCCGACCATCTGGCCGACGAAGAGGAGCGTGGTGAACACGCCGACCTGCGCGGCGGGCGCGTCCCACGTGCGAAGCGCGTACACGGTGTAAAAGCCGCTCCCGATCGATCCGACGACGCCGAAGGCACGCGCGGTGAGATACCAGGCGAGGTTCGGATCACGGCCGAGGAGCGCCGGGATCCGCGCGAGATATTCGCGGAGCGGTACGGCCGGCGCCGACGAGCCCGAGGCGGGCTCTCGGACGACCACCAGGGCCCCGAACGAGAGCGCCAGGCACACGAACGTCAGCAGGAAGCACAGGCCGTAGCTGGCCGGCGCGGGAATCGTGGCCAGGATGCTCGCGGTCGCGACGCTGGCGGCCAGGCCCCCTGCGCTCGCGGCAAGGTTCGCGAAACCGAAGAACCGTCCACGCAGGGTCACCGGGACCACCCGACCGATCAGGTCCATCCACGCCGGCATGAGGACCCCGCCGACGCCGGTCACGACGAGCAAGACGAGGAGCATCACGCCGAGCGTCAGCGCGGGCGCGCGGTCGGCGAGGAAAAACGCGGCGAGCGCCAGCACGACGAACGGCACGCGCTCCCAGATCGTGTGGCGCAACACGAACGGCAGCTTCCGCTCGAGGGTCTCGGTGTGCCCCGCCGCGAACAGCGACGGCATGAACCAGCCGAGCGTCATCACCGCCGGAATCGCGCCGATGACGACGTTGGGCGCGCCGAGATACGCGGCGAACGCCGGCAAGATCGTGGACTGCGACGCGAACGCGAGCCCCACGACGAAGAGCGCGTAGTCGGCGCCGAGCGCCGCCAGGTTGTGGCGGAGGTTTCCGCTCACGCGATCAGCCGAGCCGGATGTCGAGCCAGCCGTGCGGCGTGACGGTGACCCGTTCGGACTCGCGCACCAGCACCGTCGTCGTCGCCGACTCGAAGATCGCCGGGCCCTTGACCTCGAGCCCGGCCGCGAGCGTCTCCATCCGGTAGAGCGGCACCTCGACCCAGGCGCCGAGCCAGATGCGACGGCGCGCGGAAGACGCGGCGGCGCTCCGCCCGACCGCGCCGGCGCCGGCGGGCAGCACCGGCAGCGCGCCGACGACCGCGACGCGCGCGTTGACGATGACGACCTCCTGCCCCGGCGCGCTGTAGGCGTAGAGCTCCTCGTGGCGTCGATGGAAGCGCTCGGCCGTCTGCTCCAAGAGGTCGCCGGCCTGGAGATCGACGCCGTCGAGGTCCACCTGGATCTCGAAAATCTGCTCGCCGTAGCGCATGTCGAGCGCGCGACGCACCGTGACCGGCCCGTCGAAGCGGGCGAGCCGCTTTCGACCTTCCCGCTCGAGCGTCGCGAAGAGCTTTCGCAGGCCCGCCGCCGTCATCCGGCCCACCTCGCTCACATGGGAGCGCACGAGCTCGTAACGGAGATCCGTCGCCAGCATGCCCCACGCCGAGAGCACCGCGGCCACCGACGGCACCACGACACGGTGAATCTCGAGGAGGCGCGCGACCTCGGTCACGTGCAGTCCGGCGGCGCCGCCGAACGAGACCAGGGCGAACCGGCGCGGATCCACGCCCCGACGGACCGAGACGATCTTGATCCCCTCCGCCATGTTGGTGTTGACGACGCGCGAGATCCCCTCGGCCGCCCGCAGCGCCGTCGTGCCCAGGTCTCGCGCGACCGCGTCGACCGCGTTCCGCGCGGCGCGCGTGTCGAGCGCGATACGACCGCCGAGAAAGTTCGCGGGATCGAGGAGGCCGAGCACCAGGTTCGCGTCGGTCACCGTCGCGCGGGTGCCACCCTTGCCGTAGCAGGCCGGCCCCGGCAGCGCGCCGGCGCTCTCCGGCCCGACGTGGAGAATCCCTCCGGGGTCGACCGAGGCGACCGAGCCGCCGCCGGCGCCGAGCGTGTGGATGTCGATAGCCGGCAGCGCGACCTTCGCGACACCGATCGTCTTTTCCCCGGTGAGCTGCGGCTCACCGCCCTGGAGGAGCGCGATGTCGGTGGACGTCCCACCCATGTCGAACGTGATCAGGTTCGGCTCGTCGAGCAGCCGAGCGCAGTAGCGCCCAGCGGCGACACCGCCGGCCGGACCCGACAGCACGGCCCCCGCCGCCAGGCGTGTCGACTCGCGCACCGGCGCCACGCCGCCGTGAGACTGGATGATCAGGACGTCGCCGCGATAGCCGTGGCCCGCCAGGCGCGCCGCGAGATTCTTCAGATAGCTCGCGAGGGCCGGCCCGACGTACGCGTTCACCACCGTCGTCCAGACGCGTTCGTATTCCTTGATCTGCGGCAGCACCTCGGCGGAGAGCGACACGTAGGCGCCCGGCAGCCGCCGCGCCACGGCACGCCCGGTCAGCTTCTCGTGTCGGTCGTTTCGGTACGAGTGCAGATAGCAGACCGCCACCGCGTCCACGCGTGCCTTCGCCAGCGCCGCGATGGCCGCCTGCAGCGAGCGCGCGCTGAGCGGGATCGCCACGGTGCCGTCGAAGCGCATGCGCTCGTGCACGCCCAGCCGGCGAGCGCGCGGGACCAGTGGCACGGGAGGCCGCATTCGCAGGTTGTAGCGGTCGTCCTTGAGGCCCTCGCGCATCTCGATGACGTCGCGGTGGCCCTCGGTCGTCAACAGGCCGACCTTCGCGCCCTTGCGCTCCAGCAGCGCGTTGGTCGCGACCGTGGTGCCGTGCACGATCGACTCGGTCTGCTCGAGGAGCCCGGGCAGGTCCGTGCCGACCTCGGCGGCGAGGAGCGTGAGCCCGTCGATCAGGCCCAGCGACGGGTCGGGCGGCGTCGAGGCGCACTTCGCGATCGTGAGCGAGCCACGCTCGTCGACCGCGACGAGGTCGGTGAAGGTACCGCCGACGTCGATACCGATGCGGTAGCGTCGGCTCAGTAGAGCGTCCTCTGGATGCCTTCCTCGCTCTCGCGCACGTAGTCCTCGAGGCTCTTGCCTTCCGGCTGGAGCTTGTCGTAGAGCACGCACGCCATCGACGGCAGGACCGAGCGATCGGGCCAGGCGTCGGGTTCCCAGAGCTGGGAGCGCCGAAACGCCTTGGGGCAGTGCAAGAAGCACTCTTCGACCTCGACCGCGATGGCGACGACGGGCCGCTTGCCCTTCGCCGCGAGCGATTCCAGGACATCATCGTCGCGCACGATCGAGGCCCGGCCGTTCACCCGCAAGGTCTCCTCGCGGCCCGGAATCAGGAAGATCAGGCCGACGTGCGGGTTGTCGAGGAGGTTGCGCAGGCCGTCGAGCCGCTTGTTGCCCGGACGGTCGGGGATCACGAGGAGCCGCTCGTCGAGGACCCGCACGAAGCCCGGCGCGTCGCCCTTGGGCGAGACGTCGCAGCGCCCCGTCGAGTCGGAGGTCGCCAGCAAGAGGAACGGCGCGTGGGCGATGAACTCCCGGCTCGGCTCGTCGATGAAGGGCGACTCCTTCTTGATCGCCCGCTCGCTGGGCGTGCCCATCAGGTCGCGCAGCTCCTTCTCGGAAGTTATCGTCCGCTTGAACATGTGGATCCTCCTCGCCGACGACGCGCTCCGCGCGCGAAGCCCGGCGAATGTCGCTCAGCCAAAGTAGTCGGAGCCTTCGAGCAAGTCAACGGTCGGTGTGGTCTCGCCGGATCGCGTACGGATACGGCCCTTCCGGCGATCTGCCCTCGGCGAACCGCCCGAGACTGAACGCGTCGATGTCGACCGTCTTGGCCCGGCCGTCCACGATCAGCTCGGCCATGCAGACGCCGACCGCGGGCGCGATCTTGAAGCCCGAGCCGCTGAACGCGGTTGCCAGATACAGGCCGTCGATCCCGTCGACGCGTCCGAGGATCGCGTGCCGGTCGCGACTGTAGCAATCGACGGCGCGATACCCGCGCGCGAGGGTGGCGCCCTCCATCGCCGGGATCCGGTGCGTCAGCATCTGCGCGCCGACGCTCGGCGCGTCCGGCGCCAGCACCATCGGCGCGTCGGGATCGAGATCCCACTCCTGACACGGCACGCCGACGATCGTGCGGATTCCGCTCTCCGGCCGGAAATAGGTTCCGAGCACGTTGTCGATGAAGATCACGTGGGGCTGCGCCAGCGCCGGCGGGCGCGTGACCTGCACCGTGTCGAGCCCCTTCGGACGCGCCGGCAGGTCGATCCCGATCTCGCGACAGATCCGCGGAGCCCATGCGCCCGCGGCCACGACCACGACGCCCGCGTCGATGCGGCCGGCGCTCGTCTCGACGCCGATCACGCGACTCTCGCGACGGAGGATCTTCCGGACCGGAGTCCACTGGAGGATCCGAGCGCCGAGCTCGGATCCTCGGCGCGCGAATCCGGCCACCGTCGTGGCGGGATCCGCGTATCCGCTCTCGGGCTCCCACGCCGCGGCGCCGATGTCGTCGACCCGGGCGAAGGGCTGGAGATCACGGAGCCCGCCCGCGGTCATCGCCACGGTATTCACGCCGATGCCGCGCAGCATGTCGACGTTCTTTCGGAGCGCGTCCGCGTACTGCGGGGCGACGACGTTCACGAATCCGGTGTGCGTGAAGACGGACGGCCCGCCCATGATCTCGGCCCAGTCGCGGAACATCGGGAAGCTGGCGAACGCCAGACGCGCATCCCACTCGTTCGTGTAGTGCATGCGGACGAGCGCGCTCGATCGCCCCGAGGCGCCGTTGGCCAGCGCCGCCTGCTCGCAGAGCACCACGCGCCCGACGCCCCGCACGGCGAGCGCGTAGGCGATGCTCACGCCGTTGACTCCGCCGCCCACCACGACGACGTCGGCTGTCTCGCTCACGCGGAATACCTTATCATGTGCTGAGCCCGCCGGCGGTTTTCACAACCAGGCTCCGGCGGTGTCTCCACAGATGATGGGTGCACAACCGTTCGAGACGATCGTGGGTGCGCATCACGGCGAGATCTATCGCTATCTCCGCCGGGTCACCTCTCGACCCACGGAGGCGGAGGACCTCTCCCAGGAGACGTTCCTCCGCGCGTATCGGGCCTACCGAACGTTGAGCCCGGACGCCAACGTCCGGGCCTGGCTCTTCGCGATCGCCACCAACCTGAGCCGCAATCATTTCCGGTCGGAGAAACGCCGGCGCGTCGCCCACCAGGCCGTGTCGGTGGAGAGCCGAGAGGCCGATCTGGAAGGCCCCGAGGACGAGGCGCGGTTCGGGGAAGCCCGGGCGCTCGTGGAGAGCACTGTCGAGAGCCTTCCCCTCAAGCAGCGGCTCGCATTCAT
>CAYVHH010000603.1:0-14121 GCA_964450175.1 uncultured bacterium | reverse complement strand
CGAGAGCGCCTCGACGAGCGCGGCGCGGTTGGTCACGCGCGAGGGGTTGTCTTTGAACCGGGCGTCGGCGGCGAGCTCGGGGCAGCCGAGCGCCGACGCGAGCTTCGCGAACAGCGCGTCGGAGCCCGCGCCGATCATCGCGAAACCGTCGGCCGTCGGGAAGGCCTGATAAGGCGCGATCATCGCGGTGCCGGAGCCCTGCGCCCGTGGCACCGCGCCCGAGGCCATGTAGCCCATGGCGTGGTAGGACATCCACATCAGGGCCGTCTCGAAGAGCGCGGTCGTCACCTCGATCGCGTGCCCGGTCGTGTCGCGCTGGCGAAGCGCGGCGACGACTCCGAGGGCCGCCCACATCCCGGTACCCATGTCGATGATCGACGTCCCGACGCGCGCCGGCTCCTGATCGGGATGGCCGTTGACCGACATCAAGCCGCTGTAGGCCTGCATCAGCGGATCGTATCCGGGCAAGTGGCTGAGCGGTCCCCGGGCCCCGAACGCGGTGATCGAGCAGTAGACGATCCGCGGATTGATGCGGGCGGCGCCGGCGAAGTCGAGCCCGAGCTCGTCGATGGCGCCCGGCCGGAGGCTCTGAACGAACACGTCGGCCCGACCAACCAGGCGGTGCAGGACCTCGAGCCCGCCCGGCGACTTCAGGTCGAGGGCCAGGCTCTTCTTGTTACGGTTCAGCGCGATGAAGGTCGCGCTCTCGCGGCCCCAGTACGGGGGCGCCCAGGCTCTGGCGTCGTCCCCGCGCCCGGGCCGCTCGATCTTGACGACCTCGGCCCCCATATCCCCGAGGGTTTGCGTGCAGAAGGGCCCGGCCACGTTCTGGGTCAGGTCCGCAACGACGATGCCCTCCAAAGGGTGCGCCACGCCAGGAGTCTATCACCGCGCAGGCGCCCAGAAACCGGCGCCTCTCCACCCGTTTCAGAGGTGTCCGGACTGTTTGGCACCTGCCGGAGCCCCGCGTTAGAATCGATTCAACCCCCATGGCTGCAAACGCTGATGAGTTGGCGAAACGTCTCGCGGCACTGAGTGAACACCTCACGGCTCTCGCCGGTACGCTCGCCCAGGCCACCCAGCAGGTGCAGGGAGGGACAGTCCCGAGCGAGGCGCTCGTCGACGAAATCTCCAAAGTCCGCACAGATTTCCTCGAAGTTCGTCAGCGGGTTCTGGAGGCCGCGCGCTCGCTCTCGATCAACCCTCCGGCCACCTCGGAAATCGACAGCCTGAGGACACTCGAGCCGTTGATCGACGCTGTGGGTCAAGCGCTGGCGGCCGAGGAAAAGCGGGCGGCCCTGTCGGAGGCGCGCACCCGGGTCATGGCGGTACTGGACCGGGTCCTGACGATCAGCCATTCGGACGGTCCGAACTTCGCGGCGCTGGTTCAGTGTCTGGTCAAGGCCAAGGACATCCGGCAGGCGGCTCAGGATCCGAAGTCGTTCGACTCCGAGCAGGCCCCCGCGTTTCTGGATAACATCCCCGCGTTCGCCGCCTTGCTGTCGATCATCGAGGGACGCGACGCCCTCGACGACGACAAGTTCGCCGTTCTGGACGAGGCCGTGACTACGGCCTTCGGGCGGACTCTTGCGGTCGCGGCGGCTCGCGGCAAGCTCACGATTGGCGCGGCCAAAGCCCCTGCTCCGACACCGCTCGTGGAGCGCCCAACCCCGCCGGCCCCGAAGGAGCCGGCGCCTCGTCCCGCGGCCCCGGCGCCGGCAGCGCCCGCTCGGACGGGGGTGCTCACTCCCTCACCGGCTCCGGTTGCCGCGGCGGCCCCCGTGCGGAACATCATCATCACGGAGACGCGCGACGAGCCGCGCGAGGCCGTCCAGGCGCATGAGTCGAGCCCGGCCCCAGCCCCGGCCCAGCCGGCCGACCAGGGACCTCAGGACGAGGCCGCGCAGTGGTGGGTCTCGGCCTGGGCCCGCTGGACGAAGTGGAAGGGCACACTCTCCTTCGAGGATGCCGTCAAGGAGGAGCTCGGCAAGTTCAACTACGTCCTCAGCGTCCCGATCCAGAAGAGCACGGACTACGAGGAAGGCCTTCTCGCGTACGGGTACTCGATCCTCCTCGATCACATCGAGCACCGGTTCTCCGGTTTCGTGAACAAGGCCCTGAACAGCCTCAAGACGTTCCAGCCCGGCGCCGCCGGCGCGCAGAGGTCGGTCGGCGCGCACCTCTACAACGTGCTCGTGAGCGAGGGGCGCCTGCCGGAGATCTATCCGGAGTTCGTCAAGAGCGTGATGCTGGCGGCCGTCCCGGAGCCCGGCCTCTGGACCCACGCGCGCATCCTCGAGTCCACGACCGAGACGCGAATCTTCACGCATCCGAGCAACCGGATCGGCGATCCCGAGCACAATTCTCAGCGGCTGACGCAGGAGCGGCAGCGGTTCGCCGACCATCGCTTCCCGGTCGTGGTGGCGCCCATCACGGCGCGCTTCTTCGCGATCGCCGCCGATCTCCGCGAGCCGCGGTCGATCGACGTGAAGCTGGTGGACGGGCGCAGCGACTCCGATCACGCGTGGCTGCTGACCATGCCGCCGGTCGGACGGGCCGATCTGAAGTCGGAGGTGCTACGGCTCTTCCCGGAGGGGACTTCGGTACCGGGCCTCGGACGAGACTACGCGACCTTGTGGGTGGCGGTGTTCAACCCAGATCCGAACACTGAGAAGAAGTACGAGCTGACCTTGAGTCTCAAGCAGCAGTCAGCGGCGACCAAGCAGTCGGCCGGAACCTTCCGCTCGGCGCGGACCGCCTGAGCTCAGGACTTCGAGGGTTCGGCGGCCTTCGGCTGCTCCGCGGGCCTCGGCGACTCCGCCGGCTTGGCGTGCTCGGGCTGGCGCGGCTGCTCCCCGGGCCCTGATCGATCGAACGGGCTCCGCCGCGGCGTGATGCCCAGCTTCGCCGCGATCTGGCCCATCGCCTGAGCGATCTCGTCCTTCTCGAGCCGGAGCAGGTGGTTCTCCCGCTTCAGCTCCTCGATGTCCTTGTGGAGCTTGTCTGCTTCCTTCTGTGCTGAGGCGCCCGCGTGGTGGTCACCCGTGAGGAGCTCGGGCAAGAGACTGAAAATCTGGCGCGTCTCCTCGATCCACTTCGCGACTCGCTCTCGCGCTTCAGCAGCGGATGTAGGGTCCATGACCATCCTCGTCTGCTCCGGGGCGCGGTCCGTCGTCACATGTCATTGGCCGGAAGGCCGACGGCAGCCTGCTAGCCCGTGGGGATTGCTTCACTCGTAGAATAGCAGCGTAGCATCGGGGTTCCGAAATTAGCAAACCGGCGCCCGCGCCGGGCGGTCAGGGCGTTGGCGGGGCGGCCAGGACGGCGTCGATAAACTGGCGTCCTTTCGGACTATCCCACTGTCTGGGCCCGGTGGCCCGCCCCACCAGCCGGCCCTGGCGGTCGACAATGTATACGGTCGGCGGCCCCCACACCCCGTAGACCTTCCCGGTCACGTCGCCGCTCTCATCGACCAACACCGGGGCGACGTAGCCGCGCTCCTTGACGGTCTGCCGGACCTTGTCCGGCGCTTCGCGGAAGTCGATGAGGAGGACTTCCAGACCCTTATTTTTGAAGTCCTGGTAGAGCTTCTGGACGGGAGGCAACTCCTCCCGACAGGTGGGTCACCACGTGGCCCAGAAGAAGAGCATCACGACCTTGCCTCGCTGATCGGCGAGGCTGACCGTCTTTCCATTCAGATCCGGGAGCGAGAACGCCGGCGCGGCTTTGGGGGGCGTGTACGGCTGCACCTGCACACTCGCGAAATCCGGCGGGGCGGCCGCCCATGGGGTGATGGTCGACGAGACGACCAGCGTGACGGCAAGGACGGCGACCGGCAAGAGTGATCTCATGAGCGCAGCGTACCGCATGACGCCAGCCCGCGGCTATTTCCGCCCGCGAATCGCCCGCACGACACGCTCGGGCGTGATCGGCTGGTCCGTGAGCATCACGCCGAGCGGCGCCAGCGCGTCATTGACGGCATTGAGGATCGCGGCGGGCGCGCCCGTCGCTCCCGCCTCGCCCGCGCCCTTGAACCCGCCGGCGATTCCCGGCGCCGGCGTCTCGATGTGGTGGGTCTCGATCGGGGGCACGTCGGCGAAGGTCGGCATCGCGTAGTCCATCAACGTCGTCGAGAGCAGCTGCCCGGTCTCGTCGTAGGCGCAGTGCTCCTTGAGCGCGCCGCCGAGCCCCTGCGCGATCCCGCCGGCGATCTGGCCTTCGACGAGCGCGGGATTGACGATGCGCCCGCAGTCGTCCACGGCGACATAGCGCAGCACGCGGACCTGACCCGTCTCGACGTCGATCTCGGCGACGGCGAGGTGGGCGCCGTTGGTGAAGGTCCACGCCTCCGGATTCGTGTAGTGCACGGTTGCCTCGAGGCTCGGCTCGACGCCGCGGAGCTCGTTCGACCGGAAGTGCGCGGCGTGCGCGATCTCAGCGTAGCTCAGCCCGCGCTCGGGGCTACCACGGACGACCGCGCGGCCCCCGCCGAGCTGGATGTCGGCGGCGTGCGCCTCGAGGAGCGCCGCCGCGACGGTTCGGATGCGCTCGCCCAGCGCTCGCGCGGCGAGCAAGGTTGCGCTCCCGCCGATCGGCATGCCGCGGCTCGCCCAGGTGCCTCCGCCGTACGGGACGACCGCGGTGTCTCCCGACAACACGGCGACGTCGTCGAGCGGAACGTCGAGCTCGTCGGCGATGATCTGCGCGAGCGCCGTGTGGGTGCCCTGGCCCTGGTTGGTGACGCCGACGAGCGCCGTGACGGCGCCGCCGGGCTCGAGCCGCACGGTCGTTCCGTCCTGGCCCGAGATCGGCGCGCCCCCGACGCCGTAGAACTGGGCGCCCGGGCCGGTGAGCTCGACGAAGCACGCGAGCCCGATTCCCATGTGGCGTCCTGCGGCGCGGGCCGCCTTCTGTTCCTGCCGGAGCCGATCGTAGTCGGCGGCCTCCAGGAGCCGGGCCAGCGCGGCTTGATAGCTGCCGCTGTCGAAGACGTTGCCGGCCGCCGAGGTGTAGGGAAGATCCTCGGGGTTCACCAGATTACGGCGGCGCGCCTCCGCGGGATCGAGCCCGAGGTCGCGCGCCACGAGATCGATCATGCTCTCGGTCACCGCGGTGGCGATCGGGTGCCCGACCGCGCGGTATTGCGAGGTGACGACCTTGTTCTGCGCCACCACGCGCAGAGTCGCGTCGTAGTTCCGCAGGCGGTATGGTCCGGGGAGCAGCCGCAGCACCTGGCCTCCCTCGACGACGCTCGAGCGCGGATACGCCGAGTACGGGCCGACCGCGGCGGTGATGCTCGCGCGCATCGCGATCAGGATCCCCCGGCGGTCGGCGGCAACCTCGACGCGGATCGTCTGCTCGCGCGCGTGGATGTCGGACAGGAAGGATTCGCGGCGGCTCGCGACGAACTTCACCGGGCGTCCGAGCGTCAAGGCGAGCGCGCAAGCGGCCATGTCGTCCTGATACACGTGGATCTTGATGCCGAAGCTCCCGCCGACGTCGGGCGCGATGACCCGCACGCGCTGCTCGCGAAGGCCGAACAGCTCCGCCAGCACCGCCTGCATCATGTGCGGCACCTGTGTGGAGATCCACACCGTGAGGGCGCGGGTGGCCGGCTCGTAGTCGGCCAGCAGGCTTCGCGGCTCGAGCGGGACGCCCGTGTGGCGGCCCGTCGTGAACGTGCGCTCCCACGCCCGCTCTCCGCCCGCGAAGGCGCGCTCGATGTCACCCGCGGTGAGTCGCGTCTCGTAGAGCACGTTGTCGCCGAGCTCCGGGTGGATCAGCGGCGCGCCGTCGGCGAGTGCCGCGTCCGTCGAGAGCACCGCGGGCAGCGGCTCGTACTCGACGTCGATCAGCGCCGCGGCGTCGTCGGCGGCGGCGCGGCTCTCGCCGGCGATCGCGACGATCGGCTCGCCGACGTAGCGCACCCGGTCGACGGCGAGCGGCCGCATGGCGCCGGTCTTCATGCCCTTGTAGTGCAGGAGGATGCCGCGGTAGGGCCGGCAGAGCTTCGCGGTGTCGTCGCCCGTCAGCAGGCCGACGATGCCGGGCGACCTGCGCGCGCGGTCGAGGTCGACACGGACGAGGCGCGCGTGGGCGTGGGGGCTGCGCACGAAGGCCGCGTGGACCATCCGGGGCAAGGTCACGTCGTCGACGTAGCGGCCGCGCCCGGTCAGCAGGCGGGGGTCGTCGCCGCGTTTGACCCGCGCTCCGACAAAGGTCACAGTGCCTCCGATCAGGCTCGGGATCCCGTGGGGGTGACCCACGACGGGCGGGTGCCACGCGGGTGCCATTGTACTCAAATGACGTCAAGGGATCAGAGGCGCTTGGCATTGCCTCGAAGCTGTGATAACCCAGTGCTCACCCGCCGCTCAAACAGGGAGGAAACGCATGAGATGGAACCGCAGCCGCACGCGCGTGTGGGTCGTGGTCATCGCCTTGATCGGAGCCTTGCTCTCGGCCAGCGCCTGGCTCGGCGCGGCTGGCGCCGCCAATCCCATCAGGATCGGCTTCGGCATGGCGCTCACCGGCGGCCTCGCCGGCAACGGACAGGGCGCGCTGCTCGCCATGCAGATCTGGCGCGATGACGTGAACAAGGCGGGCGGACTCCTGGGCCGTCCGGTCGAGCTCGTCTACTACGACGACCAGACGAACCCGGCGACGGTGCCGGGCATCTACACGAAGCTGCTCGACGTCGACAAGGTCGACCTCGTGGTGTCCGGTTACGGGACCAACCTGATCGCGCCGGCGATGCCCATCATGATCGAGCGCAAGCTGCTCTTCATGGGCCTGTTCGGGCTCGGCAACAATCAGAAGCTCAAGTACTCGCGCTACTTCCAGATCGCGCCGAACGGACCGGACCCGGCCGGCTCGTTCTCCGAAGGATTCTTCGAGCTGGCGGCCAAGCAGAACCCGAAGCCTAAGACGGTCGCGCTCGTCGGTGCCGACGCGGAGTTCCCGCAGAACGCCCTCGTCGGCGCCCGCGAGCACGTCAAGCACCACGGCTTCCAGGTGGTCTACGACAAGACGTATCCGCCGAACACGGTCGACTACTCGCCGATCGTGCGTGCGATCAAATCGCTGAATCCCGACATCGTGTTCGTCGCCTCGTACCCGCCCGACTCGACCGGCATGATCCTGGCAGCGCAGGAAATCGGGCTCGAGCCCAAGATGTTCGGCGGGGGCATGGTGGGGCTGCACTTCACCGCGCTGCTCAGCAAGCTCGGTCCCAAGCTGAACGGCATCGTCGACTACGGCTTCTGGGTGCCGGAGCCCACCATGAAGTTTCCGGGTGTCGACGACTTCTTGAAGAAGTACCAGCCCGCAGCCGTCAAGGCCGGCGTGGACCCGCTCGGCTTCTACCTGCCGCCGTGGGCGTACGCGAACATGCAGGTGCTGGGCGCGGCTGTCGAGGGCACCAAGAGCCTCGACCAGCAGAAGCTCGCCGAATACATCCACGCGACTGAGTTCTCGACGGTCGTCGGCAAGGTGAAGTTCGGCCCCGACGGTGAATGGAAGCAGCACCAAACGGTCGCGATCCAGTTCCAGAACATCAAGGGAAGCGACGTCGAGCAGTTCCGGCAGCCTGGCAAGCAGGTGGTGATCTGGCCGGACAAGTTCAAGTCCGGCAATCTGATCTACCCGTACTCGGCGGCGCGCAAGTAGCGGGGGGTGCGGGGTAGGCGGTGTTCTCGCTCGACCTCCTCCTCAACGCCATCGTGGCCGGCGTGCTGATCGGCGGCTTCTACGCCGCCGTCAGCCTGGGCATCTCGGTGACGTTCGGGTTGCTCGACGTCGTGAACATCGCCCACCCCGTTTTCGTCATCCTCGGCTCGTACACCGCCTTCGTACTGAACAACGCCTACGGGCTCGACCCGCTCCTGGCGAGCCTGCTGTTCGTTCCGCTCTTCTTCGTGATCGGCGTCGGCGTCTACCAGTTCTACTACCTCAGCTTCGAGAAGAAGGGCGAGTCATCGCTGCGCGGGCTCGTCTTCTTCTTCGGTTTGCTCTTCATCATCGAGGTCGCACTCCTGCTGAAGTTCGGCGTCGACTATCGACTTGTCGAGGCGCCGTACATCGGCCGGTCGTTCCAGATCGGCGAGATCGGAATCGCCTACCGCCTGCTGGTGCCGTTCGTGGTCGGGATCCTGATGACCGCGGTAATCGCGCTGTTCCTCTCGCGGACGTTCTACGGGCGCGCGGCCATGGGCGTGGCCCAGGACGCGCTCGCGCTACGCCTCATGGGCGTCGATCCGGTGAGGGTGAAGACCGTCGTGTTCGGGCTCGGCATCGCCACCGCTAGCGTGGCCGGCGCGCTGCTGATCATCATCTCGCCGGTCGAGCCCTCGATCGGCCGCGCCTACATCGGCCGGGTGTTCGCCATCACCGTCCTCGGCGGCCTCGGTAGCATCGGTGGAACGCTGACCGCGGCCATGATCCTGGGTGTCGCCGAGAGCCTCACCGCGAGCTTCTCGGGGCCATCGTGGTCGCTAGCGGTCTCGTTCGGCATCCTCCTGCTCGTGCTCGCGGTACGCCCCGCGGGACTCTTCGGACGCTGAGCGTGCGCGGGCGCTGGTTGCTCGTCCTGGCCGCGACGCTGGTCGTCGCAGCCTTCGTCGTCACCCGCGCTGTCGACAACCGCTACGTCTATTTCGCCGGCTACGGTATCCTCCAGTACGTCGTCCTCGCCACGGCGTGGAACATCCTGGGTGGCTACACCGGCTACGTGAACTTCGGCACCGGCGGATTCTTCGCCCTCGGCGTGTACACGTCCGTCTTCCTTATCCGCGCCGTCAAGGCCCCGCTGCCAGTGCAGATCATGGCCGCCGGCCTGGTGGCCGGGCTCCTCGGGCTGGGGATCGGGTATCTCACCTTGCGGCTCCGGGGGGTCTTCTTCTCGATCTCGACCTTAGCCTTGGCCGTGGTGCTCGAGACCATCATGGTGAACTGGGAGTACGTCGGCGGCGCCCGGGGCACCAGCATCATCCGCCCCGCGCCCATGGCGCTCTTCGACAACTACGCGTCGTTCCTCTTCGTGGTCATGACGTTGCTGGCCTTGGGGGCCGTCGCGATGGCATGGCTCATCGAGCATTCAAGAATCGGCCGGGGATTCGCAGCAATCCGCGACAACGAGGAGGCCGCGGAGTGCATGGGCGTGCCGACACTCCGGCTGAAGCTTCTGGCCACGACGGTGAGCGGCGCCTTGATGGGTATCGCCGGGGCGCCGTTTCCCTACTACCTCACGTTCGTGGATCCGGTCTCGACGTTCAATCTGAGCTATGCCGTCAATAGCCTCGCGATGCCGATGGTCGGCGGGACCACGTCGTGGCTGGGGCCGGTGATCGGCGCCATCCTCCTCGGCACCGTGCAGCAGCTGGCGACGGTGACAATCTCGTCCGAGCTGAACCTCCTCATCGTCGGCATCATCCTCGTGGCGTTCGTGGTCCTGGCCCCCGAGGGCATCCTGGGGCTGGTCCGGCGCTTGGCCAGGCGAAAGCCAGCCTGATGGCCGAGCCGCTGCTCCGTGTCGATGGCGTGGTCAAGCGGTTCGGTGGCTTCCAGGCGCTTAGCGGAGTGAGCCTCGAAGTCCGGGCGGGCGAGCGCTTCGGACTGATCGGGCCCAACGGCTCCGGGAAAACCACCCTGATCAGCTGCATCTCGGGCACGCTGCGCAACGAGATCGGGCGAATCTTCTTCCGCGGCCGTGACATCACCGCGATGCCTGCCCACCAGCGCACGCGGGAGGGCATTGCGCGGACGTTTCAGATCCCGCGGCCCTTCGGAAGCATGACCGTCGTCGAGAACCTGCGCATCACGCTCGAGTACGCCGCGCGTGACCGCGCGGGCCCCGACGATGCCGCCGAGGCGATGGACATTCTCCGCACGGTCGGGCTCGACGCCAAGGCCCGCGTCATCTCGTCGCGGCTGACGCAGATCGAGATGCGCAAGCTTGAGCTGGCGCGGGCCATGGCCGCCAAGCCGGCGCTGTTGATCTCCGACGAGGCGATGGCCGGCCTCTCGAGCTCGGAGGTGGACGATCTGCTGACGATCCTGTTCCGCCTCAACGAGACCGGGACCACCGTCATCATGATCGAGCACATCATGCGGGCGGTCATGCGGTTTTCCGAGCGTATCGCCGTCCTTGACGCGGGAGAGAAGATCGCCGAGGGCCCGCCCGCGACGATCGTCAGCGACAAGGCGGTGGAGCGCGCCTACCTTGGCGAGTAGAGCGAAGATCACCGTGCGGAAGATCGAGGCCGGCTACGGCGGCGTTCGCGTGCTACACGACGTCTCCATGCACGTGGACGACGGCGAGACCGTCGTGCTGCTCGGCGCCAACGGCAACGGCAAGAGCACGCTCATGAAGTGCATCATGGGCATCCTCCGCCCCGACGCCGGTGAGATCACGCTCGAGCTCGACGGCCGCCGCGTAGACCTCGTGGGCCTGCGGCCCGAGGAGATTGTGCGGCTGGGCGTCTCGCTGGTGCCGGAGGGTCGGCGGCTGCTGCCGCGGCTGACGGTCAGGGAGACGCTGGTCCTCGGCGCCTACCGGTGGGAGGCTCGGCGCGACATCGGGCGCAACCTTGACTTCTGTTTCGAGGCGTTTCCGGTGCTGGGTGAGCGACAGAAGCAGCTCGCCGGCAGCATGAGCGGCGGCGAGCAGCAGATGCTGGCGATCGCGCGCTCGCTCATGTCGGAGCCGCGTATCCTCCTCGTCGACGAGCCCTCGGTCGGGCTGGCGCCGATCCTGGTTGGCCGGGTGATCGCGAAGATCAAGGAGCTGAAGGAGAAGCGCGACCTCAGCGTGCTCATGGCCGAGCAGAACTTCAACCAGGCCGTGAAGATCGCCGACCGGGGCTACGTCATCGTGCACGGCCAGATCGCCTACCAGGGGCTCACGGCGGCTCTGCGCGAGCACGAGCTGGTAAAGAAATTCTATCTCGGCGTCTAGGCCCGAGCGAGGAGATCATCCCTTCATGACGGCTGCGCGACGCGAGGTGGTCGAGACCGCCGAGCGTCTGGCGCGCGAGGCGCTGGCCCCGCGGGCGTCACGCTACGACGGCGAGGCGCAGAATCCCGTGGAGAGCTGGCGCGACCTCTGGCGCGTCGGATTGCTCGCCGGCACGATCCCCGTTTCGTACGGTGGGCTCGGCCTCGACATGGCGACGTACATCGCGGTGATCCGCGTGCTCGCGAGAGGATGCGCCAGTACCGCCATGACGGTCCATATGCACTCGACCGTCATGCGGTTCATCGACGCACTCGGCACCGCCGAGCAGAAGCGTCGCTACTTTGACGAGGTGGTACGGCACGGCCGACTCTTCGGAAGCTGGGGCAGTGAGCCGGCGGTGAGCCTCTCGCGCACGCTGCTCATGGAAACGACGATCCGCCGCGACGGGCTCGGCTACGTCATCGACGGCGTCAAACATTTCTGCACGATGGCCCTCGGGGCCTCGTACTACATGGTCTGGTGCGCGCTTGAGGGCGGTAGCGACATGGCGAAGTCGCTCCAGCTGGCGCTCGTGCCCGCCGACGCGCCGGGAATCGCGACCGACAGCCGGTGGGACACACTCGGTATGCGCGCGACCTTCAGTCCGTCGGTCACGTTCACCGCCGTGCGGGCTCCGGACGAGGGTATGCTCGGGGACCCAGGCGCCGCGATCCGCGTCGGGGTCATCGAGAGCTTCGCCCTCGGTTACGCCGCCGTCTATCTCGGCATCGCCGAGGCGGCCCTCGGCTTCGCGCTGGACTATGCGAAAAAGCGCGTCGTGAAACCCGAGAACATCGCCGTCGCGGCGGACCCGGCGGTCCAGCGGCACGTCGGTGAGCTATCCGCCCATCTCGACGCCGCCGCGCTGGTCCTGGCCGATTCCGCCATGCGTTGGGATGGGGCCGACATCGCGGGGCTGGGCTCACTCGCGAACCGCGCCAAGTATCTCGCGACGGAGGTCGGCCTCCATGTCACCTCGAAGGTGATCCAGGTGGTCGGAGGTCGAGGCGCCTATAAAGACTATCCCGTCGAGCGGGCGTTCCGCGATCTAAGAACCTGCACTCTGATGCCGCCGACGGTGGATCGCATGCTCGAGGCTATCGGCAAGGGCGCGCTCGGTCTCGATACGGCGATGTTCAGGGTGTCCGGCGCCAGTCCGCCTCGGACAGCCGGCCGGCCTCCGGGGAGCGGCGAGCCGGCGGCCTAGCGCCCGAGGCGATCCTCGTGTCGAGCCGCCGGCGCGTGTGCTATCGTGCCGCGGACATGGCCCGCCACCCGGTTCCCACGAAGTGGAAGAGCGGGATGATCGAGGTCGGGGCCAAGATCTTCGCCTACGTGCAGGCCTCGGGGATCGATCCGACCGGCGACACCGGTGTCGCCAACTCGGGGCTGATCGTCGGGCCCTCGGCGGCGGTCGCGGTGGACGCGTTGATGGTCCCGTCGATGACGAAGCGGCTGGTGACGGCCATCAAGAAGACCACGCGCAAGCCGATCGCCCAGCTCATCAACACGCATCACCACCTCGACCACACCGGCGGCAATCGCTTTTTCCGCGGCGCGACGATCGTCGCCACCGAGAAGTGCCGCGCGGCGCTCGCCCCGGGGTTTCCCCCGGTGCCGCTGTTGCAGCGCTTCATGCCGAAGTTCGCCGCGGAGTTCCCGAAGCTCCAGGTGGTCCTGCCGACGGTGACCTTCGCGGACCGCATGATCCTGCACGACGGTGAGCGAGAGATCCAGCTCTGGCACCCCGGCTTCGCCGCGCACACCGTCGGAGACGCCGCTGCCTACCTGCCGAAAGAACGGATCCTGTTCGCGGGCGACATCGCGTTCCACTACGTCACGCCGCTCGCGTTCCAGGGCCACGTCGGCAACTGGATCAAGGCCGCCGACCGGTTGCTGCGCTTCGACGCCGACGTGATCGTGCCGGGTCACGGGCCCATCGGCACCAAGAAGGACCTGAAGCACATGCGCGACTACCTCGCGCTGGTGCGCCGCGCGGCGAAGCAGCGATTCGACGCCGGGATGCCGGCGGAGGCGGCGGCCGCCGACATCAAGCTCGGTGTCTACGCGTCCTGGAGCGACGCCGAGCGCATTCTGCCGAACGTGATGCGCTGCTACCAGGAGTTTCGCAACGAGCTGGACCAGCCGATGGACTTGCCGCGGATGCTCGCGGGGATGGAGCAGCTGCGCGGGACGGCCTCGAAGCACGCGTGCCTCTAACGTCGGCCTGACAGCTCCTTCCGCACGAGCGCGGCGCCGGCGGCCAGCGCCGCGAGCTTCTGGTTGCACATGTAGCGCGGAGACCAGCCGAAGCCGCAGTCGGGGTTCACGGTCAGCTTCTCGGCTGGGCACACCTGCAGCACGCGCCGGATCCGCGAGGCGACCTCGTCGACGGTGTCCTGGTTGAACCCCTTCACGTCGATCACCCCGGCGCCGAGCTCGCGACCCTCGCCGTAGCGCTTCCAGAGGTCGACCTCGCTCAGCTCGCGGCCGGCGAACTCCAGGACGAACTGGTCGGCGCGCGCCTTGAGGAGCCCGGGGAAATACGGCTCGTACGAGCGGCTGAAGCGCGAGCGGCCAAAGCGGTTGCCGAAGCAGATGTGGAACGCAAGCTTCGCGTTGATCCCGGCGGTGGCCAGGTTGAAGAGCCGGGCCATCTCCTCGCCGGAGACGTTGCCGCGCGCGGGCTCGTCGAGCTGGATGAAGTCCGCGCCCGCCGCGACCAGCCCCCGGAGCTCCGTGTTGATGACCTCGGCGAAGCGCTCGGCGACGTCGACGACTCCCTTGTAGATCGTGCCCGGATGGATCCGCGACCCGAACGTCAGCGGACCGGCGCAGGTCGCCTTGATGTGGTGCGCCGTGTGCGAGCGGAGGTACTCGAACTCCTTGACGATGCCGAGCCCGCCGCTCGGTGTCTCGATGCGGCCGACCGCCTCGTAGCGCGTCTGCTGGCCGTAGCCCCAGGGGCCGGCCTTGCGGCGAACCGGCAGGGGCTCGATGCCCTTGATGATCGCGTAGTACGAATCGACATAGCCGTCGAGCCGGCGCACTTCGCCGTCGGTGATGATGTCGATGCCCGCCTGCTCCATGTCACGGATGGCGGTGTTGGCGGCGTCGTCGAACATCTCGTC
>CAYVHH010000602.1:0-4620 GCA_964450175.1 uncultured bacterium | reverse complement strand
CCGTGGCCCGGCGCCGGCGTCGCCACCGCCGCGCAGAGGAAGGCGGCGATGGCCGTGCACGATTTGATCATGTCGCGCTCCTCTGCTAAGGTCCGGTTGCACCGCCGCCCGGATCCAAAGACTGTGAACAGTTAGCACACTTTTTTCCGTCGCGTACAAGGAGCCCGGAGCGCCGTCATGAGTGCCACGCCCGTCGGCGTCAGCGTGATGCCGCTCGACAACCGCCGCGACACGCTCATCGGCGTCGCCGCCACCGCCGAGCGACTGGGGTTCGGTGCCTACTTTCTGCCGGAGACGTGGGCCCACGACGTCACGGTGCTGATGGCCGAGGCCGCGATTCGCACGCGGCGCCTCGTGCTCGGCACCGGCATCCTGGGCGTCTGGGGCCGCAGCGCCGGCACGCTCGCGATGGCCGCCGCGAGCCTCTCCGAGGTGTCCTCCAGTCGCTTCGTCCTGGGGCTCGGCGCCAGCACGGCGCAGCTCACCGAGGGCCTGCACGACGTGCCTTTCGTGGCCCCGCTCGCGAAGATGCGCCGCACGGTGACACAGGTGCGAGCGCTCCTGGGCGGCGAACGCGTACCCCTCGCGGTCGCGACCGGGGCACGGCCCCTGAAGCTCAACCTGGCCCCGTCGGGCGCGGTACCGATCTTCCTGGCGGCGCTGACCGACGAGTCGGTGAGGCTCGCCGGCGAGCTGGCGGACGGCTGGCTCCCGTTTCTCTATCCCCGGCGGTGTCTCGCGCAGGGGATCGCGCTCTTGCGCGAGGGCGCCGCGCGCTCGGGCGATTCAGCCCGGCGTGTCTCGGTCTATCCGACGGTGCCGACGGTCGTGTCCGACGATCCAGCCGAAGCGCGAGCGGGCGCCGCGTGGTTCGTGTCGTTCTATCTCACCACGATGGGACCGCTCTATCGCCGCTCGCTCGCGCGCCAGGGATTCAGCCGCGAGATCGACGCGGTGATCGGCGCGAACAACCCGAAGTTCACGGGTGAAGTGCCACCGGCGGCCGACCGCCTGCTCGAGGAGCTGACCGCGTTCGGCCCGCCCGCGGAGGCGCGCGAGCGCCTCGGAGAGTGGCATGCCGCCGGCGCCGACATGCCGCTCGTGTTCCTGCGCCCGAACCTGACGCCCGAGCAGATCGAGCACACCTTGGGAGCGTTCGGGCCAATGCTAGAATCACGGACATAGCGCACGCGTACACAAGGGGGCAACGTGGAGCTCGGTCAGTCGGCGGTGAGTGGTCGCGAACGGGTCGTCGCCGCGTACAAGGGCGGCTACGCCGACCGGGTTCCGGCCTATCCGATCGCGGGGTCCTTCGCCGGGTGCCTCGACGGGCTCTCGATCGAGGAGTACTGCACCAATCCGACCAAGGCCGTCCACGCGATGCTCAACTACTACGAGCGATACCAGCCGGACATCATGGTGGCCTTCAACGACCTCGCCAAGGAGGCCGAGGCCGTCGGATGTCGCGTGAAATATTCGGACTACGTCGTGCCGTCGATCGATCGGCACGTGCTCCAGGACGACAAGGGGCTGCTCGCCCGCATGGAGATCCCCGATCCGAAGAAGGCCGGGCGGATTCCGGCTTTCCTCGAGCAGTGCGAGGCGCTCTCGGCGGCGCGCCTTCCCAGCGGGCTCGGCGCCGTGCTGGTGGGGCCGTGGACGATCGCGATGCTCCTGCGCAACCCCGAGATCATGTGCCTGGACACCATCGACGATCCGGAGTTCGTGCACGAGCTGATGCGCTTCAGCACCGAATACGCCAAGCAGGTCGGCGACGCGGTGCTCGGCACGAAGATCGGTCTGAGCTATTCCGATCCGACGGCGTCGTGCTCGCTGGTCGGGCCCGACACGTACCGCGAGTTCATCAAGCCCTACCATCAGGATCTCGTGAACTACTTCCGGGCGAAGAAGGTCGGGACGACCGTCCACATCTGCGGCACCACGCACCAGATCCACGAAGATCTGGTCGACGTCGGCTTCGTCGCGATCACGATCGACCTCGATCAGCAGGGTGATCCGGCGCTCAAGGTCGACCAGCTCGACCGGCTGATCACCCTCGGCAATCAGCGCAACGTGGTGGCAATCGGCAACGTCGACGTGACGATCTTCGAGCGGGCGACCCGGCAGCAGATCGAGGCCGAGGTGAAGCGCTGCATCGACACCGCCGGTACGCGCTCCCGCTTCGTGCTCTCGACCTCGTGCGAGCTGCCGCCGCGCGCCGATCCGGACTGCGTCAAGTGGATGATGGACGCGGCGCGGGAGTACGGGCGCTACGACCGGATTCTCTCGTCCTGATCGGGCAGCTTGGCGACGCGGTCGATGACGCGCACCGCGATCTGGCCGGCTCGATTCCGGACGGTCAGATCGTGGGCGGGGAAGCGTGAGAGATCCAGCGCGGCGTGGCGGGCGACGTCGACCGACACGACGAGCTGGGCATTGTAGTCCTTGGTCGCTTGCTCGAGGCGGGCGGCGACGTGGACCGTGTCGCCGACGGCCGTGAGGTAGAAGCTGTCACCCCATCCCATCCGGCCCACGACCGCCGGGCCCGTGTGAATCCCGATGCCGATCCGGAGCGGCGACCCGAGATCGGTCGCGAGCTGGCCGCTGAGCGCGTCGACACCCTCGACCATCGCGCGGGCGGCCGCGAGCGCCTGACGCGAGCCCGTCGCCGGTCCTGATTCGATCCCGAAGAGCGCCATCACGCCGTCACCGGTGAACTGGTTCGTCACTCCACCGGCCCGCGTGATCGCCGTGCCCATCGCCTCGAAGTAGCGATTCAGGACGAAGACGACGTCGTAGGGCAGCTTGTTCTCGGCGAGCCGGGTGAACCCCCGCAGGTCGGCGAACAGCACCGCGAGCTCCTGCTCCCGGCCCTGGCGTACATCGGTCGCGAAGGCCTCGGTCGGCGTGACCGACGGAGCCAGAAGCGGCTCGACCGCCACATCGCGAGCCGGGCGTGTCTGACAGGCGAGCCTCACGTCCGGGGCCGCGCCGACCCGCGCGAGGACGCGCCGCTCGCCCTCGCTCGGCGCCGGCAAATCGGGGCGCCCGTCCCTGATACGCACGCGACAAGTCGAGCAGCGACCTCGGCCGCCGCACACCGACGCGTGAGGGATCCCGGCGAATCGGCTCGCGTCCAGAATCGTGAAGCCTCTGGGCGCGGTCACCACTCGCCCGTTCGGATAGGTGATGCGGACCGAACGCCGCCGCTCCAGCACTCGACGGGTTCCGCGCGCCGCCATTACGCCGATCAGCGCGACCAGATAGCCGTCGAGGAACCCGCGTCGGATCGCCAGCAGATGCGCCGTTTCGGCCGGATCGGGGGCGTTCGCGGCGCGGAGCATCGCCTCGGACCAGCCCGGTGCCTTCGCGCGGGCCGCCACCTCGCGGCCGGCGCTGACGAAGCCCAGCAACGCGAGGGTGGGCAGGAGCAGCGCGACGGCGAAGAACCACGGCGCCGCGCGTGGATACCACGGGCGGAAGCGAAGCCAGAAGTGGAGTCCGAGGCAGGCGTGAAGCCACGCGAGCACGACCGCGACGGACTGGCGAGCGCCCACCTCCGGCGTCAGCAGCCAGAGCCCGAGCACCACGCGCGAATAGGGGTCCTCGGCGCCGAATCGCCACCAGGCGATTCGAGTTCCCACGACGTGAGCGACGAGCAGCGCGGGCAGGGACAGGCCGAGCGCGTACTGGGTGGCTTCCCAGAGCGGCATGCGGAGCGTCCGCCGGTCGTAGAGAAGCCACAGCGCCAGGATCCCGTGCACCGTGACCGCGCCGTAGAGCGCGAGCGTGCCCGGCGTGCTTCGCCAGAGCGCGATGAACCACCAGCGGCCCGTTTCCATCGCGTTCAGCGAGACGAGCCCGAGCGCGTGGTTGACGAAGTGGAGGACCAGGTACGCGAACAGGACGAACGCCGCCCCGAGCCTCGAGCGGCGAACGAGCACACGGCTCATCGGGAGGTCGGCGCGGTGGTCGGCCGCGCCGCCGCCTCAGACCTTCGGCACGCTCTTGAGCGCTTCGTCCACCTTCGCCGCCGGGTACTCGTAGTCCTGGAGCTTCCCGCTCAGGTACGCCTCGTAGGCGCCGAGGTCGAAGTGCCCGTGGCCCGACAGGTTGAAGAGAATCGTCCGGCGCTTGCCGTCACGCTTGCAGCGCTGGGCCTCGTCGATCGCCACCCGAATGGCGTGCGCCGACTCCGGCGCCGGGATGATGCCCTCGGTCCGCGCGAACTGCACCGCCGCCTCGAACGTCGCGACCTGCGGGACTGCCTGAGCCTCGATCACGCCCTCGTCGTAGAGCTTGCAGACCAGGGGCGCCATGCCGTGATAGCGGAGTCCTCCGGCATGCAGCGGCGCCGGGATGAAGGTGTGACCGAGCGTGTGCATCTTGACCAGCGGCGTGAGGCCGACCGTGTCGCCGAAGTCGTAGACGTACTTGCCCTTGGTGAGGCTCGGGCAGGCGGCGGGCTCGACGGCGATGATTCGCACTTTCTTGTTCTTGCCGGTGAGCTTGTCGTCCGCGAAGGGGAAGGACAGGCCGGCGAAGTTCGATCCGCCGCCGGCGCAGCCGATGACGATGTCCGCCGCGTCGTCGGCCTTCTCCAGCTGCTTCTTCGCCTCC
>CAYVHH010000601.1:0-3743 GCA_964450175.1 uncultured bacterium | reverse complement strand
CCGTGTTGTTCGCCTTCTCGACGGCCTCGGCCGGCGTGCGGAAGGTCAGCACCGAGAGCACGGGACCGAAGATCTCCTCTCGCGCGATCCGGTACGACTGCGACACGTTCGTGAAAAGCGTGGGCGGAAACCAGAAGCCGCGGTCCGGCAGCCGGCACTCGGGTTGGTAAAGCTCCGCGCCCTCCTCGACCCCGGATTCGACCAGGCCCGCGATCTTTTCGAGCTGCGCCTTCGAGTTGATCGCGCCGATGTCGGTGTTCTTGTCGAGCGGGTCGCCGAGGCGGAGGGTGCCGAGCCTCGTCTTGAGCTTCTCGAGCAGCGGCTCCGCTATCGACTCCTGCACCAGCAGGCGGCTGCCCGCGCAGCACACGTGGCCCTGGTTGAAATAGATCCCGTTGACGATGCCCTCGATCGCGGCGTCGAGCGGCGCGTCTTCGAACACGATATTCGCCGCCTTGCCGCCGAGCTCCAGGGTGAGGTGCTTGCCGGTGCCGGCGATCGACCGCTGGATGATCTTGCCTACCTCCGTCGAGCCGGTGAACGCGACCTTCTTGACGGCCGGGTGCGACACCACGAGTGAGCCGGTTTTCCCAGCCCCGGTGACGATGTTGACAACCCCCGGCGGGAGCTCCGCCTGCTGGCAGATGTCCGCGAAGAGCATCGCCGAGAGCGGCGTGGTCTCGGCGGGCTTGAGGACGACGGTGTTGCCGGCGGCCAGCGCCGGCGCGATCTTCCACGCAAGCATCAGCAGCGGGAAGTTCCACGGGATGACCTGGCCCGCAACGCCGATCGGCCGCGGCCTGCGGTTCGGGAAGGCCCACTCCAGCTTGTCCGCCCAACCCGCGTAGTAGAAGAAGTGGGCGGCCGACAGCGGGATGTCGACGTCGCGCGACTCCTTGATCGGCTTGCCACCGTCCATCGTCTCGACCACCGCCAGCTCGCGGGCCCGCTCCTGGAGGATTCGCGAGATGCGGAACAGGTAGCGCGCGCGGCGCGCCGGCGCCAGGCGCGACCACGAGTCGAACGCGCGGTCGGCGGCGCGCACCGCCCTGTCGACGTCAACCTCGTCCGCCTCCACCACTTCGGAAAGCTCTTCTTCAGTCGCGGGGTTGATGGTCGCGAAGTGCTTTCGGCTGTGAGGCGCGATCCAGCGGCCGCCGACGAAGAGGTTGTAGCGAGGCTCGATCTTGACGTGGTCGGTCGATTCCGGCGCGGGCGCGTACTCGAACACGTGCCTGGCGAGCTCGTCCGCGCGCCGGTGCTTCGTTATCGCCATCTCTGTGGCCTAATCCACCGTGAAGTAATCGCCGGACTGGTAGGCGCCGGTGCGTTCCTTGACGATCTGCATCAGCACGTCGTTGAGGAGCGTGGAGGCGCCGAGCCGGAACCGCTCAGGCGTCATCCAATCGGGGCCGAGGGTCTCGTAAAGCAGGACGAGGTACGCGATCGCCTGCTTCGAGGTGCGGATGCCGCCCGCCGGCTTGAACCCGACGGGCCGGCCGGTCTCCCGGACGAAGTCGCGAATCGCCTCCATCATCACCAAGCTGACCGGCAGCGTCGCCGCGGGCGTGATCTTGCCGGTGGAGGTCGTGATGAAGTCGGCGCCCGCCGCCATCGCGAGGATGGACGCGCGCCGCACGCTGTCGTAGGTCCCGAGCTCGCCGGTTTCGAGGATCACCTTCAGGTGAGCGTCGCCGCACGCGTCCTTCACCGCGACGATCTCGTCGTAGACCTTCTGGTAGTCGCCCGAGAGATACGCTCCGCGGTCGATGACCATGTCGACCTCATCCGCGCCCGCCTCCACCGCCTCGCGCGTCTCGATGACCTTGACGGACAGGAAGCTCTGACCCGAGGGAAAGGCTGTGGCCACGGACGCGACGCGCACGCCGCTCGTGCCCAGGTGCGCACGCGCGTCGGCGACCCGGGCCGGATAGACGCAGATGGCCGCGACCGACGGGATGGTCGGGTCGCCGGGCAGCGGACGGATGGCCTTGGCGCACAGCGCGGTCACCTTGCCCGGCGTGTCAGATCCCTCGAGCGTGGTGAGATCGATGCAGCGGATCGCCAGGTCGAGCGCCCAGAGCTTGGAGGACTTCTTGATCGACCGCTTGGCCAGTGAGTCAGCCCGCTCCTCCGCGCCCACCTGGTCCACGCTGCGCACGCCGCGCATCAGGGACCCGAGATGAGAAAGTGACAGGGCCGTGGCCACCGACCAAATACTAGAGGCGCGACCGGGCAGGCTCGTCCGGAGCAGATCCGGCGCCCTCGTCGGCGCGATGGCCGTCTCGACGCTCGCCAACGGCCTCGTGTCGATCGCCGTCCCCCTGGAGCTTCGCCAGCTGCATGCAACGCCGACGCAGACCGGCCTGGCCCTGTCGATGTTCGGCTTCGGCATGTTCGCGTTCGAGTGGGTGTGGGGCGCGCTCGCCGACCGCCTGGGCTATCGGATACCGCTGATCGCATCGAGCGTCCTCTACGCGGTCGCGCTCGTGGTCCTCGCCAGGGCGGGATCGGTCACCGAGATCGCGGTCGCGTACTTCCTGAGCACCGCCATGATGGTCGCGGCAGGCCCGCTCGGACGCTCGTTCATCGGAACGACGGTGCCGGTCCGGCTCCGGGCCGCCGGCCTGGCGATGATCTCGGCGATGTGGGTGTTCGCGGCCGCCGTCGGGGCGGGGGCCGGCGGCCACCTGATCGAACGGTTCTCGATCACCGCGGTGCTCTACCTCGCCGCCGTGCTCCCTGTCGTGTCGGCCGTGCTTCTGGCGTTGGTCTTCCGGGGCTACCGCGAGACCCGCGGCATCTGGAGCGAGGAGGAGGCCGCCCCGAAGGCCGGTGCCGAGGCCGCGGACTTCAAGCGCGTCCTGCTGGTCACCGCGGCGATCGTCCTGCTGCTCGAGATCGGCGCGGGAGGGGAGACCGCGCTGCTGCCGCTCCTCGTCACCGAGCACCTGCATCTGTCTGCCGCCGACGCCGGCACCGCGCTGTTCCTGCTGGGCGTCTTCACCGGTCTGCTGCTGGTGCCGGGCGGCGTCGCGGCCGACCGCCTGGGCCGGCGTCCCGTCATGGTTGTCGGCGCCCTGATCTCGGCGGCCGGCTTCGCCGCGTACGTGGTCGCGGGCTCGTTGGCCGCGATCATCGCCGGCACCGCGCTCAGGGCACTCGGGTCGGCCATGGTGTGGCCCGCGGCCACGGCCTGGATCTCGGAGGCCGCGCCGCATCGCCGGCACGCCCTTGTCATGGGCCTGTACGGCGAGTTCGAGAACTTCGGGGTGACCCTCGGGCCGGTGATCGGCGGCCTGGTGTGGTCGGCGTTCGGGATCCAGGCCGCGTTCGTCGCGTACGCGGGGGCGTCGCTCGCCACCGCGGTCGTTGCGGCGGTCGCGGTCGGCGGAAGGTCCGCAAGCGCGAAGATACTGATGAGAGAGGAGATCGATGATCGCCAACCTGATCGGGTCTGAGCGCCGGGAGCCGCCTCGCGGGACGAGATCGCTGCCCGTCTACAACCCGGCGACCGGTGAGGTGATCGACCAGGTTCCGCTGTCGGGTCCCGAAGAGGTCGACGCCGCAGTTCGCGCCGCCGCGCACGCCTTCAAATCATGGTCGAGGACGCCGGTCATGGAGCGGGTGCGGCTCATGTTCCGCTACAAGGCTGTCCTCGAGGAGCACTTCGAGGAGCTCTCCGCGCTCGTCACGCGGCATCACGGCAAGACACTGGATGAGGCCCGCGGCGAGGTCCGCCG
>CAYVHH010000600.1:0-5827 GCA_964450175.1 uncultured bacterium | reverse complement strand
CGCCGGCCTGACCGGCTCGGCGCGCGCACTCACCGTCGCCGAGCTTCTCCAGGCCCATCCGCGCCCCGCACTCGTCGTCGTCGCGGGCCTCGCCGAAGCCCACCGCTGGACGCAAGATCTCAAGCTCTTCGGCGCCAACGTGCTCGAGTTTCCCCCGCCGGAGCCGCGGCTCTGGCGCGGCGGTCACCACCGGGAGCTCGACGCCGAACGCGCGGTGATCGCGCGCCGGCTCACGGTTGCCGATCCAGTCACCGTGGTCGCGACGCCGGCCGCACTGAGCGCGCCCCTGTGGAGTCGCGAGGAGTTCGCGGCGCGCACGCTCCGGCTGGCGGCCGGAGACCGCCTCGATCGCGAACTCTTGTTCGAGGCACTCGAGCGCTGCGGCTACGAGAAGGTCGAGACCGTCGTGACCGTGGGGCAGTGGAGCTTGCGCGGCGGCATCGTGGACGTGTTCTCGCCGAGCCAGGCGGGTCCGGCGCGGCTCGAGTTCTTCGGCGACGACATCGAGTCGATGCGCCTGTTCGATCCGACGTCTCAGCGCTCGGTCGGGAATCTCGACGAGCTGCTCGTCCTGCCGCTGCCACCCGACGACGGCACGCCGGAGCCGGCCGCGCGGCTCCTCGACTATCTGTCGGTGTCGGCGCCGGTTGTGGTCGACTTGCCGAAGCTCCTGGACGAGCCGACCGACGAGACCGTGGCCGAGCCGCCGCTTCGCGAGCGGCTGACCGGCCGTCAGATCGTCGAGCTGAGTCTGGTCGCCGGGACGTCCAGTGCCACCGCCAGCCCCGAGGCGGCGACCGAGATCGTCCTGGAGACGCAGGAAGTCCCGCGCTTCACCGGGCGCTTCAATCAGCTCACCGCCGAGATCGGGCGCTGGCGCACCGAGGGCTTTCGCGTCCGACTCGCCGCCGCCGACGAGCGCCAGGCGGAACACGTCCGCCAGATCCTGCGCGAGCACCAGGTCGAAGCGGAGATCGTAACGTCGTTCGAGGGATCCCAGACCTTGACGATCGTCGTCGGCGAGTGCTCGATGGGCTTCTCGATCCCCGCCCTGGGCCTCATCGTGCTCACCGAGGGCGAGGTCTTCGGCTCGCGCCGCCGATCGCTGCGCCGGCCCAAATATCAGCGCGGCGCCGCCCTCACCGCGTTCACCGACCTGGCGCCCGGCGACATCATCGTCCACGAGGACCACGGGCTCGGGCGCTATCTGGGTCTGCAGACCATGAAGGTCGGCGATCGCGAGAGCGATTTTCTGCTGCTCGAGTACTCGGAGGGCAATCGACTCTACCTGCCGGTCGAGCGGCTCGAGCTCATCTCGAAATATCTCGGTGGCGACGCGGGCGCCGCCCGGCTCGATCGGCTCGGCGGCGCCTCCTGGCAGCGTGTGAAGGAGTCGGTCCGCGCCGCGTTGCGCGAGATGGCCGAAGAGCTGCTGCGCCTCTATGCGCAGCGCGCGGTGACCGAGGGCCACGCGTTCGCGGCGGACACGCCGTGGCAGCGCGAGTTCGAGGCGGCCTTTCGATTCGAGGAGACCGCGGATCAGCTCAAGGCCATCGAAGAATCCAAGCGCGACATGGAGTCGGGCCGCCCGATGGATCGGCTCGTCGCCGGCGACGTCGGCTATGGCAAGACCGAGGTCGCGCTCCGCGCCGCGTTCAAGGCGGTCGGCGATGGCATGCAGGTGGCGGTGCTGGTGCCGACGACGGTGCTGGCCCAGCAACACTGGTCCACGTTCGCCGACCGATTCGCGGCGTTTCCGGCCAAGGTCGAGCTGCTGTCGCGCTTCCGCTCGCCCAAGGAGCAGAAGGCGGTCGTCGAAGGATTGCGCCAGGGGACCGTCGACGTCGTGATCGGCACGCACCGGCTGCTGTCGAAGGACGTCGCGTTCAAGAACCTCGGCCTCATGGTCATCGACGAGGAGCACCGGTTCGGCGTCGCGCACAAGGAGCGCATGAAGCAGCTGCGCGCGTCGGTCGACGTGCTCGCCCTCACCGCGACACCCATTCCCCGAACGCTCTACATGTCGCTCTCAGGCGTGCGGGACATGTCGGTGATCGAGACCGCGCCGCTGGACCGGCTCCCCGTCGAGACGGTGATCCGGCGCTTCAGCCGCGGCGTCATCAAGGAAGCGCTCGAGCGCGAGCTCGCGCGCGGCGGTCAGGTGTTCTTCGTCCACAACCGGGTTCAGTCGCTGCCGTCGATGGCGAAACTGGTGCAGGAGCTGGCGCCGGAGGCTCGCGTGATCATGGGCCACGGCCAGATGAAGGAGCGCGAGCTCGAGGCGACCATGGTGAAGTTCGTCACGGGTCAGGCCGACGTGCTCGTCTCCACCGCGATCGTCGAGTCCGGCCTGGACATCCCGGCGTCCAACACGATCATCATCAACCGCGCCGATCGCTTCGGGCTCGCGCAGCTCTACCAGTTGCGGGGACGGGTGGGGCGCGAGCGCCAGCAGGCCTACGCCTATCTGCTGGTTCCGGCTGACGGTCGGGTCGACGAGCAGGCGCAACGGCGGCTCCGCGCGCTCCAGGAATTGACCGAGCTGGGCTCCGGGTTCAAGCTCGCGATGCGCGACCTCGAGATCCGGGGCGCCGGGAACCTCCTCGGGGCCCAGCAGCACGGCCACATCGCCGCGGTCGGCTACGATCTTTATTCGAAGCTCCTGGCCGAAGCCGTGCGAGAATTGGCCGGCGATCGGACCGACGCTACAGTTGATCCAGTCATCAGCGTAGCGGTAGAAGGGTTCTTACCCGACGAATATGTGCCCGAAGTCAATCAGCGACTCGCTCTCTACAAACGCCTCGCCGGCGCCGCCAGCGACGCCGAGGTCGCCGATCTCCGCGCCGAGCTCGCCGACCGGTTCGGCCCGTTGCCGGCCCCGGCCGATCAGCTGCTGGACATCGTGCGCATCCGGGTCGCAGCCCGCGCCGTGGGCATCGAGAAGGTCGAGGCGGGTGAGGGCAAGGCGCTGGTCACGTTCTCGCCGGTCACGAAGCTGGACCCGGAGCAGCTCGTCCGTGTCATCCAGCGGAGCCGGGGCCGCTTCAAGATGAAGCGCGAGTTCACGCTCGAGGCCACCATCCTGCGTGGCGAGTGGCCCCGGGTTCGAGACTCTCTTCTCGCCATGCTCGCCGATCTGGGACGCTCGTGATTCGACGCCTCCTGAGGCCGGCGCTCTTGACGCTCTTGCTGGCCGGTTGTTCGGCGCCTCAATGGATGCCGCTCATCGGCGACAAGCCGGTGAAGGATGAGCCGCCGACGGCGGCACCGCCGCCGACGGCGACGGCCGCCGTGCCGGTGCGACTCAGCTCCAACGGGTCGAAGACGGCTCCCCCCGACGACCGAGTGACCGACCGCGTGCTGGCCATCGTGAACAACGACGCGATCACCCTCTCGGAGATCCAGGAGGCGATCGCAGTCTACCGGTACGAGAACCGTGATCGGGCGACCGAGAGCTCCGACCAGCTCATCCAGCAGTTCCTCACGCGGATGATCGACTCCCGCCTGCAGGTGCAGGAGGCCGAGCGGGAAAAGATCGTCATCGACGAGGCGGAGATCGACGAGGAGCTGGCCGATCGCATCAAGAAGATGAACATGAAGAACAAGGAGGAGTTCGAGGCGGCGCTGAAGGCGCAGGGCATCCCCATGGAGGCGATCAGAAAGCGAATCGCCGACGAGCTGCGCCGCGGCCGCATCGTGAGCCGGAAGGTCCGGCTCCGCATCTCGGTGACGGAG
Organism: uncultured bacterium; assembly: GCA_964450175.1. Classification (GTDB taxonomy): domain Bacteria; phylum Methylomirabilota; class Methylomirabilia; order Rokubacteriales; family CSP1-6; genus AR31. Next base: position 2,092 of record CAYVHH010000600.1, on the reverse strand, counting down.
GACGAGGTCTCGCAGTATCTGGAGGCGAATCGGCCGAAGCTCGAGACCGGTCTCGCCTATCACGCGCGCCACATTCTGGTCCTCCCCGAGACCGGCGCCGAGGATGCGGCCTGGGAGAACGCGCGCATCCGGGCGGAGATGCTTCGGACGCAGCTCTTGCAGGGCGCCGACTTCGCCGAGCTGGCGAAGCAGTATTCGCGCGACGCGAGCGCCCGCGACGGCGGCGATCTGGGAACGCTCAAGCGCGGCGAGCTCGCGCAGGACATCGAGACGCAGATCCTGAGCCTCTCGCCCGGACAGATCTCGGCTCCGTATCGCTCCGCGCTCGGGTATCACATCTTCCGGCTCGAATCGAAGGAGACGCTCGAGGGCGAGGGGCTGGCCCGGGTCAGGGCGCAGATCCGCGAAATTCTCTTCCGCGAAAAATTCGATACGCGACTCGACGCCTGGCTCAAGGAGATCAAACAGCGCGCCGTCATCGACGTACGCCTGGACGGACAGCTCTGAAAAGCATTGACATTGCCGCTCCCGAATGGCAGGATTATTCACGGCGTTAGCTTTCCAATCCCCGCAGAACACCTAGGGAAACAGCGCTAACCTACTCACTTGCTTGCGGCGCCAAGCCGCCGCGCCCGGAGCCCTTTGATGAGCGCCCGCCGAGAAAGAAGCCAAGGTCAAGGCCAAGGAAGTCCGACGCAGAACCCCGAAGTGAATGGGATGAATCTTTCCGAATTGAAGGAAAAGAGCATCTCGGACCTCAACGTCATCGCCCGCGACCTGAACGTCCAGAACATGGGCGGCCTGCGCAAGCAGGAATTGATCTTCAAGATATTGCAGTCGCAGGCGGAGAAGGACGGTCTGATCTTCGCCGAGGGCGTTTTGGAAGTCCTGCCGGACGGGTTCGGATTCCTGCGCGCGCCGGACTACAACTATCTTCCGGGGCCGGACGATATCTACGTGTCGCCGTCTCAGATCAGACGATTCGACCTCCGCACAGGCGACACCATTTCCGGTCAGGTGCGCCCGCCCAAAGATACGGAGCGGTACTTCGCGCTCTTGAAGGTCGAGGCGATCAACTTCGAGACGCCCGAGCAGGCGCGCGAGAAGATCTTCTTCGACAACCTCACGCCGCTCTATCCGATGGAGCGGCTGCGCCTCGAGCACGACTCCGAGAACCTGACGACGCGGGTCATGGATCTGCTCTGCCCGATCGGCAAGGGCCAGCGCGGCATGATCGTGGCCGCCCCGCGCACCGGTAAGACGATGATGCTGCAGTCGATCGCCCATGCGATCGCGACGAACCATCCCGAGGTCTACCTGATCGTGCTCCTGAACGACGAACGCCCCGAGGAAGTCACCGACATGCAGCGGTCGGTCAAGGGCGAGGTGATCTCGTCCACGTTCGACGAGCCGCCCCAGCGCCACATCCAGGTCGCCGACATGGTGATCGAGAAGGCCAAGCGGCTGGTCGAGCACAAGCGGGACGTCGTGATCCTGCTCGACTCGCTCACGCGCTTCGCGCGGGCCCACAACGCCGTCATCCCATCGTCGGGCAAGGTCCTCTCGGGCGGTCTCGACGCCAACGCCCTGCAGCGCCCGCGGCGGTTCTTCGCGACGGCACGGAACATCGAAGAGGGCGGCTCGCTCACGATCATGGCGACGGCCATCGTCGATACCGGTAGCCGGATGGACGACGTCATCTTCGAGGAGTTCAAGGGTACCGGTAACATGGAGGTCCACTTGGACCGCCGCCTGATGGACAAGCGGATCTTTCCGACCATCAACATCGAGCAGTCGGGCACCCGGAAGGAAGAGCTGCTCCTCGAGAAGGACGAGCTTCAGAAAGTCTGGCTCCTTCGCAAGGCCCTCTCTCAGCTCAACCCCGTCGAGGGCATGGAGCTCCTGCTGGACAAGCTCAAGCTCACCAAGACCAACAAGGAGTTCCTCGCCTCGATGCACTCGATGGGGTAGGCGAGGCCGAATTCCGCAGTTTTGCGTGTTCCGGCCGGGGCTGGTATCCTTGGTAGCCCTGAGGGGGTGCGACAGTGAAGGTGGGTATTCATCCGGATTATGTGGACACGACGATCACCTG
>CAYVHH010000599.1:0-13159 GCA_964450175.1 uncultured bacterium | reverse complement strand
TCTCGACCAGGGGCGACTTCACGCGACGCACCACGGCCTCCCAGCGCGAGAGATCGATCCGGCGGGGCTCGAGGCCTAGGAGCTTCACGATGATCTCGTCGAGGCCCTCGCGGTGGAAGTTGAGCGGCACCTCGTAGATCGTCTCGACGTCCTTGGCCGTGATGACGGCCTCCTCCTCGACGTCGCAAAAGAGCGCGATCTTCGACTTGATGCCCGGCGGCAGATAACGATCGGTGCGACAGAGCAGGACGTCCGGCTGGATCCCGATCGCCCGCAGCTCCTTGACCGAGTGCTGCGTGGCCTTCGTCTTGAGCTCCGAGGCCGCCTGCATGTACGGCACGAGCGTCAGGTGCACGTAGATCACGTTCTCGCGTCCGACGTCCTTCCTGAACTGGCGCACGGCCTCCAGGAACGGCAGCCCTTCGATGTCGCCGACGGTGCCGCCGACCTCGACGATCACCACGTCGGTGTCGCGGGAGACCTTGCGGATGGACGCCTTGATCTCGTCGGTGATGTGGGGAATCACCTGGACGGTCCGTCCGAGATAGTCGCCGCGCCGCTCCTTCTGGATGACCGAGTAATAGACCTTGCCGGTCGTCACGTTGTGGTCGCGCGTCACGCGACTCGACGTGAATCGCTCGTAGTGGCCCAGGTCCAGGTCGGTCTCGCCGCCATCGTCGGTGACGAAGACCTCGCCGTGCTGGTAGGGGCTCATGGTCCCCGCGTCCACGTTGATGTACGGATCCATCTTCTGCAGCGTCACGCGGAAGCCGCGTGCCTCCAGCAGCGCGCCGATCGAGGCCGCCGCCAGACCCTTGCCCAGGGACGAGACGACGCCGCCGGTCACGAAGATGTATTTCGGAGCCAACTCATCCTCCTTTCACGGTCCATTGCCGGACGTGCTCTTCTTCCATGGCACGGCTTGTCAGGGTCCCGTCGAGGCGCGCGTCCCGCAGCTCGGCCAGGACGCGCGCGACCGCCGGCCCGCGCGGGACACCGAGGGCGACGACGTCGTCGCCGCTCAGGGACACCACGCGCGGATCGAGCCCGGCGAACCAGTCGACCGTCGAGCGGACCGCGCGGTCGCCGGTCAGCCAGAGCCACGCGAGCTCGGTCGGCGCGCAGCCGCGGAGCTCGCGCGCCCGTGCGCTGGGCGCGTCCGCCGCCGCGAGCCTCGCGGCGAGCGCCGCGGAGCCGGTGTGCGCCCGCTCGAGCGTGGCCAGCGGACCACCCGCGAAGCCGAGCCGCGTGAAGAATGAGCCGACGTCCGAGCGCGAGGCGGCCAGGCCGAGCGCCGCGAGGCCGACCGCGTCGGCGTCGAGGCCGCGGCCGCGAGCCCAGGCGAGCCCCTCGGGAAGCGCGCCGAGAGGGCGCCGGCTCGCGGTCGTGAACCGATAGCTCGGGTCCAGCAGACGGAACGCTCCCGAGCGCCCGAGCCGGAGGAGGATGGTCCCGGCCTCGGATTCGCTCAGGATCAGCTCGAGCTCGGCGGCGATCCGCTGGCCCGAGAGCGCGGCGTACGGAGCGAGCCGGAGCGCCAGGGTCTGCGCGCGGATGGTGGCGCGATCCGGCGAGAGCCCGAGGCGCGCGGCGTATCTCGCCGCGCGGAAGATACGCGTCGGATCCTCGACGTACGAGAGCGGGTGCAGCACGCGGAGCCGCCCACGCGCGAGATCGAGCCGGCCGCCGAGCGGATCGATCAAGCCGAACTCCCCGGAGGAGAGCTCGATCGCCATCGCGTTGACGGTGAAGTCGCGCCGCCGAAGATCCTCGGCGATCCCGGCCGGCAGCACGCGCGGCAGCGCGCCCGGAGACTCGTAGCGCTCCGAGCGCGACGTGGCCACGTCGATCCGCCCGAGCTTCGGGGTCTCGACCGACGCCGTCAGGAACCTTCGATGCTCGACCACCGAGCCGCCGAGGGTTTGCGCGAGGCGGTGCGCCAGCGCGGGCCCGTCCCCCTCGACCACGACGTCGAGGTCGCGTCGACTCGGCGTGGCGCCGCGCCAGAGATCGCGCACGAGCCCGCCGACCAGGTAGGCGCGGCCGTCCTGCTCCTCGGCGATCCGCCCGATCGTCCCGAGCAGCTCGCGCACCTCGCCTGGCACGCCGCGGCCGACCCGGCCGGCCGCCGAGGCGTCGGCGACATGGGCTCCGGTGGATCGGCCGCTGACCGCGCCGGTAGCGCCTCGCGGGCCTCGCACGACGACCAGCGGCGCGCCGGTCGCCAAAAGCCGACGGACCGTTCCCTCGCCCGCTCCCGGGTCGACGCTCGGTACGGCGCGCGCGATCTGCGCCGCACGGAGCGCGCCGAGGCCGAGCGACGTCGCGCGAACGAGATCGTCGCGCAGCACGTACGAGGCGCCGGCGGCGACGACGGCAGCATTCCGCTTGCGCGCGAGCCCGAGCGCCTCGGTCACGCCGACTCCGGACGCGGCCGGCGCGATCGCGACGTCGGCGAGATCGGCCGCGGTGAGGTCGACGTGGGGATACCCGTGCGCCCGCTTCGCCATGTTCACGCTCGCGGATGGAAGCGCCGGTACATGTGCAGCAAGGTCGCCGAGGGCAGGTGCGTGTAGATCTGCGTCGTCGCGATGTCGGCGTGGCCGAGCATCGCCTGGATCGAGCGCAGGTCGGCGCCGCCTTCCAGCAGGTGGCTCGCGAACGAGTGGCGGAGCACGTGGGGCGAGATGCGCTGGCGGAGTCCGGCCCGGGTCGCGGCGCGTCGCACGATCGTCCACAGCGACTGCCGGGAGAGACGTCCGCCTCGCGGGTTCACGAACAGACGGCCGCTGTCTCGCGCGCGCGTGGAGAGGGGGCGGATGTCGCGGAGGTAGCGGCCGACCCACTGCCCGGCTTCGGCACCGACCGGGACGAGGCGCTGCTTGCGTCCCTTTCCCGTGCACACGACGTAGCCGGCGCTCAGGTTGACGTCGTCCAGGCTCAGCCCCAGACACTCCGAGGCGCGCATGCCCGTGGCGTAGAGCAGCTCGAGCACGGCGCGATCGCGCACGCCGCGCGGCTCGGTCAGGTCGGGCGATTCGACGAGCGCCGCGACGACGTCGCGCGAGAGCGTGCGCGGCAGCGATCGCGCCCGCCGCGGCGTCTCGAGATTCTCGGTGGGATCGCGGCGGAGCGCGCCCTCGCGGACGAGATGCTTGTAGAGCCCGCGCAGCGACGAGATGCGCCGCGCGACGCTGGCCGGCCGCAGTCCGCGGATGCGCAGGCGCTCGAGGTATCCGACGATGTCGTCGGGCCCGGCGCGGCGGAGCGTGCGGCGCTGATCGTGGAGGAACTGGGAGAAGTCGGTGAGATCGCGACGGTAGGCACTGAGAGTATTTCGGGAGGCCCCCCTCTCTGCCTGGAGGGCACCGAGATACTCGACCACGACATCGGTCATAGAGTGACCACGTCGGATTCTATCACGACGCTCGACAATCGTGAAGGGTGCGCGCGCGCTGCGACGCGCGCCGTCGATCGCGTCGCGTCACGCGCCGTCGCCGCGAGCGCGACGACGGTAGAGACTCAGGAGCGCGGTCCGCTCGGAGATGCCGAGCGCGGCGCTCGCCGCCCAGAAGACCCCGGCCCCGACCGCGATCACCCCCGACAGCCACACGATGCCGACCGCGAACGACGATCGCGCCGGCCACACCGTCGACGCGAGCCAGCACACCGCCGCCAGCGGCACCGCGGCCAGCACCGTGCGTGCCGCGCTGCTCACCAGCGCGCGCCCGCCGAGCCGGCCGAGTCGCAGGCGGGCGATCACCAGCAGCGCTACCAGATTCACGTACGCGCCGATCGACGCGGCGCCCGCCAGGCCGGCATGTCCGAGCGGCCCCATCAGCGCGAGGGCCGCCACGACGTTGGCGACGATCGAGACGATGCCCCACCGGACCGCCGTCGCCGCTTCGCCGCGGGCGTAGAAGGTCTGCGCCACGATGCGCGAGCCGGAGAAGCCGGCGAGACCGATCGCGTACCACGCCAGGGCCTCCGCGGTGGCCGCGGTCTCCGCGGGGCCGAAGCGCCCGCGCTCGAAGAGCGCGCGCACGATCGGCGCGCGAAGCACCACGAGCCCGACGGTGGACGGCACCGACACGTAGAACGCCAGACGGAGCGAGAAGTTCAGGGTGTCGGCCAGCGCGCGATGGTCCTGCGCCGCGGCGTGGCGCGACATCACCGGCAGCGAGGCGGAGGCGAGGGCGATGCCGAACACGCCGAGGGGGAACTCCATCACGCGGTCGGCGTAGTACAGATACGAGATCGAGCCGAGCGGCAGCAGCGATGCGAGCAGGGTATTGACGAACACCATCAGCTGCACCGCCGCCAGCCCGAAGACCGCCGGCAGCAGGAGCCGCGTGATCCGCACGATCGCCGGGTGGCGGAGCTCGCGCGAGGGCGCCACCAGAAGCCCGCCCGCCGCGACGCTCGGCACCTGCACGAGCAGTTGGCCCACGCCGCCGGCCAGGACGCCGATCGCCAGGGACACGATCGGCTGATCGAGATGGCGCGCGACCAGCAGGACGGCGAGGATCATGCCGACGTTGAGCACCGCCGGCCCGATCGCGCTCGCGAAGAACTGCCCCCGCGAGTTGAGGATCCCGGTGGCCATGGCGGCGAGGCCGACCAGGAGGAGGAACGGGAACATGATTCGCGTGAGGGTGACGGCCAGCGCGGCCTGGGCCGGATCGTCCATGAAGCCCGGCGCGATCGCCTGCAGGATCGCGGGCGTGAAGACGATACCGAGCGCGGTCGTCACCGTCAGGGCCAGCAGCGAAAGCCCGAGGACGGCGCGCAGCATCCGGCGGAGCTCGGACCGGTCGTCGCGCGCCATGTAGTCCGTGAAGACCGGAATCATCGCGGTGGACAGGGCGCCTTCGGCGAGGAGCCGCCGCAGGATGTTGGGGATGCGGAAGGCGACGAAGAACGCGTCGGTGAGGGGGCCGGCGCCGAAGGCCCGGGCCACCACCATATCCCGCACGAACCCCAGCAGCCGGCTCAGCAGGGTCGCGCTGGCGATCCCGCCGAGCGCCCGGACGACCTGCCCTTCGCTCGCCCTCATCTTGATATTCCCCGGTCCCTGCGGCATGATGCAACGCGGATTCGACATCGACTCGCACCACGAGGAGCGTTGATTTGGCGAACACGAAGTCGGCAATGAAGCGGATTCGACAGAGCGAGCGCCGCCGCCTGCGTAATCGGGCCTTGCGCACGAAGATTCGCGGCGTGATCAAGACGGCGCGTTCGGCCGAGGGCGCCGCCAAGCCGGCGGCCGTGCTCGAGGCGATCCGCACGCTCGACAAGGCCGTCAGCAAGGGCGTGGTCCACCGCAACACCGCCGCGCGCAAGAAGTCCGCGCTCGCCCGGCGCCTGGTCGCCGCGAAGTAACCCCCCGCTCCTCCTCACGCGTCGCCTCGGCCCGGGCCCGGGCGCTTCGTCCCGGTCGCACGGCTCATCGCGACGCCGAGCCCGAGTCGCACGCCGAGGACACGCGCGTCGCCGAACGCGACTCCGGGCGAAGCCCGCGGAGCGCGTCGATCGCCGCGTCGGCGAGGCAGCGGCCCGCCGTGTGCCCGTAGATCGTCGCGCACCCGACGTACGTCGCGCCGCTGGTGTCCTCGCGCGTCGTGAAGTAGCCGAGATAGTCGTTCGACAGCCCGGCGATGAAGACCGACGCGAAGCGAAGGTGCGCCTCGCGCTTGATCGCCTGGCCGAACGCCGTCTGGAGCTCGCCCGGAAACGTCACCCAGGCCGTGTCGCCGAGCGCGGCCGCGACCAGCGAAACAGCGCGAGGCATGGCCGCGCCGAGCGGCACCGCGAAGAAGCCGGGCACCCAGCCGCCGAAGCAGCGCTCGAGCGACACCGCCGGCGCCGGAAGCGAGACGGTTCGCTCGGAGACTCGCAGGCTCGTGACGGGCACCGGCCGCGCTTGCCGCCAGCCCGCTTCGACCGCCGCGGCCAGGATCTCGGCCGTTTCGACCATCGCCCCTTCGCCGTGCCGCGCCGGGCTCACGTCGGCGACGGCGCCGTTGACGAAGAGGGCGGGCGCACCGAGCTTTTGCTCGAGCCGTGCGGACGCGACGCCCATGACGTCGCCCGACAGGCGCAGGTTGCCGGCCGAGAGCATCGTGCCGTGGATCGCGAAGTTCCACACCAGCGCGAGCGGCGCCCCGCCGACGGTCGTGATCTTCAGCACGACGATCTCGGGGTCGAGCGCTTTGCCGAGCCGGCTCGCCGTGACCGCCGGCGCCGATACGCTCGTCGCCGCGACGAGCGCCGGCGCCCGCGCGCGCTCGGCCTCCCGGATCGCCGTGACCGCGCTCGCCACGAGCGCGTCGCGTACGGCCGGGTCGAATCGGTCCACCGCCACCAGGCCCATGAGCCCCGAGTCCATGAAGGCGCCGGGCCCCGAGTGCGTATGGGAGGCCGAGACCACGAGCGTCGTCTTGGGAACGCCCGCCCGCGCGAGCTGGTCCTCGACGGCCCGGACAAACGTCCCGTCGACCGCGACGAGGTCGAGCGTGACCCACGCGAGGCGGGTCGCTCCGGCCTCGAGGACGAGGGCGCGCGTCGTCAGCGGATCGCGCTCGCCGATCGAGGGCTTGAACCAGAACGCGTGCGCATAGCGGCCGAAGACGTCGGGGAACGCGAGCCGCCGCTTTGTCCCGCCGTAGCCAGCCAGCGGCGCTCCCGGCGGGACGTGCACGGTGGCGGACGCCGCGCCGGCGGTCACGCACTCGGCGCAGCGCTCCGCCGCGGTCGCGACTGCCGTGAGGGCGCCTCCCAGGAGGAGGCCGAGGAGGAGCGCGCGGCCGATCACCTCTCCGCGCACAGGTCGGCCACCAGGGCGACCATCTCCGCCCGCGGCGCTCCGCTGCTCTTGAGCCGGCGTTCGGCTTCCCAGCACCGACGGAGCTTCCACGCGAAGCGGGCCTCGGAGCCGCTGGTGGACCCGGTGAGCGTCTCGATCACCATGGGTGGCCGACGCAGGACGCGGGCGATCTCTTCGACCGTCCGGCCCCGGCGTCGGAGCGCGACCGCGGTCCACGCGGTTCGCACGTCGCGCGCCAGCACCGTGAGCAGGAGCATCGCGTCCTCGGTCGCGAGCAGGCGGTCGAGCGTCCTGAGTGCGCCGGCGCGGTCGCGGCGCTCGACGGCTCGCGTCAAGTCGAAGATGTCGTCCAGCCGCTGCTCGCCGACGATCGCGCCGACGTCCTTGACGCCGACGTTCCGGTTGTCGGGTCCGCCCGCGAGCGCGGCCTTGCGCGCCTCGCCCAGCAGCGTGGCGGTGTCTTCCCCCGTCAGCTCCACCAGGAGCCGCGCGGCCTCGTCGGTGATCGTCAGGCCTTCGAGGGCCGCGCGCTGACGAATCCAGCCCGCGAGGTCGCGGACTCCGCGTGTCGGGAGCTCGACGATCGACGCCGCCGGCACGGCGCCGAGCAGCCAGTGGTCGGTGCGCCGCTCGCGTGAGGCGCGGAGCGGTTCGTCGGCCAGCAGGAGGAGGCAGCTCGCCGGATTCGGGCTCTTCGCGTAGCCGCCGAGGATCTCCGCGCCCTTGGCGGCCAGCGCCTGCACGCGCCTGACCGCCACCAGCCGCCGGTCGACGCCGAGCGGCAGGGTCGAGGCCGAGCGGACGATCTCGTCGGCGTTGCTCTCGCGCGCGTCGAAGACTTCGCGGCCCCAGGCGGCCATCGCGCGATCCGGGAACAGGCCGCGGGTCGCCGCGTCGAGCGCGTCGTCGAGGAGCTGGACGTCGCCGCCGTGCAGCAGGGCCAACGCCGGCGCCTCACCGCGCTCGGCTTGTTTGATGAACGTCGCGTAGTCCATTTATCGAGTAGTTTTTGGCCGCAACGGACGAGGGTGGCCTGCTGTAGGTGCGAGTGGCTCCGCTCGCCTGATCATTTCGTTGGCGTCGGTCGGGCCCGCTTGGCTATCGAGGTCCCGAGGGCCGACAGTCCGAGATTGCGCTCGCTTCTGCGCGAAGAGTTCAGATGACACTCGGGACTCATGGCCGTGGTCCCGTCGCGGCAAACTTGAGACAGTCCTTGAAAGCCCGCCGGTCGGTTCGGTCGAGCCGGGAGCTGCGGCGGGGCGCGGGTCGTCGGATGGTTCGCGGGGTCAAAACCTGTCGATGGTCAGGCTGACGATGGAGCGGGCGACGAAGGTGGCCGCTGTGCGCACGGCAGCCTCCTCGCTCGAGATGGTCTGCGACACCGCTCCGAGAACCTGGAAGTCGGCCTGCTCCTTCAGCCCCTGCTGCTCGAACAAGGTCTCGTTCTTTCGCACGTCCCGCAGGCGGAGGTTCATCGTCACGGCCAGCCGGTACTGACGTACGTTGGCCTGGTTGTCGAACGCGATGGACGTGACGCTGTAGCCGACCACTTCCCCGTCGAGGATCGCGTCGGCCTCCTCCGGCTTGACCACGCGGAGCCGGCCGTTCGAGGCGAAAGCCTCGACGACCGCGCGGGGGAGGGAGGTCTCGACGCCGGGCTCGGCCGTCTTGTTCGTGAACACCGGCACCGCGACCGTCTTGATGTGGTCCGGGAGGTTGCCGCGGAACGAATAGCCGCAACCCGTGAGGCCGACGGCGAGCAGGACGAGGCCGAGTGCCGGCGCACGGCCGGTTCGTGTCACGCGCGCGTCACGATGTTCACGAGGCGATTGGGCACGACGACCACCTTTGCGATGCGGCGGCGCTCGACCCAGGGCTTCACCCGGTCGTCGCCGAGGGCCAGCTGGCGGACCTGGTCGTCGGCGGCGTCGACGCCGACCTGCAGCCGGCCGCGGACCTTGCCGTCGACCTGGACGACGACCGTGACCTCGGTCTTCTGCAGCGCCGCCGGATCGGCGACGGGCCAGCGCTGCTTGAAGAGGCTCTCGCGGTGGCCGAGCTGTTCCCACAGCTCCTCGGTCACGTGCGGGCAGAAGGGCCCGAGCAGGTGCAGGGTCGTCTCGACGGCCTCGCGCATGAGCCCGGCGTGCTCGGGCGTTGCGCGCGTTCCGTCACCGGCCGCGGCCTCGAAGGCCTGGAGCGCGTTGACGAGCTCCATGATCGCGGCGATCGCCGTGTTGAAGTGGAACTCGCGCTCGATGTCGTCGGTGACGCGCTGGATCGTCTCGTGGATCGTGCGGCGGAACGCCCGTCCGGCCTCGCCGAGCGACGAGGGAACCACCGCCGGCGCCGCTTTGATCTCGTCGAGGTGGGCGATCACGAAGCGCCAGACACGGTTCAAGAACCGCGAGGCGCCCTCGATCCCCTGGTCGTTCCACTCCAGGTCCTTCTCCGGCGGCGCCGCGAAGAGCTCGAAGAGCCGTCCGGTGTCGGCGCCGTACTTCTCGCGCACGTAGTCGTCGGACACGACGTTGCCCTTCGACTTCGACATCTTCGCGCCGTCCTTGATGACCATGCCCTGGCTGAGCAGCGCCATGAAGGGCTCGTCGATCTTGGTGAGCCCGAGGTCGCGCAGCACCTTCGTGTAGAAGCGCGCGTACAGGAGGTGCAGGACCGCGTGCTCGATGCCGCCGATGTACTGATCGACCGGCATCCAGTAGGCGGCGGCGTTGGTCTCGAACATCCCGGTGTCGTAGCGCGGCGAGCAATAGCGAAGGAAGTACCACGAGGACTCCACGAAGGTGTCCATGGTGTCGGTCTCGCGCTTCGCCGGTCCGCCGCAGCGCGGACAGGTCGCGTTGACGAAGCTCGCCACGTTCGCGAGCGGCGAGCCGCCCTTCCCCGAGAGCTGCACGTCTCGCGGCAGTGCGACGGGCAGATTCTTCTCGGCCTCCGGGACCATGCCGTCGACGTCGCAGTAGAGCACCGGGATCGGCGCGCCCCAGTAGCGCTGACGACTGATGCCCCAGTCGCGCAGCCGGTAGTTGACCTTCGCGGTGCCGACGCCGCGCGAGACCAGCCAGTCGGTCGCACGGCGCCGGGCCTCGGCGACCGAGAGACCGTCGAGGAAGCCGGAGTTGATCTTGATGCCGTCGCCCGTGTAGGCCTTGCCCGTCCAGCCGTCCGGCCGCTTGACCGTCTCGATGATCGGCAGGCCGTGCTGCTCGGCGAACTCCCAGTCGCGCTCGTCTTCGCCGGGGACGGCCATGATGGCGCCGGTGCCGTAGCCCATCAGAACGTAGTCGGCGAGGAACAGCGGCACGGGCGTGTTGGTGAACGGATTGACGACCCTGGCCGAGAGGCGGAGCCCGCGCTTGGGCCGATCCGCCGCGGTTCTCTCGATCTCGGACTGACGCCCCACCTCGGTCCGAAACCGCGCCACGGCGTCGCGCTCGAGTCCGTCACGGATCACCCGGTCGACAAGCGGATGCTCCGGGGCCAGCACCGCGTACGTCATGCCGAAGACGGTGTCAGGCCGCGTCGTGAAGACACAGATCGAGAGATCCGGCTGCCCCTCGACCTTGAGGTCGAACTCGGCGCCCTCGCTCTTGCCGATCCAGTTGCGCTGCATCGTCAGCACGCGCTCGGGCCAGCCCGGCAGGCGATCGCACCAGGCGAGCAGCTCTTCGGCGTAGCTCGTGATCTTGAAGAACCAGCCGTCGATCTCGCGGGGCGTCACCTCCGAGTCGCAGCGCCAGCAGCGGCCGTCTTCCACCTGCTCGTTCGCGAGGACCGTCTGGCAGGACGGGCACCAGTTCACCGTCGAGCGCTTGCGATACGCGAGCCCGCGCTCGAGCATCTTGATGAAGATGAGCTGCTCCCACTTGTAGTACGTGGGGTCGCAGGTCGCGACCTCGCGGTCCCAGTCGTAGGAGATCCCCATCCTCTGGAGCTGCGAGCGCATGTAGTCGATGTTCTCGTAGGTCCAGATCACGGGGTGCACTCCGTGCTCGATCGCGGCGTTCTCGGCGGGAAGTCCGAAGGCGTCCCAGCCCATCGGGTGGAGCACGTTGTAGCCGCGCATCCACTTGTAGCGCGCCAGGAGGTCGCCGATCGCGTAGACGCGTACGTGACCCATGTGAATGCGGCCGGACGGGTACGGGAACATCTCGAGGCAGTAGAACTTCGGCCGGCTCGGATCTTCCTGGACCCGGAACTGCTTCGTCTCCTCCCAGACCCGCTGCCACTTCGTTTCGATCTCATGGAACGGATAGCGATCGGTCGACATGATTAGGCTAGATTTTTAACATACTTAGCCCGCAGGGGCAAGAAGTGGTGCGAGGCTGGAACGGGCCGGACGGAGCGAGGGTTACTTCTTCACGCCGAGCATGCCGAGCGCCTCGTTGGCCTCGCGCATGGAATCGACGTGTTTGCCTTTCCGGTGGAGCGCCGCCGCCCGGTCGAGCTTGGCCAGGGCGTTCTTCACGTTCGGGTCGTTCTGGTTCATCGTGGCCGCCGCGTCTTGACCCTGCTTGATGAGGATGGGACACATGGACGCTGAAGCCGCTGACGCGACGAGGGTCAGGGCCAGTCCCGCGGCACATCCGAGTCGGAATCGCATCGTGACACCTCTCCGACGGGGCTCCGGCGTGACGCGGCGGCTCGGCCGCGTCACGCCCAAACCGGTGCGGCTCTACTTCTTCACGCCGAGATCCGCTGCAGCTTCGTTGGCCAGCTTGAGCGAGTCCGCGTGCTTGCCCCCATCGTGGAGCTTCTGGGCCTCGTCGAGCTTAGCGACGGCCGCCTTCACCTTCGGGTCGTTCTTGTCCATCTTCGCGGCCGCTTCCCGGCCCTCCTTGATCACCTTCGGGCAGGAGCTCGCGAACGCTCCACCCGCCGTGAAGGCCAGCGCGACCGTTACCGCCGTGACTGCCATGAGCTTTCTCATGGGCTGTCACCTCCCCTTGGGCCCAGTTGGCTCCGGTCATTGTAACAGTCGATGGACGGCTCTGGTTCCATCTCGGGGGCCGGATGGAAGTGGTCGAAGATCCGCTGGGCGAGCTTGGGGGTGACTTTCGGCACCGCCGCCAGGTCCGCGACCGAGGATTCTCGGACTCGTCGCGCCGAGCCGAGCGTCTTGAGCAGGCTCGTGCGGATCGTCGGCCCGATGCCCGGGATCGTGTCGAGCACGGACTGGATCGTCCGCTTCGTCCGGAGCTTCTTGTGGTACGTGATCGCGAACCGGTGAGCTTCGTCCCGGATCCGCTGCAGGGTATGCAAGGCCGGCGAGGTCGGATCGAGCACCAGCGGGTGCAGGCTGTCCGCCTGGTAGACCTCCTCGGCCTGCTTCGCGAGCCCGACCGCCGGAATGTAGTCGAGCCCGAGATCCTGCAGGACCTTCAGCGCGGCGTTGAGCTGGCCGCGGCCCCCGTCGATCAGGATGAGATCCGGCAGCACGCTCCCCTGCTCCAGCGCCTTCGCGAAGCGCCGCGACAGCACCTCGGCCATCGACGCGAAGTCGTCGGCGCCGGCGACGGTGCGGATGCGGAAACGCTTGTAGTCGTCCTTCTTCATCCCACCGTTTTCCCAGACGACCATCGAGCCCACCTGCTCGGTCCCCTGGGTGTTCGAGATGTCGTAGCCCTCGATACGGTTCGGCAGCCCGGGCAGGCCGAGCGCGCGCTGGAGCTCCTCGAGCACGAGCTGCTGACGGTTGTCGCGGGAGAGCAGCCGGTTCTGGAGCGCGATCGCGGCGTTCGCCTCGGCCATCGCGACGAACTGCCGTTTGCTCCCGCGCTGTGGCGCATGCAGTTGCACCCGCCGCTCGGCGAGCGTCGAGAGCCACTCCATCGTGAGCTCGGATTCCGGCAGCTCCTCGGACAGGAGGATCTCCGGCGCCGGCGCGACCGCCTTGCCGTAGAACTGGCGCACGAACGCCGAGAGGATCTCACCGTCGCTCCAGCCGGCGACCTTGTCGAAGAAGAACGGCTCCTGACCGACGAGGCGCCCCTTGCGCACGAAGAACAGCTCGACGCACGCGTCGCTGCCCTGGCGGACGACGCCGACCACGTCCTGATCGACGTCCTCGGTCGAGATGATCTTCTGCCGCTCGCGGACCTTGTTGAGCGACTGGATCTGGTCGCGCAGCACGGTGGCGCGCTCGAACTTCAGCTCGGCGGCCGCCTCTTCCATTTCCTTGGTGAGGCGCTGGGCCAGCTCCTCGTCGCGCCCGTCCAGGAAGTGGGCGACGTCGTCGACGGTCCTCGCGTACCCCTCGCGAGTCTCCCAGCCCGTGCAGGGGGCATTGCAGCGATGGATCGCGTACTGGATGCA
>CAYVHH010000598.1:0-13393 GCA_964450175.1 uncultured bacterium | reverse complement strand
AGCGAACAGCCCGAGCTGCACGGCGTCGCTCGCGTCGGTCCTGAGCTGGCCCGCCTCCTCGAGCTCGGCCAGCAGCGCCTTCGAGCGGGCGATGACGGTCGCGGGCAGACCCGCCAGCCGCGCCACCTGGATGCCGTAGCTCCGGTCGGTGCCGCCGGGCTGCACCTTGTGCAGAAACACGATCTCGTCGTTCCACTCGCGGACCGCGACGTGGAAGTTCCGCACGGCGCCGAGGCGCCCCGCCAGGCGCGTCAGCTCGTGGAAGTGGGTCGCGAACAGCACCTTGGCGCCGGGTCCGCGGTCGTGCAGGGCTTCGACCACCGCCCAGGCGATCGCGAGACCGTCGAACGTCGAGGTGCCGCGGCCCACCTCGTCGAGGAGCACCAGGCTCCGCGGCGTCACGTTGTTCAGGATCGTCGCGGTCTCGATCATCTCGACGAGAAACGTGCTCTGGCCGCGCGCCAGGTTATCCTGCGCGCCGACACGCGTGAACACGCGATCGATCACGCCGATGCGCGCCTCGCGGGCCGGCACGAAGGCGCCGATCTGCGCCATGATCGCGATGTGGCCGGTTTGCCGGAGGTAAACGGACTTCCCCGACATGTTCGGACCGGTGAGGATCACGATCCGCGCGTCGTGGTCGAGCGCCAGGTCGTTGGGTGTCACGGGGCTTCCGGCCCGCGCCTCGAGCACGGGGTGACGCCCCTCGACGATCGTCAGCGCGTCGCCCTGGTCGACGGTCGGCCGGACATGGCCGCGGGCGTGCGCCACCTCGGCGAGCGAGGCGAACACGTCGAGCCGCGCCAGAGCGCGCGCCGTCGTCATGAGGTCCTCGGCGCGTGAGGCGACGCGCCGGCGCACCTCTTCGAACAGCTCGTACTCGAGCCGTCGGCGCCGCTCGTCGGCGCCGAGCACCTTCGCCTCGTAGTCCTTGAGCTCGGGCGTCACGTACCGCTCGGCCCCGGCGAGCGTCTGGCGGCGCACGTACTCCGCGGGCACGCGCGCGGTCTGCGAATGCGTCACCTCGATGCCGTAGCCGAACACCCGGTTGAAGCGCACGCGAAGACTGGAGATGCCGGTCCGCGCCCGCTCGCGCTCCTCGAGCCCCGCGATCCACGCCCGCGCCTCGCGCGCGTCGCGCACGATCGCCCCGAGCTCGGCGTGCCAGCTCTCGCGGATGAGCCCGCCGTCGCGGAGCGCCAGGGGCGGCTCGTCCTCGAGCGCCGACATCAGGAAGTCGTGCAGGTCGTCGAGCTGCGCCAGATCGCCGGCGGCCTCGGCGATCGCCGGTGCGGCGATCGAGGCCGCCACCCTCCGGATGTCCTGGAGCGGCGCCAGGCACCCGCGTAGACCGACGAGATCGCGGGCATGCGCCTGGCCCAGGGTCGCGCGGCTCGTCAGACGCTCGACGTCGCCGATGCGACGCAAGAGCGTCGCGAGCTTCGCACGCTCGGCCGGCGCCTCGACGAGCGCGCCGACCGCGTCCTGGCGCGCCGCGATCACCGACGGATCGAGCAGGGGCCGCAGCAGCCACTGGCGCAGGAGGCGCGCGCCCATGGGCGTGACGGTGGAGTCGAGGACGCCGAACAGCGACTCGCGGACACTGCCCGCGCTCGAGCTCAAGAGCTCGAGTGTCACGACGGCCGTCTCGTCCAGCACCATGGCGTCGGCGGCCGTCAGACGCTGCAGGCGCGTCAGGTGGCCGAGCGCGTCGCCCTGCGTCGCGCGCAGGTACGCGAGCGCCGCCGCGGCGGCGCCGAGTCCCGCCGTGAGATCACCCACGCCGAACGCGGCGAGCGACTCCACGCGGAAGTGTGCGCAGAGGTCCGCCGCGGCGCGTCGGGGCGCGAAGGTCTGCGGGTCGCAGAACGTCAGGGCCGCGCCCGTGGCCTGCAAGCGCGCCAGGAAGGCCGGGTCGGCGCGCACGGAGTCGGGCACGACGATCTCCGCGGGACGGCGCAGGAACGCCGTCGCGAGGACCTCGGTCCCCTTCCCGGCGTCTTCGCCGGCCCAGAACTCGCCGGTCGAGACGTCGACGAGCGCAACGCCGGTCGCGTCGCGACCCGCGATCACCGCCATGAGAAAGTTGTTCGCCGTGCCTTCGAGGTACGCGGTGTCCGTCAACGTGCCCGGCGTGATGATCCGCACGACGTCGCGGCGCAGGAGCTTCTTCTCGCGCTCGGGCGCCTCGAGCTGCTCGCATACCGCGATCTTCTGGCCCGCGCGCACGAGGCGGGCGATGTAGCCGTCGGACGCGTGGTGGGGAATCCCCGCCATCGGCGAGCCTTGTCGGGCGGTCAAGGTGATCTGGAGCAGTCGGGCCGCGAGCTGGGCGTCCTCGAAGAAGGTCTCGTAGAAGTCGCCGAGGCGAAAGAGCAGGATGTGATCCGGATAGCGCCGCTTGAGGTCGCGGTACTGCCGCATCATCGGCGTGAGGTCGTCGCGATCAGTCACCGAGCCGGCCCTTGAGGCGATCGTACGTCGTTTCGAGGGCTTCCGGGAGGACGCGCGTGTCGCCCACGACCGAGATGAAGGCGTTGTCGCCGTTCCACCGGGGCACCACGTGGATATGCAGATGGTCGACGATGCCAGCGCCGGCGACGCGGCCTTGGTTGAGGCCGACGTTGAAGCCCTCGGGCCGGTACTCGGCCGAGAGGATCGAGATCGCCAGGGAGACCAGCTCCATCGCGCCGCTCATCTCGTCGGTCGCCGCCTCCGGTAGTGTCCCGACGTGCCGATTGAGCACGGCCATGAGATGGCCGGCCGCATACGGATAGCGATTCAGGATCAGGAAAGCCCGGTCTCGCCGGGCGAGCAGGAGACTCTTTCGGTCGTCCGATCCGGAGAGGGCTTCACAGAACACGCACCCGCCGGCGGTCTTGGGGGCGGTGATATAGGGCATGCGCCAAGGCGCCCAGAGGCGATTCACACCGCCCGGAGGGGCCTCAGCCGTTGACGAGCTCGCGCAGTCGCTTTCCTACCTTGAAGAACGGCACCCGCTTCTGCGGGACGTCGACACTCGATCCGGTCTTGGGATTGCGGCCCTTTCGCGAGTTCCGGTGACGGATCCTGAAGCTCCCGAAGCCTCGAAGCTCGACCTTGTCGCCCTTCGACAATGCGTCGGTGATGTTGTCGAAGATCGTGTTGACAATCGTTTCCGTCTCTTTTTTGGTCAGGCTCGAGATCTTCGAGACCTCGTCGATCAGGTCGGCTTTCGTCATCGTCTACTCCCGTCCCAATTCGGGGGTGACCCGGGCTCGAACTCCATAGCAAGTTAGCACGCTGCACACAATAATGTCCACCGTCGTAAGCATTTAGAGACCACTGCCAGGTTACCGCAGGAATATCGCCGGTCGGAACGAGAAAGTTCGCAGCCACGCTGTGTTGGCCGCCGGGAGCCCGCCGAGCCGAGACGGTCAGAGCTCTTATTTTGCTAGATTCTGAAGGCTTTTGAGACTCGATGCCTTCGAGCCAGCTTGAGTATTCGAGGGAAATCGTGACTCTCAATCCATCAGGTAGAGCGGGGTCTTCATGAGCGACATCGGCGAGACGCCCGTCCACCCCCTGAGGTCGAGCTGGTTGCGCAGGAGATCCATGATCGAAAGCTTTCGGTGCGGCCCGATGACCTTGGGAGGTCTGGGAAGGCCGGCGAGCATCGCTGCGCCGTCGAGCGCTTCCTCGAGGCCGCCGAGCGCATCGATCATCTTCAGATCCTTCGCCTGCGCGCCCGAGACGATCCGTCCGTCGGCAAAGCCCAGGACCTGAGCGCGGTCGAGCTTGCGGCCGGTCGCCACCGCCGAGATGAACTGCGCGTGCACGTCGTCGAGCAGCGACTGCAAGATGCGCTGCTCCTCGGCCGTCATCGGCCGGGCGATGTTGCCGATGTCCTTGTACCGGCCGGCCTTCACGACCACGTAGTCGACCCCGACCTTCTTCATGAGACCGTCCAGGTTGGGAAGCTGGAAGATCACGCCGATCGATCCGGTGAGAGTGCCCGGGTTGGCGTAGATCTTGTCGGCCGCCACCGCGACGTAGTACCCGCCGGACGCCGCGACCGCGCCCAGCGAGGCGACCACGGGCTTCCCGGACTCGCGCAGCCGCATGACGGCCGCGTGCAGCTCCTGGGTCGGGCCGACGACGCCGCCCGGACTGTTGATACGGAGCACGACGGCCTTGACCTGAGGGTTGTCGCGGTGTGATTTCAGCTCGCGGAGCACATCGTCGACATCGATGATGGTCCCCTCGAGCTCGACGATGGCCACTCGGGCGCCGAAGACCGCACCGCCGCCGCCCGTCGGCGCCAAGCCCGCCGACAGAGCGACGACGAACAGGACGGCGACTCCGAGGTAGATCGCCAGCGCGGCGAGAAGGATCGTGCGCCGGCGGGTCGGGCTATTCCTCGTCGTCGTCGTCGTAATCGTCACGGTGCTTGCCGCGCCGGCCCTGGCCGCGCCGCCCGCCGCCGCGCTCGCCTTCCATTTCCTTCGGCGGCTCGATGGCGTGTGCCAGCTCCTTGAGGGAGAGGCCGATGCGCCGCTCGTTGGGGTCCACGCGAATGACCAGCAGGGTCAGCTCGTCGCCGACGCTCACGAGCTCGTCAGGCCGCCCGATCGGACGATTCGACATCTGGGAAATGTGCAGCAGCCCGTCCACGCCGGCCTCCAGCTCGACGAACGCGCCGAAGTCGGTGAGGCGGACGATCTTGCCCGTCACCCGCGAGCCCATCGGGTAGCGCTGCGCGACCGTCGTCCACGGATCGGGCTGGATCTGCTTGAGCCCGAGCGAGATTCGCTTGTTCTCACGGTCGAGATTCAAGATCTGCGTCTCGATCTCCTGCCCCTTCTTGAGGATCTCCGAGGGGTGACCCACGTTCCGGGTCCAGGACATGTCCGAGATGTGCAGGAGCCCGTCGACCCCAGGCTCGAGCTCGATGAACGCGCCGAAGTCCGTGAGGTTCCGCACGCGCCCGAGCATCCGCGCCCCCGGCTTGTAGCGCTGCTCGATCGTCGCCCAGGGGTCGGGCTCGACCTGCTTCATGCCGAGCGAGATCCGCTTGGCGGCGCGGTTGACGTCGAGCACGATCACGTCGACCTCGTCGCCGACGTTGACGAGCTTCGACGGATGCCGCACGCGGCGGGTCCACGACATCTCCGAGACGTGGACGAGCCCTTCGACACCCGGCTCGAGCTCGATGAAGGCGCCGTAGTTGGTCAGGCTGACGACCTTGCCCTTTGTCTTGGTGCCGGCCGCGTACGTCTTCTCGACGCGCTCCCACGGGTCCGACGACTTCTGCTTGTAGCCGAGCGACACCCGTCCGGTCTCGCGATCGAAGTGCAGCACCACGACCTCGACCTGATCGCCGACCTGGAAGATCTCGGAGGGATGGCCCACGCGCCCCCAGCTCATGTCGGTCACGTGGAGAAGACCATCAATGCCGCCGAGATCGATGAAGGCGCCGTAGTCGGTGATGTTCTTGACGGTGCCCGTGAGCACCATGCCCTCGGACAGGACCTGGAGCGTGTGCTTCTTCTTCTCCTCGCGCTCCTCCTCGAGCACCGACCGGCGCGAGAGCACGACGTTGCCGCGGCGCCGGTTGAGCTTGATCACCTTGGAGCGGATCGTCTGGCCGACCATCGAGGCGAGGTTCTTCACCGGCCGGAGGTCCACCTGGGAGCCCGGCAGGAACGCCTTCACGCCGACGTCGACGGCGAGACCGCCCTTGACGACCTCGACCACGCGGCCTTCGACGGGCGCGCCTTTTTCGTATGCCTGGGTGATCGCGTCCCAGACCTTGATCTTGTCGGCCTTGTCCTTCGAGAGGACGATGAGTCCTTCGGAGTCTTCCTTGGCCTCGAGGTAAACCTCGATCTCCTCGCCCACCTTCGGCAGGGAGCCGTGGCGATGGAACTCCTCGATCGGGATCGCCCCTTCGCTCTTGTAGCCGACGTCGACGAGGACCTCGCTCGAGCCGATGTGGACCACGCGCCCGCGGACCACCTCGCCTTCCTCGAACTCGGTCACCCCGCTCTCGTACCAATCCTCCATGCGTTCCTCGGCTGCGTCACCGCCCTCCAAACGCGGTCCGCCGAGGTGCTGCCGTGGTTCGTCCTTCTTCATACCGCCCGTTCCTCCAGTCATTTTATTCGCCCGAATCGCCTACAACTCGAACCGACTCCGGCCGGCGCTGACCGGTGCCGGCAATAATACCGTTCCGGAGGCGCGAAATGGCGTCCATCATCTCGCGGCTCGCAACCTCGTACTGGGCCTTCCGATCGGCGCCCCGGACGGCCTCGAACCGGAGCGGCTTTCCGAAGGTCACCGTGACCTTGGCGGGGCGCGGCAGGCGCCGGCCCTTCGGCCACGCCCGACCCGAGCCCTTCACGTACACCGGCACCACCGCCGCACCGCTCGACACCGCCAGCAGTCCGGCCCCCGGCTTGGCCGGCCGGATGACGCCCTCTTCGCCGCGCGTCCCCTCGGGGAACACGAGCAGAGCGCCGCCCTCCTCGAGCACATGCCTGGCCGTTCGCAGCGCACCGGGATCCGCGCCTTCCCGGCGGATCGGACGCGCGTTGAGCCCGCGGATCAGCGCGCCGAACAGCGGGATCTTGAAGAGCTCCGCCTTGGCCAGGTACGTCAGCTGCCGATCCGAGGCACCGCCGATGAGCGGTGGGTCGAGCACGCTCGAGTGGTTCGCCACGATCAGCACCGGCCCGCGCGCCGGGATGTTCTCCACCCCGACCGCCTCGAGCCGGAACATGAGGCGCATGAACGCGACCGTGGGGATCTTACAGGCCGCATACAGCCGATTCCACGGGGTCGGCGCGGCGCCACTGTCCTTATGATGCTCGATCGAGGCGATCAGGCGCTCGACTACCTGATCGGCCGTGAGATCAGACGTGTCGAGCTCGATCGCGCCATCGGGCTTGCGCAGGGGGGCGAGCTCGCGCGTCTCGTCTTGCTTGTCCCTGGCCGCGAGCTCGCTCCTGATCGCGTCCAGCGAGACCGAGCTCCCCGCCGCGACGAGCTCGGCCTGGCGGCGGCGAGCCCGCGCGTCGAGCGAGGCCGTGAGGTAGAACTTCACCTCGGCATCCGGACACACGACCGTGCCGGTGTCGCGGCCCTCGAGCACGGCGCCCCCGTCGGCGGCGAGCTGCCGCTGCAGCGGCGTGACCTTGGCGCGCACCGAGGCCAACGTCGTCACGTCAGACGTGACCTGCGCGACCTCGCGGCTGCGGATCGCCTCCGTCACATCCTCGCCGTCGAGGTAGACGTGGCCGGCCGCGACCGCGATCGAGAGCGGGGCCAGATGCGCGCGGAGCTCCGCGCTCTCGCGCACGGGCACCCGGGCCCGCATCACGCTGAGCGCCAGCGCACGGTACATGGCACCGGTGGGAATCAGCGTGTAGCCGAGCCGCTCAGCCAGCACGCGAGCGGCCGTGCTCTTGCCCGCCCCGGCCGGGCCGTCGATCGTGATCACCGGATGCTTGCGCGGCATCACCGCAGCTCTTCCCGAATCGCCTTGATCCGGGCCAGCTCCGCTCTGAGCGCGTCTGCCCGGCCTGCGTCGATCGCGCGCTGGAGATCGCCGAGTGCCTGTCGGAACGCCGCGATACCGGCGGCCAGCGCGTCGCGATTCGCCAGGAAGATCTCGGTCCACATGTCCGGATCGCCGGCGGCGATCCGTGTCGTGTCCCGGAAGCCGCGCGCGGCGAGCTCGAGCGCCGCGGGCTCGACCCGACCGGCGCCGTCGACCAGAGCGCACGCGATCAGATGCGGCAGATGGCTGATCGCCGCCACGGTCCGGTCGTGCGTCTCGGGGTCGAGCGACGTCACCCGCGCGCCCAGCGCTTCCCACAGCTCGGTGGTCTTCTTGAGGGCTGCGAGCTCGGTCTTCTCCGTCGGGGTCACGACCACCGTGGCGCCTCGGAAGAGATCGGCGCGCGCCACGCGATAGCCGGCCTGCTCGGAGCCGGCGAGCGGATGGCTGCCGACGAACGCGAGCGGACGTGTCGCCGCCAGGCGCTCGGCCGCGCGTACGATGTTGCGCTTGGTCGAGCCGACGTCGGTGATGAGCGCGCCGTCCGAGGCCGCGCCCCACACACGCTCGAGGAGCCCTTCGATCGCCAGCACCGGCGCCGCCAGCACGATGACGTCGGCCTCGCGCACTCCGGCGTCGAGATCGGTGACCGCCGCGTCGAGGGTGCCGTCGTCCAGGGCCGGACGCAGCCGCTCGGTATCGCGCCCGACGCGGTTGTTGTGGCGGGCGTGCCCGCCCGCCCGCGCCGCCTTCGCCACGGAGCCGCCGAGCAGGCCGACGCCGACGATCGCGAGCCGCCGGATCACGCGGGCGACTTCCCCAGCACCACGCGGAGCGCCTTGACGAGCTTGCGGTTCTCTTCCGGTGTCCCGACGGTGATTCGCAGCGCGGTTTCGAGCCCGAACGGCGTCATCGGCCGGACGATGACGCCCTTGTGCAAGAGCTTCTGATAGATGTCGGCAGCGCTGCGGCCGACATCGACCAGGATGAAGTTGGCGCGCGAGGGCACGTAGGAGAGCCCGATGCTCTTGAACTCGTCGTAGAGGAAGTGGCGGCCCGCCTCGATCATCCGCACGCACTCGAGCACGTGCGCGTCGTCCTCGAGCGCCGCGAGCGCGGCGGCCTGGGCCAGCGAGTTCACGTTGAAGGGCTGGCGGATCCGGTTCATCAGGGCGATCGCGTCAGCATCCGCGACGCCGTAGCCGACCCGCAGCCCGGCCAGGCTCGTGGCCTTCGAGAAGGTGCGGAGGACGACCACCTTCCGCCCCTGCTTCACCGAGGCGATCATATCCGGGAAGTCCGGGCCCATCGCGAACTCGATGTACGCCTCGTCGAACACGACGATCGTGCGCTCCGGCACCCGCGCCATGAAGTGCTCGACTTCGTCCCGGGTGACGATGGTCGCCGTCGGGTTGTTCGGGTTCGCCACGAAGACGATCTTCGTCATCGGCGTGAGCGCGCGTGCCATCGCCTCGAGGTCCAGGCGGAAGTCCTTCAGCATGACCATCACGCGCACGCCGCCGGCGGCCTGGACGATCATCGGGTACACGACGAACGACGGATGGGGCACCACCGCCTCGTCCCCCGGGCGCAGGAAGGTGCGCACCAGGAGCTCGATGAGCTCGTTCGAGCCGTTGCCGAGCACGATCTGGTCGGGCATCACCCCGTGCTTCTTGGCCAGCGCCTGCCGCAGATAGAAGCCGCTCCCGTCCGGATACCGGTTCAGGGACGAGAGCGCGGCGATGATGGCCTTCTGCACCCGGTCGGAGGGCGGCAGCGGGTTCTCGTTCGAGGCGAGCTTGATCGGATTGTGGATCATGAGCTCGCGCTCGAGCTCCTCGATCGGCTTGCCGGGCTCGTACGGCGCAATGCCCAGGATGTGCTCGTTCGCGATCGACTCCCACTGCGTTGGCATGCGCTCTCCTTTACAGGGCCGGGTACGATCCGAGAACCTTCAGGAACAAGGTCCGCTCCCCGATCTCACGCAGCACCGACGAGACCGGTGGTGTGTCCCGATGGCCCTCGACGTCCACGAAGATCACGTACTCCCAGGGCCGCTGCTTGGCCGGCCGCGATTCGATCTTCGTGAGATTGATCCCCAGTCGCGCCAGAGGCTCGAGGATCCGGTAGAGCGTCCCGGGCTCGTTGCGCATGGCGAAGAGGATCGAAGTCTTGTCATGGCCCGTCGGCCCGCTCGGGTGGCGGCCGACGACCAGAAAGCGCGTGGAGTTGTGCGGGTTGTCCTCGATGCCGCCTCTGAGAATCGGCACGCCGTAGAGCTCGCCCGCCAGGTCGGACGCGATCGCGGCGACGGTCGCGTCGGCGGCCGCCATCTCGGCGGCGGCCGCGGTGGACGGCGCCTGCTCGGTCGCGATGTCGGGCAGATGTGTGGCCAGCCACCCTCGGCACTGCGCGAGCCCTTGCGGGTGCGAGAGCACGCGCTTCACCCCGTCGAGCCCCGTGGCCCGCGACAGGAGATTCTGGGTGATCTCGAGCCGCAGCTCGCCGCAGATGAGCGCGTCCGAGTCGATCAGGCGGTCGAGCGTCACGTTGACGGCCCCCTCGGTGCTGTTCTCCACCGGGACGACGCCGAAGTGCGCGCGCTGCCGCTCGACGTCATCGAACACGTCGACGATCGTCTTCGCGGGGTGGAAGTTCACGGAGGAGCCGAACTGCCGGAGCGCGGCTTGATGCGTGAAGGTGGCCTGCGGTCCGAGGTAGGAGACGGTCAGCGACGATTCGAGGGCGCGGCTCGCCGAGAGGATCTCGCGCCAGATGGCGCTGATCGCGGCGCTCCGCAGCGGACCGGGGCTCGATTCCGACAATCGCCGGAGAATCTCGGCCTCACGGTCCGGGGCATAGACCGGCGCATCCTGCCTTCGTTTGAGGTCTCCGATCTGGAGAACGGCCTCGGCGCGTTGGTTGAGGAGTTGGAGGATTCGGTTGTCGAGGTCGTTAATCCTGGAACGCCAATCGTCCAGGTTCATAGAAACTCCCAGTAATGCCTGGCTTCGGGATATCGCGGATTATAGGCTCCGCCCCCGGCAAGA
Organism: uncultured bacterium; assembly: GCA_964450175.1. GTDB lineage: Bacteria > Methylomirabilota > Methylomirabilia > Rokubacteriales > CSP1-6 > AR31. Next base: position 2,803 of record CAYVHH010000598.1, on the reverse strand, counting down.
GCAAGTCACGTTCGTGGCTCGTCCGGTTGTGTCGCAACGGCGGCGCGCAGTGCGGTCACTTCGCGCCCCGTGAGGGGCCGCGACTCGCCCGGTCGAAGCGTCCCGAGAGCCACGGGGCCGAACGAGACCCGCCGGAGCGAGGTCACCCGATGGCCCAGCGCCTCGCAGAAGCGCTTGACCTCGTGCTTGCGGCCCTCGGCGAACGTCAATCGAAGCCGGCTCGCACGCGGTCCAGTGCGCTCGAGCTCGACCGCCAGCGGCCGAGCCGGGCCGTCGTCGAGGGTGACGCCACGCCGCCACCGGTCGAGATCGGCCCGCGAAACGCTCCCCTCGACCAGGGCCTGGTAGACGCGCGGCAAGGCGTATCGGGGATGGAGGAGGCGGTGCGTCAGCGGGCCGTCGTTGGTCAGCAGCAACGCGCCTTCGACGTCCCAGTCGAGCCGTCCGACCGGATACAGACGCACGTCCCGCTGGACGAGATCGGCGACGACCGGGCGTCCCTGGGGATCGCTCAAGGTGGTCACGTAGCCGCGGGGCTTGTTCAGCAGAACGTACCGCTTCGCCTCGGCGGGCGGCAGGCGGCGGCCGTCGACCGTGATGGCATCGAGCTCGGGATCGGCGAGCGTGGCGGGACTACGAGTGACGGCCCCGTTGACGGCGACGTGGCCGTCGACGATCAGGCGGTCACCTCCCCGGCGAGAGGTCAGCCCCGCTTGCGCCAGGATCTTGTTGAGTCTCAGCTTCGCCATGCTCGGCGACGGCCGCCAGCTCCGGTACCGCCAGCTCACCCTCGACCTTCGGCAGGTCGCCCACGTCCCGCAAGCCGAACGCGACCAGGAACTCGCGCGTCGTCTCGAAGAGGTACGGCCGCCCGGGCGCTTCCTTCCGGCCGGCGATACGCACGAGCCGCCGCTCGAGCAGGTTGTCGAGCACGCCCTCGGAGTTGACGCCGCGCACGGCGTCGATCTCGGGCCGCGACACGGGCTGCTTGTAGGCGATGATCGCCAGGGCCTCGAGCGCGGGCCGCGACAGGCGGGTCCGCGTTCGCGCGCGCGCGAGCCGGACGAGCCACGGCGCGACCTCGGGCCGGGTGACCATGCGATAGCCGCCCCCCACCTCGACGATCTGGAGCCCCTGGCTCGATGCCTCATAGCGAGCGCGGAGCTCGTCGATCAGGCGGCGCGCCTCGCCGACGTCGCCGAGATCGAGCACCTCGCTGATGCGCTCGGCTTCCAGCGGCGTATCGGACGCGAACAGCAGCGCTTCGACGACGTCAGTTGGAGTCGGCACGAGTTGGCTCTCCATTCGGTACCGTGGTCTCTCCATCGGCTACCGTGGTCTGGCGTTCGATCACGATCTCTCCGAAGAGCTCCGTCTGCTGCGTCTTGATGCGGCCCAGGCGGACCAGCTCGAGCACCGCCAGCAAGGACACGACGATCTCGGAGCGGCGACGATCGCCGGCGGTCAGGGACGAGAAGAGCAGAGACCATGTGTCGCGGAGCACGGAGAGGATCATCGTCATCCGCTCCACCACCGACGGCGGGTTCGGCTCGACTTGCCGCGGCCGCTGTCGGGTTTGCTCCTCGATCAGCCGTCTCAAGGTCCGCTCGATCAGGTGCACGCTGAGATCCTCGAGCGGCACCTCCTCGGGCGGCGGTAAGGTGCTGCTCGGACGGCCCCAGATCAGCGCCTGCTCGGCTTCGCGCGCCGACAGCCACTCGCCGAGCGTCTTGACCCGCGCGTATTCGCGCAGTCGCGCCTCGAGCTCGAGCCGGAGCGCCAGGCCGTCCTCGTCGAGCTGCTCCTCTTGGGTCTCGTCGGGGGGCACCAGGAGCTTCGACTTCAGATAGATCAAGGTGGCGGCCATCACGAGGTAGGCCCCTGCCGCCTCGAGGTCGCGGAACTCCATCGCCTCGAGGTGAGCGAGGTACTGGTCGGTGATCGCGCGCACCGGCAGCGCGCTGAGGTCGATCTCGTTCGTGCGGCAGAGATGCAGGAGCAGATCGAAGGGCCCCTCGAATCCGCCGACGCGGAGGGTGAGATCGCGGCTCGCGTCGGCGACGTGGGCCTCGTCGGTCATGGCGTCAGGCGGACCGCGGCGCGGACGCCTTCCATCGTGGCCCGGGCGACCTTGCGCGCGCGGCGCGACCCTTCGTGCAGGATCTCGACGATCGCCGCGGGCTTCTCCGCGAACTTCTGTCGCCGCTCGCGGATCGCGGTCAGCGGCGGCAGCAGGTGCTTGAGCAGCACGTCCTTGCAATCGAGACACCCGATGCCCGCCGTGCGGCATCCGTTCGCGACAAACTCGCGATCCGCCGTCGGCGTGAAGATCTTGTGCAGATCGAACACCGGACAGATATCGGGGTTGCCCGGATCGGTCCGCCGCTTGCGCGCGGGGTCCGTGACCATCGGACGGATCTTCTTGACGATCGTCTCGGCGGTGTCGGCGAGCTCGATCGTGTTGTTGTACGACTTCGACATCTTGCGCCCGTCGGTTCCGGGCACTTTCGGGATCTCCGTCAGCTTGACCTCGGGCTCCGGGAACAGCTGGCCGAACGAGTTGTTGAACCGGCGCGCCACCTCGCGCGTCAGCTCCACGTGGGGCGCCTGGTCGATGCCAACCGGCACCCACTTGGGCTTGTACATCAAGATGTCCGCCGACTGCAGCAGCGGATAGCCGAGGAGCCCGTAGGAAGGCGACTCGAGGTGCAGCTGCTCGATGCGCTCGCGGTACGTCGGCACGCGCTCGAGCCAGGCGACCGGCGTGGTCATCGAGAACAGCAGGTGCAGCTCGGCGTGCTCC
>CAYVHH010000597.1:0-4161 GCA_964450175.1 uncultured bacterium | reverse complement strand
CGAATTTCGAGAGCCCCAACGAGAAGCTCCTCCAGATCCTCCTGGTGGGGCAGCCCGAGCTCCGCGGCAAGCTGGCCTTGCCCGAGCTTCGCCAGCTCAAGCAGCGGGTGGCACTGTCGTGCACGATCCGCCCATTGAATCCGCGCGAGACACAGGAGTGCATCAAGACTCGCCTGCGTATCGCGGGCGCGGCCGATTTGGGGCTGTTCACCGACCGCGCGCTTGCTCGCATCGCCGAATATTCCGGCGGCATTCCCAGGGTCGTGAACATCCTCTGCGACCACTGTCTCGTGATCGGCTACGCCGATCAAGAACGGAGAATCGGCCCGCAGATTGTCGAGCAGGCGATCAAGTTCCTCCAGGAGGGTGGACTGGCCCGGCAGAAGTCGTGGAAGATCGGCCGACAGAGCCGTATGACGCCGCTACGCTGGGCGCTCACCGTGCTCGGCGGCCTGATCGTCGGCTCCGCGGCTTCCCTGGCGCTCCGCCCAGACACGACGCACCTCTTCGATCTCGCGCGCTCCGCGCGCGCACTCCTATGGTGAGGTGATGGGGACATTTTTCAAGGCGCTCGAACAGGCAGAGCGGGAACGGGCTCTCAAAGAACAGGCTTCACGACGCGCCGCCGGTAGCGGCGATCCGGCACCGATCGCCTCGGCTCTGCCGCCTCCACCCGAGGCTACGGTCCGACCGGTCGTCGAGGCTCCGGCGGCTCCGCCGTCGGTGTTCCAGCGACAGAAGGAAAAGGACCGAGAGAAAGAGGTCCTGCCGAAGCGGCCCGTGGTCCGCGACACCACGCCGCTGACCGTCCCCGAGGTCGATGCGCATCTGGTGAGTCTCCTGGCGCCGACCTCGTTCGGAGCCGAGCAGTATCGGGCGCTCGAGCTCCGTGTGGAGCACCTGCACAAGGCCTCCAATCTCTCGATCGTGGCCGTGACCAGCCCGCGGGCCGGCGACGGCAAGACCTTGACCGCGATCAATCTCGCGGGCGCCGTCGCCCAGGCTCCGGAGACGCGCGTGCTGATCGTGGACGCCGACCTCAGACAGTCCTCGATGGCGCGGTACCTGGGTCTGGAAAACGGCCGGAGCCGTGGTCTGGTCGGCGCGATTCTCGATCCGGCGCTCCACCTGAAGGACGTCGTCGAGCCGTGCCCGCCCTTCAATTTCTCCGTCCTCCGTGCCGGTCGGCGCCCCACGTCGCCGTACGAGCTCTTGAAGTCGCCGCGCCTGGGCCAGCTGCTCGAGGAGGCCCGCCAGCAGTACGACTACGTCATCGTCGACATGCCTCCGCTCGTCCCGCTGCCCGACTACGGGGTCCTGGCCCGCTGGGTCGACGGCTTCCTGGTCGTCGTCACGGCGAACAAGACGCCGCGCAAGATGGTGGAGGAAGCGCTGAAAGTCCTGGATCCGGCGACGGTCATCGGCCTCGTCTTCAACGGGACCGACCGGCCCTTCTCCCACTACTACGGAGGCTACGTCGCCAACGAGCCCGGCCGGTGGTGGGGTGGTGGGCGGCGGGGCCACAAGAGGGACGACGGAGCTGAGTGAGTATGTGCGGGATCGTCGGATACACCGGACATCGCGACGCCGTCTCCTTCATGCTCCCGGGGCTCCGTCGCCTCGAGTACCGGGGGTATGACTCCGCCGGCGTGGCCACGCTCGACGTGGCCAGGCTCGAGGTGCGGAAAGCGGTCGGCAAGGTGGAGCGGCTCGAGAGGGTGCTCGCCATGGATCGCCCCCGCGGCACAGTCGGACTGGCCCATACACGCTGGGCGACTCACGGGCGGCCGTCCGAGGCCAATGCCCATCCGCACGTGGACTGCGACTCGAAGCTGGCCGTCGTCCACAACGGCATCATCGAGAACTATCGCGAGCTCCGGCGACGGCTCGCGGCCGAGGGCCATCGCTTCCGCTCCGAGACCGACACCGAAGTCATCGCCCACCTGATCGAGACCTACCGCTCCGAAGGTCTCGAGGAAGCCGTTCGCCGCGCCGTCGCCGAGCTCCGGGGCGCCTATGCCGTCGCGTGTATCGCGGTCGACGCTCCGGAGACCCTGGTCGCGGTTCGCTGCGGGAGCTCGCCGCTCGTCATCGGGATCGGCGACGGCGAGACCTTCCTCGCCTCGGATATTCCGGCGCTCGTCGGCGAGACCCGGCAAATCGTTCTGCTCCAGGAAGGCGAGATCGCCGCCCTGGCGCCCGGCCGGATCTCCGTGAAGTCCTTTGCCGGCACCGAGGTGCAGCGGACCCCCGCGACGATCACGTGGGACGCCGAGGCGGCCGAGAAGGCCGGCTATCCCGACTTCATGCTGAAGGAGATCTTCGAACAGCCCGAGGTCGTCCGGAACACGCTCCGCGAGCGAACGGACCCAGGCTGCGAGAGCATCCAGATTCCCGAGCTCGGTCTGAAGGATCGAGAGCTGGCCGGGCTCAACCGCCTCTGCTTCGTGGCGTGCGGAACGTCCTGGCACGCCGGCCTGGTCGGCAAGTATCTCGTCGAGTCGTTCGCGAGGCTGCCGGTCGAGGTCGACATCGCCTCGGAGTTCCGGTACCGCCGCCCGGTCCTCGACGGCCGTGTCCTGACCGTTCCGATCTCGCAATCCGGCGAAACCGCGGACACGCTGGCGGCGCTGCGCGAGGCGCGCGATCAGGGATCGCGGACGGTGGCGATCTGCAACGTCGTGGGCAGCTCGCTGGCTCGCGAGGCCGACGGCGTCCTCTACACGCGAGCCGGCATCGAGATCGGCGTCGCGTCGACCAAGGCGTTCACGGCTCAGCTCACGGCCGTCACGCTCCTGGCCCTGAAGCTCGGCCTCGCTCGCGGCTTCGTCGACCACACGCACGTCCGTCAGGTCGTCAAGAGCCTGTCGGAGATTCCCGAACTGATGCCTTTCGTGCTGGAACAAAGCGACGCCATTCGCCAGGCGGTGACGCGGTTCGCGGCGAGCCGCGGGTTCCTCTACCTCGGCCGCGGGATCAACTATCCGCTGGCGCTCGAGGGCGCTCTCAAGCTGAAGGAGATCTCCTACATCCACGCCGAGGGCTACGCGGCGGGGGAGATGAAGCACGGACCGATCGCGCTCGTCGATCACCAGATGCCGGTCGTCTGCGTGGTCCCCAAGGGGGCGCACTACGAAAAGACGATGAGCAACATCGAAGAGGTGAAGGCCCGCGGCGGCATCGTGGTGGCGATCGCCAGCGCCGGTGACGAGGAGATCCAGGATCACGCCGACGTCGTCATCCCGATCCCTTCCACCCTCGACTGGACACAGCCGTTGCTGGTCGCGCCGGCGCTCCAGCTGCTCGCGTACCACCTCGGCGTCCTTCGAAACTGCGATGTCGATCATCCGCGGAACCTTGCCAAGAGCGTGACGGTCGAATGACGCGCCTACTCCTCGAAGCGGCTTTGCTCTGGGTCTCGATCAGTGCGGCCATGTTCATGTGGGCTCAGCCCGCCTACGAGAACTTGTTCCAGCTTCTTTCGGCCTTTAAGCACGCAACCGTTCTGTCGATCTGCTGCATGGTGTCTTTTTACTACAACGACCTGTACGATTTCCGGGTCGTCCGGAGCTTCCGCGACTACGGCGCCCGACTGCTGCAGGCCTTGGGCGTCGCCTTCGTACTCTTGGCAACCTGCTACGCCTTTCTCCCGGTGGTCAGGATTCCCAACGGACCGTTCGGCATCAGCCTGCTGGCGATCGTCGGCGTGCTGCTGCCGTTCAGGGCGCTGGGATACACGCTCATGCGCCGGCGGTTGTTCCTCGAGCGCCTGCTCATGATCGGCCGGGGACCGATCGCCGAGAAGATCCTCCGGGAGATCGACGCGCGGCCGCACTTCGGCTACGAGATCGTGGGCGTCGTCGATGACGCGACGAGCTCCGGGACCCATCATGGCTATCCGGTGCTCGGCCCGCTGTCGCGCCTTCGCGAGATCATCGCGGAGACCCGGCCCAATCGGATCATCGTGGCGCTCTCCGAGCGCCGGGCGCGCCTGCCGGTGCGCCAGCTCCTGGAAGCCAGGGTCAACGGCTGCGTCGTCGAGGACGGCGTGGACACGTACGAGCGCCTCTCGGGAAAAATCGCGATCGAGACGCTGACCCCGAGCAACCTGATCTTCTCCCGCGACTTCAAGAAATCGCGCCTCGACCTGGCGGCCGGACG
>CAYVHH010000596.1:0-11102 GCA_964450175.1 uncultured bacterium | reverse complement strand
TGCTCCAGATCGATCCCTTGCAGTACCCCAGGATCATCGGCGACGTGGCGACCGAGTGGAAGATCGCGGCGGACGGCCTCACCTACATGTTCAAGCTCCGGCAGGGGATTCGATTTCACGACGGGTCGCCCTTGACGTCGGCGGACGTCAAGGCGACCTACGAGAAGATCGTGTCTCCACCGGCCGGCGTCCGCAGCATCCGCAAGAACGCCTATGCCGCGATCACGACGATCGAGACGCCCGATGCGAACACCCTCGTGTTCAAGCTCAAGCACCCGTCGGCGTCACTCCTGGCCAACCTGGCCTCGCCGTGGAACGTGATCTATCCGAAGAAGTACCTCGACAAGGATCCGAACTACTTCAAGGCGAACATCGTCGGGTCCGGGCCCTTCAAGTTCAAGAGCCACACGCGCGGATCCACGTTCGAGGCCGAGCGCAACCCCGACTACTTCATCAAGGACCGCCCGTACCTCGACGGCTACAAGTTCTTCGTCATCACGGAGACGTCGGCGCGCGCGGCGGCCATTCGCTCGGGGCGCGCGTACATCGAGTTCCGCACCATGCCGCTGTCCGAGGTCGAGGCGATCCGCAAGCAGCTCGGCGACAAGGTGGTCGTGCAGGATACGCCGGCCACCGGCATCTTCGGCATCGCGGTGAACCAGACGATCAAACCCTTCAACGACGAGCGCGTCCGCAAGGCGCTGACGCTTGGTCTCGATCGGTACACCGCGAGTCGCGTGCTCTACCCTATCGCGAGCCTCAAGGACGTCGGCGGGCTGATGCGTCCAGGGACCGAGTGGGCGATGTCGGACGCCGAGCTGCAACAGTTTCCGGGCTTCGGGAAGGACATGGAGAAGAATCGCGCCGAGGCCAAACGTCTCCTGGCCGAGGCGGGTTACCCCAACGGATTCAAAGCGGTCTTGAAGAACCGCAACGTCCGAGTCCCGTATGTCGACTTCGGGACGTTCGTGATCCAGGAGTGGCGCAAGATCGGCATCGAGGTCGAGCACCGGACTCTCGAGACGGCGTCCTGGTTCGCGGATGGCCGGGACAACGGCAGCTTCCAGCTGATCGTCAGCCCTTCTTTCAACTTCATGGACGACCCCGATCAGTTCCTCGAGCGGTACACCACGGGTGACAGCAACAATTGGGGGCGATTCTCCGATCCGAGGATCGACGACCTCTTCACGCGCCAGTCGAGAGCGCTGGATCCCGTGGAACGCAAGAAGCACATCAACGAGATCGAGAAGATCGTGCTCGGGCACGTGTACTACATCCCGGGCATCTGGTGGGCGCGGAGCGTGGTGCACTGGGCGAAGGTGAAGAACTACGTGGCGCCGCCGAATCACTACTCGAACCAGAAGCTCCAGGACGTCTGGCTCAGCGAGGACTGAGCGTCCCGGACGCGCGCCTGCTGCTATGCTGTAACGATGGGCGACGGGTCGCTCGCGTCGAGAGCCACTCACGCGGCTTCCGCCGTGTCGTCGCGGGCGGTCACGCCCGTGATCGGCACGACGTTCACGGTGATCCTGTCGCTGAGCTTCTGCCACTTGCTCAACGACTTGATGCAGTCGCTGGTGCCCGCGCTCTATCCCATCCTCAAGAGCTCCTACGGTTTGAGCTTCAGCCAGGTTGGTCTGATCACCCTGGCCTTCCAATTCACGGCCTCCATGCTGCAGCCCGTGGTCGGCCTCTATACCGACCGCCGCCCGCGCCCGTATTCCCTGACGGTCGGCATCGGCCTCACCCTCGTCGGCCTCCTGTTGATGTCCCGGGCCTCGACGTATCCCGCGATCCTGCTTGCCGCCACGCTGATCGGCATGGGCTCGTCGATCTTCCATCCCGAGGCCTCCCGCGTGGCGCGCATGGCGGCCGGCGGACGTTATGGGCTCGCCCAATCCCTGTTCCAGGTCGGCGGCAACATCGGTTCCGCCTCGGGCCCGTTGCTCGCCGCATTCGTCGTCATCCCTCACGGGCAGTCGAGCATCGCGTGGTTCTCGGGCGCGGCGCTGATCGCCATCTTCGTACTGCTGCAGGTCGGGAGCTGGTACGCGCACCGCGTGCCCGCGCGACCGGGCCCGCGGACCCCGGCAATCGCCGTGGTGTCCGCCACGGCGCCACGAAAGAGCGCGTTGCCGCGCCGGAAGGTCATCCAGGCGGTGGCCATCCTCGTGGCCCTGCTCTTCTCCAAGAACGTGTACAGCGCGAGCCTGAGCTCGTACTACACCTTCTATCTGATCGACCGATTCCACCTGTCGATCCAGACGGCGCAGTTCTATCTGGTCGCGTTCCTCGTCGGCATCGTGATCGGCACCATTGCCGGGGGAGCGGTCGGCGATCGCGTGGGACGTAAGCCCGTCATGTGGTTTTCGATCCTGGGGGCCTTGCCCTTCGCGGTAGTGCTGCCGCACGCCAACCTGTTCTGGACCGGCATTCTGGCCGTGCTCATCGCCATGATCATGGCCTCGGCCTTCTCGGCCATCCTGGTCTACGCGCAGGAGCTCCTGCCGGGCCGGGTGGGCCTGGCGGCGGGGATGTTCTATGGCTTCTCGTTCGGTCTGGGGGGCCTGGGCGCCGCCGCCCTCGGTAAGCTGGCTGACCTCACCAGCATCACTACCGTCTACCGCGTGTGCCCCTTTCTCCTGCTTCTGGGGCTCTTGACCGCCTTCCTGCCTCGTCGACCCGGAGCGCCGTCGCTGAAGTCGACCTAACGGAAGACGCTCGGAGGCCGCGAAGTCCCGGCTGGCCGGTTAGACACCGCGGCCATGGTCGAGTCGATCGGGCACGGTGCCGTTTACGTCGTGTTCATCGGGCATCACGCCCGCCGCCTGCGGACGGCATTTCTACACCCAGCGCGCACTTACAGGTGGCATCGCACTTGCCTTTCCGAGAATCCCGTGCTGGGAGGCGGCCTTCGCGAGCGCACCCGGCGGAGAGGAAGGCGGGGATGATGCCTCGGAGCCTCGATCTGGTCCAGGGCACCGTGCGGGTGGGCGTGCTCAGTATGGTTATCGTCGGGTGGGCCGCCTGTCCGGCGAATGGGCTCGCCGCGACGCGTTCCGCCGAGCGTTCAACTTCCGTCAGCAGCGCGGACCCGCAGCGTGGACGCGTCAATGTTCACGCGGGGCCGTTGCCGACCGCCGCGGCCGAGCTGACGCGGCAGACCGGAATGGTCATCCACGTGTACGGCCAGCCGGAAGGCCACGAGACAGCTTCCTTCCACGCCATCTCTGCCGAACAGGCGCTGCGACGACTCTTCGGGCCCGACGCCCAGTATGCATTCCGCTACGAGTCGTCCACCGAGGCGACGACACCCGTCGAGGCGTGGGTGTGGACGCGCGCCGCTGTCCGAGAAATCCGCGTGGCGCCGCCGGCACGGACTCCGACGCCGACGGACGATCCCTACGCCAAACGTCTCGCGATCCGTCGAGTGGTGGCGGAGCAGAGCTCGGCGTCGGCCCGCACGCTCATCGCCGCGCTCCACGACGACGACGCGAGCGTGAAGAACGATGCCGCCGCGGGTTTGGCGAGGCTTGGCGACGAAAACGTCGTCGATGATCTCGGTGCGCTGCTCGTGCACGAGCCGGAGGCTGAGCTGCGCGCCACCGCTGCCGAGATTCTGGCGACGATGGCGTCCCCGCGCGCGCTGGCGGCGCTTCGCCCAGCGCTGACGGACCCTGAGCAGCTCGTTCGGGGTCGCGCGGCGGCCGCTCTCGTCAACTTCGCGGGCGCGCCGGGCCTCGTCAGCCTACGAGAGGCGGCCAAGGATCGATCGGATGAGGCGCTGCAGGCGCTCCGCGCGCTCTCGGACAGCGACAACAGCAGACACCAGGGCCAGTGAGGGTGCAGTGAGCCGGAACATTCGACATCGGGAGGCAGACATGAACGCAACGATGACCGCTCGGAAAGGTTTCCCGGTTCTCCCGCTGATCCCGTGGATGCTCGCGATGGTTGTCGCGCTGGCCATCGGTGCGGCCGCGGAGTCGGCCACGGCGAGCACGTTCACCGTCACGTCGGCCGCCGACAGCGAGGGCTCCTGCCCCACGTCCATCAAGCAGCTGATCGTGAAACTGCCCTGTACGCTGCGCACCGCCATCGAAGAGGTCAACGCGCACCCGACCACGAGCTCGGCACCCCATGTCATCAACTTCGACATCGGTTTCGGCCAGCAGCGCATCGCCTTGGGCCAGGAGCTGCCGCACGTCACCCAGCCGGTTGTCATCGATGGAACGACGCAAATGGCGCTGAAATTCGTGGGTGGGACCAGCATGAAGCTTACCTGCCTCTCGGTGTTGCATCATCCGTGCATCGAGCTCTATGGCGGAGGCATGAGCAAGGACGGGTTGACCTTGGTCGGCGGCAACGCGACGATCCGCGGTCTGATGATCGACAGCTTCACCGGCAGCGGGATCAGCATCCAGAGCAGCAACAATACCGTGGAGGGCAACTATATCGGCACGGACGGCTCCAGCCAGTGCGCACCGACCCATCGGCTGAAGCATGGCGTGATCCTGGCGATTCCAGCCGGAAGTGCCGGGTCGGCCGCCAATAATGTGATCAAAGCGAACGTGATCTCCGGCAATAGCCAGAACGGCGTGCTCCTCGACGGTGTTGCCACCCACGACAACCTGATCGTGGCCAACTACATCGGGACCACCGCGGATGGGAGCCTGGCCTGTGGCAATGGGGCGGGTGCGCCCGATTCCAACATGACTGAGCCGCGAGGCGGGGTGGTCATCCGGTCCGGTGCGAGAAACAACACCATCGGCGGAATCGCGCAGACCAGCCGAAACGTGATTTCCGGCAACGGCACCGTCACGTCTGACAGCGGTGTGGTCATCGTGGACCCATACGGGCTCGGTACCACCGGCAATCAGGTGCTTGGCAACTACATCGGCATCGACATCGGGGCGGCGAAGCCTATCGGGAACTTTTACGCGGGCGTGCTGATCAAGACCGCGAGCGGCAACGCTGTCGGCGCGGGCGGTCTCGGCAATCTCATCGGCGGAAATCCGTACGGGGTGAGCGTGGAAGGGAACTCGTATTCCAACACCCTGCAGGCGAACTCCGTCGGAACGAGCGTCGGCACACTGCTCGCCAACATCCACACCGGTATCAACCTCCAAGGACCTGCTTCGGGCAACCTGATCACGGCCAATACCTCGACGGGCAATCCCTTCGACATGTCGGACTCCAACCCGACGTGCTCAAATTCGTGGATCGCCAACATCTTCGGGACCGACAACGAGAGCTTCCCCAACAACGGCCCGGGAGTCGGCTGCATTCAGTAGCCACACATCGTGTTGGACGCTCGGGCCTGGGGCGCGAAGTCCCCAGGCCCGGGATCCCGACGCGACCCTCGTCGGGTCGAAGGAGTTCACGAGGCCCGGCGCCGAATGCGTGATACTCTCTAGCGTGTCGGCTCCTTCCTGTTCGTGACGGCGAGTCCAGGTCGTGCGAGCCGTCGAGTTCGTAGCGCCCGCTGTCATCTCGGCCCGCATCCACACTGAGCGTCCGTCCAGAGACGCCCACGAAAGGCGAAGGCGAAAAGTATGAGCAAGGAAGACGCAATCGAGGTGGAAGGCAAGGTGGTCGAGCCGTTGCCCAACGCGATGTTCCGGGTGGAAATGGAGAACGGCCACAAGGTCCTGGCCCACGTGTCGGGCAAGATGCGCATGCATCGCATCCGGATTCTGCCCGGCGACAAGGTCACGATGGAGCTGTCGCCCTACGACCTGACCCGAGGTCGGATCACGTATCGCTTCAAGTAGAAGTCGGCGCTCGGCCTCGCGCCGGCGGGCCGCGTGAAGACCCACCGCAATACCGTGCCGCCCACCCCGGCGACGTTCCTGATGAGTATCACCGGTACGGGACGCTCGCGGAATCGCATGTGACGTCCGTCCCCGTGCGCGCGGCGAGCGTCACTTCACGCCGTCGCCGAGTCCCGCCGACCTACACGACCTCCGCCACTCGGCGGATCGCGGCGCGAATGTCGGCTTCCGTCAGAGAAGCGTAGCCGAAGAGCAGGCCGGCTCGCGGCGGTGGGCTCGTATGAAAGGGCGCCACGGAGTAGAGGCCGACGCCGGCCTCCCGCGCGCGCGCGATGACGGCGGCGAGGTCGCGCGGGCGCACGTCGTGCAGCCAGACCACGAGGTGCACGCCCGTATTCTCGCCGGCAATCTCCACGCGGTTGCCGAAGTGTTGTCGCAACGCGCCGATCAGGGCGCGGCGTCTGGCGGCGTTCCGGTTTCCCGCGCGCCGCAGGTAGCGCTCGAACTGGCCCGTGGTGATGAAGTCCGTGAGCGCTTCCTGGGCGAGCGTGGCCGAGAAGCGGTCCGTCGCCCACTTGGCGGCGACGAACGACGGCACGAGGGACCGCGGCAGCACGAGGTAGCCGATCCGCAGCGCCGGGAAGAGCGTCTTCGAGAAGGTGCCGACGTAGATCACGCGGCCGTCGCGGTCCAGGGACTGCAGTGCTTCGAGCGGGTGCCCTTCGTACCGGAACTCGCTGACGTAGTCGTCTTCGATCACCCAGCTGTTGGTGCGGCCCGCCCACGCGAGCAGCGCGAGGCGGCGCTCGAGCGGCATGATGACCCCGGTCGGGAACTGGTGGCAGGGCGTGACGTACGCCAGCCGCGCCCGGGACGGCAGTCGGTGCGTCTGCAATCCTTCGCCGTCGACCGGCGTGTGGGCCAGGCGGGCGCCGGCCGCTTCGAACGGAATCGTGACGCCCGGGTAGTGCGGTTCTTCGACCACCGCGACGTCTCCGGGATCGAGCAGGACGCGCGCGGCGAGATCGAAGCCTTGCTGCGAGCCGTTGGTGATGACGATCTGTTCCACCTCGCACACGACGCCGCGCGCCCGCTTCAGATACTCGGCCAGAGCGGCGCGCAGCGGCGCGTGCCCGGCGGGGTCCGCATAGCCGAACGCGTCGCGAGTCGCGCGCCGCGCTCGGGCGGCCAGCAGTCGGCGCCAGATTTTCCGCGGAAACTCGTCGATGGACGGCTCGCCGTAGCGAAAGTCGTAGCGGAGATCGGTCGCGCGCGCCGGCGGGGTGCCGAGAAGTCCGGTCAGGCGCCGGGCGTACGCGGAAACCGGCGCGGAATGCCCGCGCGAGAGACGCGGGGACACGGGCATCGCGGAGGTCGGCAACACGCTCGCCACCGACGTGCTCGCGCGGTCGCGGCTGACGACGTAGCCTTCGGCGAGAAGCTGCTCGTAGGCCAGCATGACGGTATTGCGCGAGACCCGGAGATCGGCGGCGAGCTCCCGGCTCGACGGCAGGCGCGCGGCGGGCGCCAGGCGCCCCTCGCGGATCATCGACTTGAGGCCATGGTAGACGCGTCGATAGAGGGGGCCGTCCGCTTTGCGCAGGTCGAGGAGGAGCATCTGGCCCCATAGATTAGCTTGAAACTGGCTCTTTCAACAGGCCAGATGGCGAGGCAGGATGAGCGGGTACGATCACCGCAACGGAGGACCAGGCGATGGCGCGTGCCAACGACGTGCAGACACTCGAGCAGCTGAACCTCAGCTACGTCCGGGCCGGCCAGGCTTCGGACACCGGCTGGTTCGACAAGAACCTGGCGATGTGTTTCATGGCCAGTAACCCGGATGGATCGCTGGTCGACCGCGCCGGCTTCCTGGAGCGGATCGGCCGGCCGAACCCCAGCAAGAACATGGCCCCCGTCGACACCCGTATTCGCGTCGTCGGTGACGTCGGCATCATCGATTCGGGCTTCCGGCACACGAAGCCCGACGGCCAGGACGGCCTTGGCCACTACACCGACGTCTACGGCTTCATCGAGGGGCGCTGGCAGTGCATATCCGCGCACTTCGCGCTGCGTCCGGCGCCGCCGCAAACCGGGGCCACCAAGACGGCGGCCGTCGTTGCGGCCGTCCCGAGTCCTGCGGACCTTGCGACCCTGACCGACCTGAATCATCACTACATCCGCGCGGTCCGTGAGTCGGACGTCGGCTGGTTCGATGCGAACCTTGCCGCGGAGTTCGTGAACGGGAACGCGGACGGCTCGTTCTCCGATCGCGCGGCGTTCCTCGAGTTCATCGGCAAGCTGAGCCTGGTCTCGAACCTTCGCGAGGACGACGTGCGGATCCAGGTAGCTGGCGACATCGGCATCATCCACGCCCGCACCGCCTATACGAGGCCGGACGGTCAGGCCGGCACGGGGCGGTACACGGACATATGGTGGCGAGCGGCCGGGCGGTGGCGCTGCGTATCGGCGCACGTCACGCGCGGCTGAGCCGCTCCGCGTCGGCGGGCACCCTCGCACACGGAGGGTGCCACTGCCGCCGCTGTCTCGAGACCGATCGCAGAAATTCCTTCTGATTGTCCGCGGTGCCCGACTAGGCTGTTGGCGGATCCAGATTCAGTGGCGTCACGTGACAACGACCGATCCCTCAGGGCCATCGTTCTGGGGATAGGCGCCTCCCGGTCCGAGCTGGGCGGGAGCGATCCGACCCCGGATCGACTCCTCGACGTCCCTCCGCGAAAGTCGGCTGCGATCAGCTCACGAAGAACAACAGGAGGCCCGCGATGACGAATGTCCACGTGTCGGCGGATGGGGGCTTGCTCACGATCCGAGTGGACCTGCCGGCGGTGGCGGAGGCGCTGAGTAGGCAAGCCGAGGAGTGGCGACAGACCGCCGAACGGACTCGATCGCAGTGGGAGCAGAGTGAGTGGTACCTGGGCGAGGCCAAGGCGTCGATCGAGCGTCTCGAGGCGGAGCTGCAGGCTCTTCGCGAGGCCCACGGGCAACTGGAGGCTGGCCATCGTGAGGCAACCGCGCGGGTTCAGGCGGTCGAGCTGGAGCGCGACGCAACTCGTGAGACGACGCTTCGCCGGACCGAGCACCTGGAGGCACAGCTTGCCCAGGCCCAGGAGCACGCCGAAGAGACGCGGCGAGAGGCCGAAAACTGGCAGCTTCAGTTCGCCGTGGAGCGGGATCAGCGCACCGCGCTCGAGGCGGAGCTGGCCGCGCTGAGGACCCACGGGGAGCGTCGTCGCGTCTTGCGGACCTTTCGCCCTGATGTGACCGCACAGATTCAAAGCCCGACCGGAGAGATCCTGTTCGAGGGGCTCCCGCGAAACATTTCCTCCAAGGGCTTTCGGTTTGCTTCGGACCACACTTGCGCCCCCGGCTTCGACGCCCTGTGGGTCACCTTCCATCAGCCCGGGATGGCGCGGCCGATCGAAGCGCTCGGACGAGTGGTCTGGCACGGTCCGGAGACCGAGGGGAACATGTGGGGGTGCGAGCTGGTCGACATGTCTCCCGGGTGCCGGAAGATCTTCGACCAGATTCTCGCGACGCCTGCCTAGTCGCTAGCCGCGCGCGCCTCGCGGCCTATCCGCCGCCGCCCCGGCGTGGGATGATGAGCCTCCAGCGGTTCGGGATGGAGGCGCCTTGAAGAGTGGTGACGTCAAATACGCCAGAAGCGGAGAGGTGCACATCGCCTACCGCGTCTTTGGCGACGGCCCGCGCGATCTCGTCCTCGTCCCGGGAACGCTCTCGCACGCCGAGCTCTACTGGGAGCTCCCGATCAACCAGTACCTGCTGAAGAGGCTCACGTCGTTCGCTCGCGTCATCGTGTTCGACAAGCGCGGCCAGGGGCTCTCGGATCGGGTCGGCGAGCAGACGCTCGAAGAGCGCATCGGGGACGTGCGGGCCGTGATGGACGCGGCCGGCTCGCCGCGTGCCACGATCTATGGATGGTCGGAAGGCGGACCGATGTCGCTGATGTTCTCCGCCACCTATCCTGAGCGGACGTCGGCGCTCGTCCTGTGCGGCTGCTTCGCCTCGATCGCCGCCGCGCCGTGGGCCGTGACCCGAGAGCAATGGGCCGGATTCCTTCGCCAGGTCGAGAGCCACTGGGGTCAGGGGGTTCTCATTCCTTTCAACGCCCCGAGCCGGAAGGACGACCAGGCGTTCGTCCAGTGGTTCGGCCGACTGGAGCGGGCCACGGTCAGCCCCGGGGGCATCGTGGCGCTGTTGCGGGCGAACTACGATATCGATGTCCGGCACGTTCTTCCGACCATTCAGGCCCCGACCCTGATTCTCCATCGCGTCGGAGACCGGGCCGTTCCCGTCGAGGCCGGACGCTACCTGGCGCAGCACATTCCCGGCGCCAAGTACGTCGAGCTCCCCGGCGACGACCACCTGCTCCAGGCTTACGATCAGGCGACCCTGGACCTTCTGATCGACGAGACCGAGGAATTCATCACCGGCGCGCGATCCGGTCCCGAGCCGGACCGCGTGCTCGTCACCGTGCTGTTCACGGATATCGTGGGCTCGACCGAGCGTGCGGCGGCGGTCGGCGACCGCCGCTGGCGCGAGCTCCTGGACGGGTACATCGGCGTGGCCCGGCGGCATGTCGAGCGGTTCCGCGGGAAGGAAGTCGACGTGGCCGGCGACGGCCTCTTCGCCGTCTTCGACGGCCCGGCGCGCGCGATCCGCTGCGCCTGCGCCATCCGCGATGCGGTCCAGCCGCTCGGCCTCGAAGTGCGGGCCGGGCTTCACACCGGGGAATGCCAGGTCGCGGGAGCGAAGTTCAGCGGCATCGCGGTGCACACAGGCGCGCGGATCGCGGCGGCCGCGCGGCCCCAGGAGGTCCTGGTGTCCGGGACCGTCCGGGATCTCGTCGCGGGCTCGGGCATCGGGTTCGCCGATCGTGGAAGCCACGTGCTCAGGGGGGTGCCGGGCGACTGGCAGCTCTTCGCGGTCGCGTCCGCCTGACCGGCTGTCGGAGCTCGCGTTTTGCCATAATCGGGCGTCATGCTCGAGGTCTCCGGGCTCGTCAAGGCATTCGGGAACCTGCGCGCCGTCGACGGCGTCGATCTCGCGATCGAGGCGGGCACGATCACCGGGCTCATCGGCCCGAACGGCGCCGGCAAGACGACGCTCTTCAACCTGATCGCGGGCGCGCTCGCGCCCGAAGCCGGCGCCATCCGTTTCATGGGCGAGCGCATCGACCGTCTCACCCCCGATCGCATCTTCGCCAGAGGGCTCGCCCGCACGTTTCAGGTGCCGCGACCCTTCCCACAGATGACGGTACTCGAGAACCTCATGCTGGTGCCGCTGCGCCAGTCG
>CAYVHH010000595.1:0-8682 GCA_964450175.1 uncultured bacterium | reverse complement strand
ATCGCCGTCAACACACCGATCAACGCGCCGCACACGACGTAGCCCGCGTCACCGCCGACTACTTCATGGAAGCGCTGGAACACGACGAGAGAGCGCACGACCATTTAGCTGGTCTCTCGCGTCGGGTAGAGCTGGCGGACGATGCCCACCGACCGGCCCGTGCCTCCGGACGCTAGGGTGCGCCGCTCGAGCAGCAGGACGTCGCGGACGCCGGCAGCAGCGAGGTGAAAAGCGATCGAGACGCCGGTGACCCCGCCCCCGATGATGACGACGGACGCTCGGCGGCTCACGTGGACGCGGCGGCGCGGGGCTCGGCGGCCCGGATCGGGTCGAGCAGGCGCACCGGATCGTCGAGGCGGATCACGCCCTCGACGAGCACCCGGGCGCAGACGCGGCTCCAACCGGGGTGGGTCTTCTGGGATACACGGGCGATATTGCCGTCCTTGAAGACGCCCGTGATGGTCCGGCACGGGGTCGTGTAGCGCGTCACCTCGAGCAGGACCTGCTCTCCGAGGAGCACCTGGCGGCCCGGCACGACCGCGGTCCAATCCAACCCTTCCACCGTCACGTTTTCGCCGATGCTGCCGGGCGCGATCGAATGGCCCTCGGTCTGCAGGCGCTCGATCGCCTCGATCGGATAGAGACAGACGGCGCGATCGGGCCCGCCGTGGTGTCTGTAGCGGTGCGCATCGCCCTCGAGCCCGTCGACCGTGACCCGCGCCGCGGCAACCGCCGTCTTCGGAACTCCACCGCCCGAGGCGCTGATCTGGACGATCCTGGCGTTCACGCGTGAGCCTCCAGTCCGTGAATTGCGCGGGCCTCGATTGTACGCGAGCAATCCGCTCAGCCGCCGGCGCGGCGGATCATCCGCTGCACGCGAGCCTCGAGCACCTGCTCGCCGCGCTGGTTGAGAACGCGATGGAGATACGTCACGATGCCGCGGTCGGTCCTCTTCGTCTCGCGCTTGTCGGTGACCTTGATCTCGACGGTCAGCGTATCGCCCTCGAGGACCGGCGCCGTCAGACGCATCTCACCACCGAGGTAGGCCATCCCCGTGCCGTGGATGAGCCCGGTCTGCATGATCAGCCCCTCGGAGAGCGCGAAGGTCAAGGCCCCGGGCGCCGCGCGGCGCTTGAAGACGGACTCGCGCGCGACGTACTCCATGTCCATGAAGAGGGGCTCGGTGAACCCGCACAGGTTGACGAAGGTCACGATGTCGGTCTCGGAGACCGTCCGGCTGAGCGTCCGGAACGTCGCGCCGACGTCGTGCTGCTCGAAGGTCAAGCCTTCACTTCTCATGGCCGGGTCCTTTCATTGGCGGCGGCCGCCCCGCGGCGCTCGTAGACGGCGATCCAGCGATCCGTGACCGGCGTGTAGGCCGCTGCCGCGTCGCCCCAAAGATAACGCGTCTGCCCGGGCGAGAGAATGTCGACGACGCCGACGCGCTCGAAGCGCTTCTGGTACTCGTCGAACCAGCGAAAGATCGTCTGGTCCGATTCCGGGCGGATGAGCCACGAGGTCCACACCCGCACGAAGACCACGAAGCGTGGCTCCGCGGCCTCGATCTCGCGGATCATCTCCCCCTGCATCGAGACCGCGTACGGTTGAGGCTCCATCAACGCGTAGGTGTAAACGTAGCCGGTCGCGCCGCGCCGGTGCGAATAGAAGTAGATCTCGGGCTCGGACCCGATGATCGCGATGCGATCGCCGACCGACGTCCTATCTCGAAGATACCGCCCGATCTCGATCGCCTCCGGAAACGGGTTCAGACCGTACAGAGCCCGGCCCACCTGCCGTGGCGTGGCCGTGAAAAGGATCGCTCGCTCCAGGTAGACGAGGTGGAGCAGCGGGATCGCGGTGAAGGCGATGGCGACGGCCGCACGCGTCATCCGGCTGCCGTCGGCGGCCAGCCGTCGCGTGAGCGTGTCGACGGCGACACCGGCCCCGAGCGCGACCGCGGGAAGCAGGAGGATGAAGTACTGGTTGCGGAAGTAGAGCCCCGCCGAGGTCGCGATGAGGCCGCAGAGCAGGAGCACGCCGATCGGCGCGATGCGCGCGCGCGCGGCGCGATCCCAGACTACCGCCGAGAAGCCGAGCGCGGAGAGGGCCGCCGCCAGGTAGCAGGTCGGCAGGATCGAGCTGAGCGCTGCCGCCAGATTGCTCGCGCCGTGCGCCACCGACTCACTCGTGCCGTAGTGGTACGCGTACGCGACGGTCCAGAACCAGAACGAGCCGAAGGCGCCCGTGAACAGCACGAGAAGACAGAGCGTCGCGTAGGGCGCCACGGTGCCGACCACGAACACCGCGCCGGCGGCTGTCCTCCGCCGGAGGTCGGTCTGAACGCCGACCAGGACGGACAGGAGACCGAACAGGGCGAAGGCCCCACCGCTCTGCTTCACCAGAAAGGCCAGGCCGAAGAGGGTCCCCGCTCCGAACACCGTGATCAGCCTCTCGCGCCCGCTCGTTCGGGTGAGGACCAGCACGCCGAGGAGCACGGGCACCATCACGAAATGCTCGGCGTAGGCCGACGGCGAGAACAGCCGAGGGCTCAGCGCGAGCGCGGCGTACGTCGCGCCGCTCACGACGCCGCCGAGCGTGCCGATCAACCGGCGCGCCACCAGGAACATCAGCACGATCGAGATCGCGTTGGCGATCAGGAGTCCGACGTGGATCGCCGCCGGTGTCTGGCCGAGCACGGCGAGTATGGCGGCGTACACGGCGTAGATGCCGGGCAGCTTGAAGTTGTAGGCGCTCGCGTACGGGGCAACGCCCTGCAGCAGGAGCTGGCCGAAGTACGCGTATTCGCCCTCGTCGCGGTCGAGCGGCAGGTCCAGCAGGCGAACGCGGGTCATCGCGACCCCGAGGAGGACGAGAGCCACGACGAGCCAGGCCCACCACGACTCACGCCCGGACTCCGAGCCCCCGTGGCCGCTGACGGTGCGGGCGGCTTCGGTGCCACTCATTGCGGGCGTGCCCGCTCGAAGATCATCAGCCAGACATCGGATCGCGGCGCGTAGTCGACCGCAGCGTCACCCCATCGATAGATGGTCTCCTGCTCTGGGGGGATGTCCACGACGCCAACCCGTGTGAAGCCGCGCTGATAGGCCTCGAACCAGCCGAAGATCGTCTGATCGGAGCCCGGCCGCACGACCCACGAGCGGGTCGCGCTGACGAAGACCAGGAACCGCGGCGCGGCGGACTCGATCTCCTTGATCATCTCCCGCTGCATCGCCGACGCATAGGGCTGCCGCTCCATCAGCGGATACGTGTAGATGTAGCCGGTCGCCGATCGACGAGCCGAATAGAAGTAGATCTGCGGCTCCGATCCGACGACGGCGATGCGATCGCCGGCGGCGCTGTGCTCGCGAATGTAACGCGCGACCTCCACCGACTCCGGGAACGGATTCCGTCCGTAGATGGCTCGCGAGACCTGTCTCGGCCCGAGCTCGAAGAGGATGGCGCGCGACGCGTACAGCGGCTGGGCGAGCGCGGCGAGACCCAGGGCGCATGGCAGAGCCCAGCGGAGCGCGCGGGGAGGCCGGGCGGCGAGCAGCGTGCCGAGTGCGACGAGTCCGATACCGGAGAGCACGGCCAGCGCCGGCGCGGCCAGCAGGAAGTAGTGGGGCCTGAACTGTAGACCCACCATTGTTCCCAGAAGCGAGGCGGCGACGAATACGATGGCGAAGGTCCGCCGGTCGCGGCTCGGATCGCGGACGACGGCACCCAGGCCGACGGCGGCGAGCGCGAGCACCACCGACGCGGACGGCGCCACCGAGCCGAGCGTGCGGACGAGGTTGCTCCAGCCCATCGACAGGTCGGCCTGGTAGTAGCGTGCGTATGAGAATACCCAGAACCAAAAGGTTTGAAACGTCCCGGCCGCCCAGAGCCCGAGGCACGTGAGGGCCAGCGGCGCGGCGGCGCCGGCCCCAAAGACGGCGATGGGGCCAAGGCGTCCGACCCGAGGTCGTCCGGCGACGTCGCCACGCGCGGTGAGGAGATAGACGACTCCGCCGACGGCGAAGACCGCCGCGCTCTGGCGTACGAGCACGCCGAGGCCGAAGAGGATCCCGGCGGTGAGCAGAAGGACGGGCCGCCGTTCGCGCCCGCCTCTCCACAGAACGAGGGCCCCCGCCACCACCGGCAGCAGCGCAAAATGCTCGGCATAGGCCGCGATGCCGAGCATCCGTGGATTCAACGACAGGGCCGCGAAGACGGCGGCGGCGGCGACGCCGACGGCCGACCCGCCGAGGCGGGCGCCGAGGAGATAGGAGGCCATCGTGGTGGCCGAGGTCGTCAGGATGAGGCCGGCGCGGATGCCGGCGGGCGTGTGGCCGAACACCGCCAGGATGAGGGCGTAGACGGCGTAGATTCCCGGCAGCTTGAGGTTGTAGGCCAGGGCGTACGGTGGAACGCCCTCGAGCAGGAGCTGGCCGAAGTACGCGTACTCGCCCTCGTCGCGATCGAGCGGGACGTCGAGCAGCCTGAGCCTGATCGCCGCCGCCAAGGTCACCACCGTCGCGACCGCGAGCCAGGCCCAGAGACGCGGCCTCACGGTCGCGCCTTCTCGTAGACGGCGATCTTCGGCCGGTTGCCCGGGTCACGGAATACGTGACGGTCCGGCTCGGGGATGTTTTCCCAGATCGTGTCGCCGACCGGCAGATCGATCCGGCGGTACGCGGACTGCGCGAGCCCGGTCTTCAGATACTGGAGCGTCCGCTCGGCGTCCTGCTTCGCGGCCGACGCCGCGGGCTGAAATCTGAAGAAGTACCGCACGATCACCCAGTCCGGCGGCGGCCAGCCGGCAAGACTCTGGCAGCCTTGCCCGCCGCGGATTTCGAGTCGCGTGTAGAAGCGAAGCGGCAGGTCGCCGTAGGAGATGAACAGCCGGTCTCCCGGCCGTGCCGAGGCGGCGAGGTGGCGGACGATCCCGTCGATGGGGCCCGGAACGTGATGGGTGATCTCGTCGACGTATCTGGCCAGGGTGACCGAGAGCCGGCCTTGAACAAGGTCGGCCCGGTCAGGCAAGAGCGCCAGGAGCAAAATCACCGAGGCGAGCACACGACTGCGCGTGGCCAGTGCGCGGATGGCCCAGGCCTGGAGCAGCGCGAAGACGGGCAAGAGCGTGATCGCGTACCGGAAAAAGACGAACGGCACCGTCGCGACCACCAGAATGTGACCCAGTGCGAACGCGACGAGCGCGAGGCACGCGCGGACCGCGATCGACCGGACATCCGGCCGCACGCGGGCGGTGACGGCCATCGCGACGAGCGCGACGGCGAGGAGCATCGCCGGGAAGGCGTACAGCTCGCTGCGCACCGCGTACGTGGCGAGATTCGAGACGAACGATTTCACGGATCCGAGAGCCAGGAGCCGCCCGCTGGTCTGCTCGATGCCGGACCCGAGGAGCCACGGAAGGTTCACGATGACCGCGCCGGCGACCGCCGCGGCAAGCCATTCGAGCACCGCTGCCTCCAGCGCGAGGACGAGCGCGGCCAGCGCCAGGCCGGCCACGGCCCCGAAGAACAGCAGCTGACTCGCGTGCAGGAGCACCGTGAGCGCGAGGGCCAGACCCGCGGCGGCGAGGCGGCGGCGCGTCGGCAGCAGGAAGAAGAAGTAGAGCACCCATATCACGGCGAGGATCGCCACGGCATAGTACCGGCACTGGCGCACGTGCAAGAGGAACGGGACCGACAGGAGGAGTGAGCCGGCGGCCAGCACCGCGATCACGCGATCCCCGGAGGCGCGCCGGGCCAGGAGATACATCGAGGGCACCGCGAGAAGTCCCAGCAGCGCGAAGGGCAGCCGAGCCGTGAAGGTCGAGGCATCGAGCAGGGCGAACGAGCCAGCGGCGACGTAGATCGGCAGCCACGGCGTCTGGCGCCAGACATAGTTCGAGTCGTAGTCGGTGCCGCACTCCTGGGAGATGAGATTGACGCCATCCCACGCGACGGGAACGCCGAAGCGCAACGTGTTCTGCGCAAGCAGCGCGGTCTCCGCCTCGTCGTCCCAGAGGCGTCGGTCGTCGAGATTCGGGAAGATCAGGAGCGCGGCGAGGAGCAGGAGCCCCGCGACCGCGCTATTCGCCCAGATACGCTCGGCGGACATCGGCGTTGTCCGACAACTCGGCCGCGGTTCCGGTGAGCGCGATCGAGCCCGTTTCCAGGACGTAGCCACGGTGTGCGATCGACAGCGCCATCGCCGCGTTCTGCTCGACCAGCAAGATCGTCATGCCCTGGCGGTTGATATCGACGATCGTGTCGAAGATCTGCTCGACCAGGACCGGCGCCAGCCCCATGCTCGGCTCGTCGAGCAGCAGGAGCCTTGGATTCGCCATGAGCGCGCGGCCGATCGCCAGCATCTGCTGCTCGCCGCCCGACAGGGTGCCTGCGACCTGGGTGATGCGCTCGGCCAGGCGCGGAAACAATCCGAAGACCCGCTCGAGGTCGCTGGCGATTCCGGCGTCGCTCCGGAGGTAGGCGCCCATCGTGAGGTTCTCGCGGACGGTCAGACGGTTGAAGATCCGCCGTCCCTCGGGCACGTGCGCGACGCCCCGCGCGACGATCGCGTGCGGCGGCACGTCGAGGAGCGACCGGTCCTCGAGCGTGATGGTCCCGCGGCTCGGATGGAGCAGCCCGGAGATCGTCTTGAGCGTGGTGGTCTTGCCGGCGCCGTTGTTGCCGAGGAGCGTGACGATCTCGCCCTGTCCGACCTCGAGCCCCACGCCCTGGAGCGCTCGAATCTCGCCGTACGAGACGTCGAGCGACGCGACCTTAAGCACGCGGCTTCGCCCTCGGCGCGGCGCCGCGCTTGCCGAGGTAGGCTTCGATCACGCGTGCATCACTCTGGACCTCGCGCGGCGGCCCCTCGGCGATCTTCTCGCCGTGATCGAGCACGGTGACCCGGTCGGAGACCTCCATGACCACGCGCATGTTGTGCTCGATCAGGATGATGGCGATCCCGAGGTCAGCCACGAGCCCGCGCAGGAGATGCATCAGGGCGCCCGCTTCCCCCTGGGTCATCCCGGCGGTGGGCTCGTCGAGGAGCAGCAGCGCGGGCTCGGAGGCGAGCGCCCGGGCGAGCTCGAGCCGTCGCCGATCGCCGTACGGCAGGTTGCGCGCGACGACGTTCGCGCTGGCCTGCAGCCCGACACGGTCCAGCCACGCGACCGCGCGCGCGGCCAGCTCGGATTCGGTCCGGCGGAAGGCGGGGCTGCGCGAGAGGACGTCCCACAGACGGAGCGAGATGCGCGAGTTCATACCGACGAGCACGTTCTCGATCGCCGTCATGTTGGCGAAGAGCCGGATGTTCTGGAACGTGCGGCAGATGCCGAGCGCCGTGATCTGATCGGGGCGCCGACCGAGCAGCGGCTGGTCGCGGAAGGTCACGCTGCCCTCGTCCACCGCGTAGAGACCGGTGAAGATGTTGAAGAGTGTCGTCTTACCCGCGCCGTTCGGGCCGATGATCGACGAGATCCCTCGGTCGATAGCGAAGTCCACGCCGTGCAGCGCCGTGAGCCCGCCGAATCGTTTCGTGACGCCGCGGGCTTCGAACAGGGTCGACACGGTCGCGGGCTCTACGCCACCGCGCCGCGTGGTGTCCCGGAGGCGCGCGCCGGCGTCAATGGGCGAGCTCGCGCTGGCGACGGCGCGCGGGGAAGATCCCCTGCGGGCGGAAGATCATCATGAGAACGAGGATGATGCCGAAGACCATCCGCTCGTATTTGGCGGGCTCGAACTGAGTCGGCAGGTCGGCCAGGCTGTAGCCGAAGATCGTGACGCCCGCGTTCTTGAGCTCGTTGAGCCAGAGCGAGAATCCCTTCAGCACTTGAAGGTTCAGCACGGTCACGACGGTCGCCCCGACGATCGCCCCGGGAATCGAGCCCATCCCGCCCAGGATGACCATGGCGAGGACGCCGATCGATTCGAGGAACGTGAACGACTCTGGGTTGATGAAGACCTGCTTGGCCGAAAACAGAACGCCCATCACGCCGGCGAACGACGCGCCGCAGGCGAACGCCATGAGCTTCATGCGCACGAGCGACACGCCCATGGCCCGCGCCGCCAGCTCGTCCTCGCGGATCGCCTCCCACGCCCGGCCGATGTGAGAGTCCTCGAGCCGGCGGTTGACGACGATGACCGCCACCACGATGAGCAAGGCGAGGAAATAGAAGAACTCGCCGTACGGAAGACCGAACGGCGTTGGAGGACGCATGATCGGCGTGATGCCCTTGGGGCCGTTCGTGAAGTTGATCGGCTTGTCGAGATTGTTGGCCAGGACCCGAATGACCTCGCCGAAGCCCAGGGTGACGATGGCCAGATAGTCGCCGTGCAATCGTAGCACCGGCAAGCCGAGCAGGATTCCGGTGATCGCCGCGGTCGCGAGCCCGACGAAGAGAAAGATGTAGAACCACCAGCCGGCCAGCGGGAACATCTCGCCGCCGAAGATGACATTGGCATGCGGCGAGCCGAGGATCGCCCAGGAGTACGCGCCGACCGCGAAGAAAGCCACGTAGCCGAGATCCAGGAGCCCGGCCAGCCCGACGACGATGTTGAGACCGAGCGCCAGCGCCACGAAGATCCCGACCTGGGTCGCGACCTCGAGGTAGTAGCTGTTGAAGTAGCCGATCGTCGGCATCAGCACCAGCAGGCTGATCGTCAGGAGGGCCCAGCGAAGCCGTTCCGG
>CAYVHH010000594.1:0-4695 GCA_964450175.1 uncultured bacterium | reverse complement strand
GCGACGTCGCGGCGGCCGCCAGCTCGCGCTCAGCCCTCGGCAGGCCGGCGTCGGGGTTGTAGAAGATGTCCTTGTCGGTTCGCGTTCGGGCCTCCAGCGCATCCGGGTCGCGGGCGAGGAGGCGGAAGTACGGCGATTTCACGCGCGCGGCGTCGACCAGGCTCGCCATGTGCCGGCCGGTCATCGCCTCGACGGCGAGCGGCTCGAGCCAGGGGAGCCAGTCGAGCTGCGCGCGGGTGAACACGGTCGGCACCGTGTGCTCGGGGGGAACCAGGACGGTATCGCTCATGACGGGACCTCGCGCCTCAGGGACGGCCGGCCAGGGTGCGCAATCCGATGACCACCCGGATCTGGAAAGACAGGAACGCGACGATCTGCGAGAGCGTCACGATGTCGGTCGTGGACCAGCCGGCGTCCAGCAGCGCCTGCAGCGACGCCGGCGCAGCATCGCGTGGATGGAAGACGAGCATGTGCGTGTGCCCGAAGGCCGCGGCGAGGCGCGGACCGAGCGCGCGGCGGGTCGTGCCAGCGACGCTGTACGCCGGCCCCGGCGTATCTTCGCGACTCAGCGGCCCGGCCGGGTAGCTGCCATACGGGCCGTGGGTCTTGGCCTCCTTGACGGCCGCCGCGACCGCTTCCTGCAGCGTTGCCGGAGCTCCACTCTCGGCGAGACGTGCCGCATAGGCGACGGCGATCGCCGTGGCGCCATGCAGCCCGGCGACGAATACGCCGACCGCGAAGCGCTCCGGGGCACTGACGCTGCCCGGCGACTCCGGCGCGAACAGCGCGCGATACGTCGCCTGCGCGTGCGCACGCGCCTCCGGCCTCCGGGCGCGGATCGCATCCAGCGGTGACCCGGGCGTGATCCCGACCAGCGCGTCGATGACGTCGGCGTCTGTCCCTGACATCTTCATCGTCCTCGGCTATCGCGCGCCGGAGCCGGCGGGGCGCTCCGACGGCCTTCGGCGCGCACGATCATGGGTGCGGTGGTCATGCGACGCACCTGACTCCCGTGGCGTTTCGTCCCCAGCCGAGCGCGGGCGCCACCACCTCGGCCACCAGCTCGATCGATCTGAGAATGAACGGATGCGGCGGATCGATCGAATGCACCTGCACGGCGAGATCCGTCGACCGGGCGAGCGCGCTGTCCGTCTTCAGCGAGGCGATCACGTTCTCCGGGGTCCCGAGATGAGCATCCATCGCAGCGATCATGGCGTCCAGCGAGCCCGCTCCGGTCGCACGGCCCAATCTGGCCAGACGCGCGCGATGCCGCCCCAGCCCGATCTCGGCCAGACGCAGCGCTTCGTCCCCGTCATCGGCCACGAACACGGTGCGGGAAGCCAGGATGCGAGGCTCACGGCCCTCCGGCAGCGCCTCCAGGTAGGCGTCGATCATCGGGTTCTGGATCTCGGGCAGCGACAGGTCGGGCGCGCTGGTCGGCCGGGGCTGCGTGCGCGACAGCATGAGGCCGTCACCGGCCGCGCCGGCGCGCCTGGCGCCCTCGGCCGTGAACGTCGCCTGCCACACGCGCTCGACCAGGCTCGGATTCGCCGGATACATCTGATCCTTTCCTCCGGGGAGCGGCCGCCCCGCCCAGGCGTCGCGCAGCACTTGGAGGTGCTCGACGAGCAGGGTCGTCCGCTCGGCGCTGTTCTGGCCGAACGCCGCGTATGAGGAAAGGTTGCCCCCGCCTCCTACGCCCACTTCGAGGCGTCCGCCGCACATCAAGTCGAGCACGGCGGAGTCCTCGGCCACGCGGATCGGCAGCTCGAGCGGGAGGGTCACGATCCCCGTGCCGAGACGGATGCGCGACGTCTGCGCGGCGACCTGGGCCAGGAAGACGAACGGCGCCGGTAGACCGCCCTCGTCTTCGTGGAAGTGGTGCTGAGCGATCCACGCCGAGTCGAAACCGAATCGCTCGGCGTGAACGATCTGCTCGGTCGCCAGCCGGTACCGCTCGGCAGGGGCTGCCTGATCGAGCAGGCGCGTGAAGAACCCCAGGCGTCTGGGCAAGGTCGCGATGGTCATTGTCCGATCATTATGCCTGGGTGAGATCGGGTACGTTACTGGACGACGCGGCGAGCAGCGGTGACTTCGTGACCTTGAGCGCGGCGGCCGCGGCCGGATTCTCGGTGATCTTCGCCATCACGGCCTGGCGCGCACGGTTGAAATACTCGCGGTTGTCGGCGACGAATTCGCGAGACGTGCGCAAGCCGGCGAGATAGCCGTTGATCTCCGGCACCACGTAGCGCGCCACCATGTCCCAGCTTCGCCTCGTGTTCTCGGGATTGGCCCAGTCGTGAACGAAGCCGACGACCGTGCCGAATCCGCCCGAGATCTCGAGGACCGACTTGATGCGCGCCACGAGATCGTCCGGTGTGCCGATCGTGGCGACGGCGCCTGGCACGAACGCGGTCTTGTCGACGGCTTCGTCGGCGCTCTTGTACGGATGGGCACCGGGCCGCTGGAGGGTCGCCGTGATGTACTCGTTGTGGTGTCGGAGCAGACCGTGGCGGGCCTCGGCGCGGGCCTGCTCGCGCGTCTCGGCGATGTGCCAGCTCATCAGCACGCGCCAGTTCTTGCGATCGACGGTCTGGCCGTGCTCGGCGGCGGCGGTCTCCGCGAAGCTCCACTGCGTCGGCAACGCGTTCAGGCCTTCCTCGGACAGCGACCCGATCGAGATGATGCCGATGCCGTGCTTGCCGGCCAAGGTCATGCCCGACGGGCTGATCTGGGAGGCGACCGCGAAGGGCATGTCCTCCTGCAACGGCAGCAGCTGCAACGCGGCGTCCTGCAGGGTGAACCAGTCGGACTTGACGGTCAGACGCTCCCCGCGCATCAGGCGACGGATCACGCCGATGGCCTCGTCCTGCCGGTCGCGCAGCAGCATCGGATCGATCCCGAGCGTGTGGGCATCCGACGCCAGGGCGCCGGGCCCGGAGCCGAAGATCACCCGGCCGCCGGTCATGTAGTCGAGCTGCACCATCCGCTGCGCGACGTTGAACGGGTGGTGATAGGGCAGCGAGACGACGCCGGTGGCGAGTTTGATGCGCTTCGTCCGTTCGCCCGCCGCGGCCAGGAACATCTCGGGCGAGCCGATCATCTCCCAGCCGCTGGAATGGTGCTCGCCGCACCAGAACTCTTCGTATCCGAGCTTGTCCAGGTGCTCTACGAAGTCGAGATCGCGGCGGAACTGGAGCATCGGGTGCTCCCCAATGGGGTGGTGCGGAGCGAGGAACGCGCCAAAGTTCAAACGCGGCATGGGCAGGTCTCCTGGGTCATGATGATCAGCGACAGTACCTCTTGACACCTCCGTTCCGCCAGCGGAACATCCGCCTCACATGCCAGAGATCGCCGAAGATCAGCGGTTGCCGGAAAACGTCGACGCTCAGCCGACTGTACGCGCTGCGGCGGCTCTGCAGTCAGTCGTCCGTGGCTACCACGACGAGCTGGAGCGCGAGCAACGCCTGCCGAAGGCGCTGGTCGAGCAGTTTCACGCCGCCGGCTTCTACCGCTTGGTCATCCCGCGCGAGCTGGGCGGCCTGCAAGCCGATCCGCTGACGTATATCCGCGTGGTCGAGCTCTTGGCCGAGGCCGCCGGCTCTGTCGGCTGGAACCTGGCCAACAACAGCATCGGCCAGCTCGTCACGCTCGGGTTGCCGGACGAAGGCGTTCAGGAGCTCTACGGGCAGCGCGCCGACACCGTCATCGCCGGCACCGCGGTGATGGGCGGCGGCCGGGCTGTGCCGGTCGATGGCGGTTACCGGGTGACCGGTCGTTGGCCCTTCGGCACCGGTTGCCAGGAAAGCTCGTGGATGCTGGGCAGCTTCCAGATTCTCGACGGCGACCAGCCACGGAGAAGCCCGGACGGCAATTCGGCCTACTGGCGTGGCGTCTTCAAGCGCTCGGAAGCACGTCTCGTCGAGGGGAGCTGGGATGTGGCCGGTCTGCGCGCCACCGGCAGCTTCGACTGGACGGTCGAGGACGTGTTTCTGCCGGAGCGGCGAACGATGGTCCATGCCGGCGTGCCCCTCGACAATCAATGGAAGCGCTGGCCGGGCGTCTCGTACGCGTTGCCGGCGCAAGCCTGGGTCGGCCCGCATCACAGCGCGGTGATCACGGGGATCGCGCGGGCCGGCATCGACGCGCTGATCGAGCTGGCGGCCGCGAAGACGCCGCGCGGCCGGACCGGTCGGCTCTGCGAGAATCCACAGGTTCAGGACGCGGTCGGGCGGGCGGACGCGATTCTGAACGCCGGGCGGGCGTACCGCAGCGCGATGATCACCGAGCTTTGGAACACCATCGCCGCCGGCGAGGAGACGACGCTCGAGCAGCGCGCCCGTTGCCGGCTAGCCGCGGTGCACGCCGCCGATAGCGCGCGCGAGGCGATGGATCTCGTGTACCGGCAAGGTGGCAGCACGTCGTACCGGCGCGAGAGTCGTCTGGCCGAGTGCTGGCGCGATCTGCACGTCGTCGGCCAGGCGGTCACGCTCGCGCCGGAGTGGTATCCGATCGGCGGCCGGGTCTATCTGAACATGGACCCCGGCCCGCGGCTTCGTTAGCTCCGGCACGTCCCCCGTTTCGAGGTGAAGATCTTCGGCCGCGTGTTCCTCGTGGCCTGTCCATCGCTGGGGTCGATTTGCTCCGGTCTCGCCCGGCCACACCCCGAGAACCAGCTATAGTGGGACCTGCTCG
>CAYVHH010000593.1:0-10864 GCA_964450175.1 uncultured bacterium | reverse complement strand
GCTCGACCAGGGTGAAGCCGTCTTGTCCGCGGAACGAGACGGGGCGCATTAGAACATCCTCACGATGACGGTGCTGAGCGTGACGTTCCCGGGAAGGCCGGGGATCGTGACCGTCACCGTGACCGTCCGCAACGTCGCGCTGGTGTTGGCGACCGTCACCACGGCCCGGCCCGCGAAGGGCTGCACGGTTCCCCACGCGGTGGTCTCTGCTGACGTGAACGTGAAGCCGTTGCCCGAGCCGGCCAGCATGTACCGCCAGCGGCGGGCGATCGCCGCTTCGGTGCCGGTCAACCCGGCGATCACGCCCGTGTTGCTGGCCGTGTCGACGCCGTTGACGTTGCTGATGTTGTTGAAGGGAATGTCGCCGACGTCCTCGAGGATGTGGCGCGCGCCCGACACCGCCATGGTCATGCGCCCCGCGTCGGCGATCTGCTTGTATCCCACGGGAAACATGCTCGCCAGAGTCAGCAACGCGACGACGAGGATCATCGACGCGACCAGGACTTCGACGAGCGTGAACCCGCGGCGGTCGCCGAGGATTCGCGCGAGCTTCCGGTCGGTCTTCATGACGTTCCTCATGGGCAGGCGGTTCCCACGGCCTGGACCTTGATGCGGCCCGACGGGCTCACGCACACGTCGAGTGACCCGGTGGCCGACGAGTTCTGGACCCGGAGGACGCCCGCGGCGGTCGCCGCGCCGAGGGAGCTGAACGTGACGGCCGGCCCTGCCGTGATGCGAGAGCCGTTCTCGAGCGTTCTCCATCCGGACGTGTCGGTCTCGGCGCCCGTGAAGACCTGACCGCTGGGGCACGGGACGACGGTGCCGGAGCAGAACCGCATCCGGTTGTTCGGGTTTGTTTGCGTCTCGATGCTGAAGGACACGCCGCGAGTGACCGCGAGCTGGCGGGCCTGGTTCAGGGAGACGACGATTACACGCGCGGCGCTGTCGGTCTCCTGGGCTCTCGAGTAGCTCAGGTAGAGCGGGAAACCGATCGCGCAGAGGACCGAGATCACAGCCGTGAGCACGACGAGCTCGACGACCGTGAAGCCGGCCGCTGCCCGCCGGAAACTACGCCTGAGAATCGCCATGCTTTTGGTCATTTTCGACTCGCATGAAACGCAAAGAGCATCACGGCAAATGTCCATCCGCGAACGATTGGAGCAATGGGTGTGCCACGGTGCGTTAGCCGAGGAAACGCGGACTTAGGGGGCCAGCGAGCGGATCAGTGACAAATTGCTAAGCGCGACCTGACAAAGAACGGCCATTCGCGCGAATTCGCTAACGATTCCGGAATCGTACGAAGCGGTACGTTTAGCGGGAAACCGGCCCTCAGGCGTCGAGGTAAACCGGGCTCGTCCAGGCCTGCGCCCCGTCCTCTTGGGTGACGCGGATCCAGTATGGATGGCACCGGCCGCGCATGGGCGAGGGGTCGGTGTGCTCGAACTTGAGCTCGCTGGTGTGCCCGCGGACCGGGAGCCGCCGGACGAACACGCGGAGGTCGACGCCCCCTGCCGGAAAGCTGCGTGTGTGGCCATCGCCCAGCTCGCTCAGCTTCATCTGAAGCTGAATCACCGGCGAGTGAAACCGGAGCACGGCGTCCGCCGGCGCGTCGATCGTGACGTCGAGGCCGTCGTCGTCGCCGGTCGTGTTCGATACCCAGGAAATACGACGAGCGGACCGCTCGCGGATGCCCTTTTCCGGGTTTTCCATCGCGAACGTCGCGGCGTCGAGGAAGCGGCCCGCCGAGAGCTCGACGTGGCCGTCCCATGTCGTCAGGCGATCGCGCCCGCGGACGCGCGAGCCGGCCCAGGCAATCCGGTACCGCCGAGAGCCTTCGAACGACTCCGGAGTGTAGGGCGAGACCATCCTTATATGATCGAGGCCGCGGAGGATGTCGATCCGCTCGATCGGACCTGTTCCGACAACGCGGCCGCTGACTTTGACGAGGCCGTCTGTCCGCCCGACGGCCCCCATCGGGAGCCCGTTCACGGCAAGCTCCACGTGGATCCGCTGGGCGGCGGTGACGCCGTAGCAGCGGCGCGCCTTGATCGCCTCGAACACCGCCTCGCGAGTCAGCGATTCGGCCAGCACGCAGGTGAGCCCGCCATAGGCGCCGAAGGTCGACGCCCCGGGATGACTCGCCCCTGGGCGCCCCTTGTGGCCGTCGGAGTTTGCGACGACGCCGACCTTGTATCCTTGCTTGATCGCGTCCTCGAGCAACCACTCGAAGCGCCCCCAGTCCGAGTAGATTTCGACCACCGGCTCGAGCGCAGGGTCGTGGAAGCCGACGATATCGGCGTAACGGCCGCCGATATGAGGAATCAGCAGTATGTCGTCCCGGCCCGCGAACTGGGTGAACAGCTCCGTGACCGGAAAGCAGTCGGTGGCAGCATCATGCATGTCGTCGACTTCCGCGTGCGACGAGCGGTGGAGCGCGGCGACATCGCCGCGAAACATCACGTTCCGGTCGCCGCCGCCCGGGGTCATGCCGGACCATTCGTATCCGACGAAGATCACGCAGCGTCCGTCTTCGTGGAAGCGCTCGATCTCCCGCCGGAGTCTCATCCACTCGTCGTCCGTCACCTGAAAGTCGTTGGCCTGATGGCACATCATGTCGAGCAGCGCGATCTCGCGCCCGAAGGCGAAATATTCCTCGATCGTGCCGGTGCCGACCGTGGCGCGTGTCTGGCCGTGCAGATCGCCCCACCACGTCTTCGCTTCGCCCGGGCTCAGCGCGCGGATCAGGTTGGACTCGGCACGGTACCAGCCGTACGCGGCCGTGATGCGGGTTTCGGCCGCGGCGGCGGCGACGCGAAGCCCGCTCAGGGTGGCGACGGCAAACTCGCCCCGGCGAAACGTGATGGCGGTCGGAAGGCCCTCGAGCGGCGCGCCCGTGACGGTCAGCTTCACCTCGCCCGCGAATCGTTCACAGGGATTGCCCCACACGTCTTCAGCCTTCACGAGCGCCTCGAACGGCTCACCCGGACGCACCGTCGTCGGCGCGATCAACACCAGGCGATGGATTCCGCCACCGACGATATCGAGCAGAGGCGAGGGTTCGAGGACGGAATAGAGCTCGGTCCCGAACGGATCGACGAGGACACGAAACTCGCAGCCCTTCTCACGGAAGGTCTGGGCCCGCGAGCCCGGTCCTCCGCCGCTCCGGTCACCGATCATGACGTGGATCTTGTCTCCGGGGTAGAGCGATCCGTCGCGGATCGACACCACGAGGCACTTGAACCAGGGCCGGATGTAGCCGCGCGGTTCCCACGTGAGGGCGGCGACGGTCGTCGGACTCCGAGACTCCAGGCGCACGGTAGCGTAGTTCGCGCCGGCTGGATCCGAGAACTGGGGCGACCCCCAATCGGACGCGAAACGCGAGGCAATCTTGAGCCGCGCGAACTCGTCGTAGCCGTAGGCGCCGACCTCGTACGTGATCGTCCAACTGCCGAGCTGGCCGGCAACGACCGGATCGGCGGGCGTGATCGACGCCCTCCCGACGTGGCGAGGATCGGTGTTGATCGGCATCAGGGCTCCGGGCGAAGTGTATACTAGGCGCGCTTGACCCTCGGAGAGGTGGCCGAGTCGGCCGAAGGCAGCCGCCTGCTAAGCGGTTACAGGGTTAAAAGCTCTGTCCCGGGTTCGAATCCCGGCCTCTCCGCCAAATTCTTCCCGCGGACCGGAAACAGCACGAGCGCCGAGTCACCTCGGCGCTCGTGTCCGCGTCAACCCCGCGCGCGGCCGCTACTTCTTCTGAAGCGTGATCCCGGCGGCCTTCGCCGCCTCGTCGTACTTCGCGACGGACTCCTCATGCTTGCCGGCGTTGTGCAGCGCCATGGCCTGCGCGGCGAGCGACCGTGCATTGGCGGCGCTTGGGTCGTAGCGCGTGCCGATCGCTCGGTCGATCTGCGCCTGCAGTAGTGGGCACTGATTGGCGAGAGCGGGACCTGCGGCCAACGCGACCAGGACGAGGGCGGTGACGAAGCTCTTCATCTCTCTCCTCCTATGGGGTCTGGTCGGACAGGATCGGTCGCGGGGGATGATCGTGGCGATTGGGCGTGATGTCAAGAAGGGATCGTGCCCACCGGTCGTGCCGAGCGATCCGGAACAAGCACGCTCGCACCATCGCGCCCTTAGCTCAGGTGGACAGAGCGTCGGACGACGAATCTGACGTGGTAATAGTGCGATATACAGATCTGTGTAACACGACGACGAAATGAACGTGGCCGTTGCTAATAACATGGAACGCATCGGCGGCGGTGGCGCCATGAGTGACCGACGCGAGAACTGGAACCGACGGGAGTTCGTGGGTCGGTCGACGCTTGCGGGAATGGCGGGGCTCCTCGGCCTGCGACCAGAACCCGTCGCCGCGGAGCCTCCGCTGGAGACGACAAAGCTCGCCCTCGACAAGGTGACGGCGGACAAGACCACCAGTCCGCTCTACTCGTATTTGGT
This sequence comes from uncultured bacterium, assembly GCA_964450175.1. Lineage (GTDB taxonomy): Bacteria > Methylomirabilota > Methylomirabilia > Rokubacteriales > CSP1-6 > AR31. Next base: position 6,409 of record CAYVHH010000593.1, on the reverse strand, counting down.
CCCGGGCGGCATCCTCGGGTCGTCGGGGCGCTTGCGACTGACGGTCCAGGGCACAGTGAGCGGCACGAACACAACGTCCGGTGACACGGACGATACCACGGCCCTTACTCTCAATCTTCAGTATGGCTCGACTGTTGTCGCCACGCTAACGGTTCAGCTGGCCTTTTCCTTCTACCAGGGAGGATCTCCTTCGTATTACACGCTCGGCCTCGACGGTCCCGAATCGTTCATCTTGACCGGGCTCCTGAGCGGAGACGGTGCGACGAACGCCCAGCTCGGAACGCTTGGGTGGCAGGGTTCGATGGCGAAGTTCGGCAGAATAGCCGGAACCGCTTTCTCTCCGGTCGGTCCCGTCGTTGGCCAGCCGTACGGTGGGACGAACGTGGTCGCGGCCGAGGACTCGACGGCGGCGAAGACGTTGCAGTTGGCCTTTAGCGGTGGCGGCGCCCAATGGGGCCGCGTGACGGTCACGTTGCAGAGCGCCATGCTGGAGCGGATTGCGTGATCGACCTCTGGCTAAAGCGTCGGTGGTTCTCGGACAAGGCCACGGAAGGTGAACTCATCTCTCGACGAGATCATCGAGTGCTGGACGTCGGAGGACCGCAGTCGCGTGGCACAGCAATCGACACACGTTCGCGTCCAGGCTTGCTATGGCCGATGTGAACCAGCTCACGATCAAAGAAGTTGGTGGGGGCGGACCCTGGCGATGGTTCAGCGGTACGCTCACCTTGCCCCGGGGCACCTCCAGGCCGCTGTGGAGCGGCTGGTATCACTGCAGGACGGTGCTGTAGAACTAGCCCGTAACTAGTCCGCTCGCCCCGGGACGCAGCGTAGTGTATCGTAAGTCCCCGTTGCGCCCTTAGCTCAGGTGGACAGAGCGTCGGACTACGAATCCGAAGGCCAGAGGTTCGAATCCTCTAGGGCGCACCACCTTGAATCGGGGAGGCCCTCGTGACGCTCAAGCGGTTTGTGTGCATCGTGCTGGTGGCAACGCTGATGGCGGTCGCGGTGAAGCCGGCCCGCGCCGAGGCGATGGACCCGAACCTGATCCTGATCATCGTCGGCGCCGGCATCGCGGTCGTAGCGGTCATCGCAATCGTCATCATCGCGAACGCCTCGGAGGGCCGCCGCCGTAGCACCGCCGCCGTGAGCACGGCCGGGGATGCCACGGTCGTGATGCTGCACTCGACGCCGACCGAGAGTCCCTAGCCCCCGAGCCGTGGACGCCGTAGCGTTCATGCGGGCGGCGCTCGCCGAGGCGCGCGCCGGCCTCTCAGCGGGCGAGGTGCCCGTGGGCGCCGTCGTCGTCCTCGACGACGAGATCATCGCGCTGGCGCACAACGCGCCGATCACCCTCGCCGACCCCACCGCACACGCCGAGGTGCTCGCGCTACGCGAGGCCGCCCGGAAGGCGGGCAACTATCGGCTGCCGCGCGCGACACTCTATGCCACGCTCGAGCCGTGCGTGATGTGCTGCGGCGCCGCTATCCACGCCCGCGTCGCACGTGTCGTGTACGGCGCCCTGGATCCCAAAGCCGGCGCGATCGAGTCGCGCCATCGCCTGCTCGACGGCGAGCGGTCCAATCATCGCATCGAGACGCTCGGCGGCGTGCTCGAGGCCGACTGCGGCGCGCTCTTGAAGGAGTTCTTCGAAGCCCGGCGGGGCTGAACTCTAGAGCGGCGCCACCGCCGGAACGACCTTGGCACCCATCAGCTCGATCGAGCGCATCGTGGTCGGATGGTCCATGCGCGACTCCTGGGCTTCCAGGAGGAGATGGCCGACCCCGAGCTCGCGCTGGACGCGGGCGAAGCGGTCGACCACCTCGTCGGGCGTGCCGGCGACGATGAACTGCTCCTCCAGCAATTCCTCGTAGCTCATCGACGACAGCGACCGCGGCCGCGCTCGCAGCGCGAACTGCGATCCCGCGCGTGACCGCATGCCGACCGGCGCGAACCAGTCCACCGGTGCGCGCAGGGTCGGGCCCATCCGCCACACGAAATGTCGGCCGGCTTCGACCGCTTTCGCTTTCGTCTCCGCGGTGACCGCGCAGATGAGAAAGCCGAGATTGTCGGGCGTCACGGTGCGGCCCACCTCGGCGGCGCCTTGCCGATAGAAGTCGAAAAGCTCGCGCGCGATCTCGAACGGCACCAGGAACGGCACGTAGGTGTAGCCGCGCCGCCCCGCCCATACGGCGGTCTCGGGGCTCGCGGTGCCGGGAATCCAGATGGGCGGATGCGGCTTCTGCAGCGGTAGACACCACGGATTGACGTGACGAAAATGGTAGTGACGCCCCTCCCAGCGGAACGGGCCCGGCTCGGTCCAGCACTTCAAGATCAGATCGTGGCACTCCTCGAAGCGCTCGCGATTGTGGATGGGGTTCGAGTTGGACCACCACGTTTCCACGCCGACGCCGCGCACGAAGCCGGAGAGCACACGTCCGCCCGAGATGAGATCCGCCATCGCGAGCTGCTCGGCCATCCGCACGGGGTTGTCCTCGATCGGCAAGATGTTCCCGAGGAGGAGGATTTTCGCTCGTCGCGTCGTGCGCGCGAGCACCGCGGCGGTCATGTTCACGCCGACGTTGACGCACGACGGCGTCGAATGGTGTTCGTTGATCATGAGGCCCGCGAAGCCCGCCTGGTCGGCGAACTCGTACTCGGTGAGATAGCGCTGATAGTTCGCCGCGGCCTTCTCGCGGTCGAAGAAGCGATTCGGGAACTCGAGCCGGAGCGACGGGTACTTGTCGCCTTCCTCGTCGGGGAACTCGTGGTGCGGCATCTCGCTGAAGTAGTAGAGCTTCATCGCCGCGATGGCCCTCCGAGAAAGTCGAGCACCAGACGCGCGAAGACGTCGGGCTGCTCGATGGGCGGCAGGTGACCGCACCGCTCGAGCACGGTGAGCGTCGCATTTGGCAGGCCACGGCGGTATTGCTCGCCGCACTCGACCGGCACGACGCGGTCCTCGCGGCCCCAGACAATCAGCGCCGGGTTCGTCACGCGCGGCAGGAAGTGTGCCAGCCGAGGATTGTGCATGTACGGCTTCCAGGTCAGGCGTGCGGCCATCTCCCGGTTGCGGGTCGCGATCTCGAGCTCCTCGGGCGTGGGCGGCCGCCCGTAGAGCTCCGGCCACTCCGGAACGGTCTTCGTGTCGTGAACCGTCATGGTGAGGAGCTGCGCCGGAGAATAGAAGAAGACGTCGAGAATCTCGCCGGTCTCGGGCTTGAGGCCGGCCGGCGCGACCAGGACGAGCCGGTCGATCGCGCCGGCACTCATCGTGGCCATCTCCGCCGCGGTCCAGCCGCCGATCGAGTGGCCCAGCAGGTGTGGTCGCCCGAGCTTCGCCGCCTCGATGAACCAGAGATAGAAGCGGGCGAGGTCGTCGATGCCCTCCATCCAGTCGGCGTCGCCGGAGCGCCCGAAGCCCGGATGCGAGGGCGCCCACACGGTGAAGCGCTCCGAGACCTGATCCAGCCAGCGTGTCCAGCCACGATGGCCGCCGGCGCCGTGGAGGACCAGCAGTGGGTCGCCCTGTCCGCCGATCCATGTGTGCACGCCGAGGCCGCCGACCGAGATCGTCTTCTCACGGGGTCGCATGCGCCGTATTATGCTCCAGCCGCAGTGCGCGCCGCAGGCCGTCGCGGGGCTGGGGTCCCCGCCGGCCGCGCGCCCTGTCGACTATGGAAACGACACCGCTGGCCGTTCGTCTCGGTGAATTCGCCGCCGGGCTCCGGTTCGAGGAGCTTCCGGCGGCCGTCGTCGACAAGGCGAAGGCGTTCGTGAATCACGCGGTGACCGTCGGGCTGGCCGGCTCAGCCCATCCCCGCTCGGTCGCGTCGCGTCGCGCGGTGCTCGAGCACGAACGCCTGGGCGCTCGGCGCGTCGGCGCCGGCCAGGGCGCGACGTTGTGGGTGGACGGCGCGCGCGCCACGCGCCCGGGTGTGGCCTTCGCCAACGGTGTGGCGGTGGCGGTGAACAACCAGTGCGACTCGTACCACATGCTCACGCACCCCGGCGTCCTCATCGTGCCGGCGGGCCTCGCGACGGCCGAGGGGGAAGGCAAGTCAGGGCGCGAGCTGTTGACCGCGCTGGTCGCGGGCTACGAGGTGCAGTGCCGCTGCGCGCGCGACTTCATCCCGTCGACCCCGGCGCACGGCTTCCGCGCGAGCCCGGTCTACGGCATCCTCGGCTGCGCCGCGACGACGGCAAGGCTGCTGGGGCTCGATGCGCGGGGCGTCGGCCACGCCATCGCGCTGGCGGCGAGCTTCGCGGGAAGCCTGATCGAGGGCCAGCGCACCGGGGCGCGTGACGCGGACTTCGCCGAGGCTCAGGCGGCCCGGAGCGGGATGTGGGCGGCGAGCCTCGCCGCGCAAGGGTTTGAGGGCGCGGCGACGGCGCTCGAGGGTGAAGGGGGCTTCTACAACGCGTTCACCGGCAGCAGCAAGGGCGATCTCGCGTACACGTTCACCGGACCGCCGAAGGCCGATCTCGGCGAGATTGTCGCGGACCTCGGTCGCCGCTGGGAGGTCCTGGACGTCAAATTCAAGATCTACCCGACCCCGGGATTCAATCAACCGGTGGTCTGGCTGGCGAGCGAGATGACGGCGCAGCACAAGCTCGTGGCCGACGAGATCGAGCACCTCACGCTCGAGATGAATTATCTCGAGACGCTCTATCCCTCGCCGAGATTTCCGCGGCCGCCGGCGCCGGACGGCAGCGGCTTCGGCCGCACCGCGTACATGCTGGCGTACACGGTGACCACCGGCGACTATCCGGTGCTCGAGGCGAACGTCGAAGATCCGCGTGACGCCGGCGCCGCCGCCGGCGCCGAGCTCGCCGCCCGCGTCGCGGCGCTCCAGCGCAAGGTGGAGATCGTCGGCGCGGTCGGCCGCGAGTGCTTCGCGCCGCGGCTGACGGTCACGTTGCGGGGTGGCCGGCGCGTCGTGGGCGAATACCACGGCCGCGAGCTGATGTGGGATTTCGCGAAGGATGCCGCCGAGCTTCGGCGATTCGTGCCCGGATTGCCGATTTCGGCGCAGCGCTACGAGCGCTTCGTCGCCGCCGTCGCGCGCCTCGACAAGGCGCCGTCGGTCGACGAGGTCGTCGGACTCACGCTGCCCGAATAGCGCGCCCGGCGCCGACCGCGTTCGACTACCGCAACACCGCGTCGGCGATTCGCGACAGTTCCGTGCCCATCTCCGCTTCGGTCTTGACGACCGGCGGTCGCACGATCACCCGCGTCGCGCCGGCCTCGAGCAGCCGCCGGATCAGCTCGCGGTCGGCCGGCTGTCCGTGCACCGAGATCGTCATCTTCGACGGGTCGCGGCCCGCGTCCTTCGTCATCCGATCGAGCGTCGCGCGGCTTGCCCGTAGCTCGTCGGGGGTGATGCGGTTCGGCAGCCAGCCGTCACCCCACGCCACGACCCGCTGCAGCACGTTCTTCGCGCCGCCCCCGAGCAGCACGGGCGGATGAGGCTTCTGCAACGGCTTCGGGAACGACTTCACCAGCGGGAAATCGTAGTACTGGCCGTGGAACTCGGCCGCCGGCTTCGTCCACAGCTCTTTCATAGCCAAAATCGACTCGCGCGTCTGGGTCCAGCGATGGTCGAAGTCACCGCCCATGATCTGGGTCTCTTCGCGGAGCCATCCGGCGCCGATGCCGAAGAGGAAGCGCCCGCCGCTGAACAGATCGAGCGTGGAGATCTCCTTGGCCAGGAGTAGCGGGTTGCGCTCGGGAACCAGCACGATCCCCGTGCCAAGCTTGATCGACTTCGTCGTGCCCGAGGCGCGGGCGAGGGCCACGAACGGATCGACGAAGTGTGAGTAGCTCTCGGGGATGACGCCGTCGGGTGAGCCCGGAAAGCGGCTCGCCGAGCTCACCGGAATGAAGGGATGCTCGGCGCACCAGAACGATTCGAAGCCGAGCTCCTCGGCCTTCCTGGCCATGAAGCCGACGTCGACGTCGTACGCGGGCAGCGGGACGGAGATGCCGATGCTCATGACGACCGGGCTCGTCGCCTCAGCGCAGCGCCTGGCGCAGGGATGCCGCGACGTGCGACGTGGCGCGGTTGCCGGTTGCGATCAGCTTCCCCATCGGCATGAAGCCATGAATCATCCCGCCGTAGTTGATGTAGTCGACTTGCACGCCCGCGTCCGTCAGCCGTCCCGCGTAGGCCGCCCCCTCGTCGCGAAGGGGATCGAACCCGGCGGTGATGACGAGCGCCGGCGGAAGTCCGGCGAGGGACGCCGCGCGCAGCGGCGAGACGCGCCAGTCCTGGGCTTCGCTCGGCGACTTCAGGTAGTGGTTGGTGAACCACCGCATCCCGTCGCGCGTGAGCATGTAGCCCTCGGCGAAGTCGCGATACGACTTCGACTCGGCGCCGACGTCCGTCACCGGGTAGATGAGGAGCTG
>CAYVHH010000592.1:0-7582 GCA_964450175.1 uncultured bacterium | reverse complement strand
GGTCGGCCCGAGGAACACGGCGATCGCGCCCCACGGGCGACGGGAACGGGGGCGGCGCGCGGCCGCCCCCGTCAGGATCAGCGATTCGGTGCGGGCCAGGCTACTTGCCTTTGAGGCGAGCGTCTTCGAGCTTGGCGAGCGCCTCGTCGGGGCCGAGGAGCTTGTTCGGCAGCCCCTGATTCACGGTGGCCACGTAGACGTCCCACACGCCCGGCTTCATCACGACCCGGACCTGCTGCGCCGTGAGGTCCACCCACTTGGTGCTCTTGTTCACCCGGCCGTATTCGTCGAAGTACCACTTCAGCGGGCTGTCGATGCGCGCCAGGTCGGTCTTGATGCCGGTCTGCACGCCGGTCTTCGCCATCCATAGATTTCCGATCTCGACGTCGGCGAACGTGTCGGCGACCTTCACGGCGAGCGGCAGGTTCGGGCCCTTGGCGGCGACGGCGAGCGATCCGGCCACCCCGAGGAACTTCTGGCCGTGCCCCTTGCCGTCCTTCATCAGCGTGTTGTTCAGCATGCCGAGCTCGAACTCTTTGGGCTGGCCGCCCTTGTCGGGCGGCACGAAGGCCCGCCCGGTGTACCAGGAGCCCACCGGGAACATGCAGGCCTTCTGCTCGGTGTGGAAGTAGCGATGGGCCTCGGCGAGCGTCATGCTGCTGAGGGTCTTCGCGTAGGCGCCGAGGTCGATCAGCTCCTTGTAGTAGCGGAACACCTCGACCACCCGCGGATCCTTCCACGAGATCTCGCCCCGCAGCAGGCGGATGAACTCATCGGCGCCGAGCTTGTCGGTGAGGAGCGCGTTCGGGATGTAGTGCGCGGCCCAGTCGCGATCGGCGGCGCCGGTTGCGAACGCCGCGTAGCCGGCTTTCGCGCACTTCGCCACCACGTCCTTGAATTGGTCCTGAGTGAACGCGTAGCCGGCCGGTACGGCGATGCCGAGCTCCTTGAAAATCTTCCGGTTGTAGTAGAGCTCGTCCGACGCCGCCTCGACCGGGATCGCCCAGATGCCGGTCTTGCCTCCGGGGCCCGGCCGCGTCCAGAACGCCTTGCCGTAGGGCTCGATGTGCTCCCAGCGCACGCTGGTCGTCAGGTCGGCGAGCCAGCCGGTCGACATGAACTCCGGCACGTCCATGTCGTAGTAGAAGACGTCGGGAAAGCCGGAGCCCGCCGTGAACGCCGCGCGCAAGGTCGGGAACATGTTCTTCTTCTCGTAGAAGGTGATCGTCACCGTATGGCCCGGGTTCTTCGCCTCGAAGCGGCGCTTGACCTCGAAGAGCACGGTCTTCTTGTTGTCCTCGATGGCCCAGTGACTCCACCACTGGAGCTCGACCGCGTGGGCGACCGCCGCCGTGGCGAGAGTGAGCGAGACTCCGAGCACGAGGGACCGCACGAACGTTCGCATGACAGAGCTCTCCTCTAGCTCGCCCAGGGCAGGACGAGCGGCTTGATCTCGCGAAACGCCCGCATGTTCCGGATCGCGTCGTTGATGCGATCCAGGGGATAGCGCGTGGTCAGCATCGCCTCGAAGTCGTAACGCGAGGCCGTGCGCCGCACGAACTCGAGGGCTTTCCAGAACTGGCCGATGTCGGCCGACTGCACGCCGAGGATCGTGGCCTGCTTGCGGACGAAGAGCGCGGCCTGCACCGGCGTGAGCGGTCCGCCGAGCTGGCCGATCGAGTCCTCGCGCGGTCCCGGGCCGAACGCGACGACAGTGCCCATCATCTCGTGGCCGAGCACGATCGGCAGCTGCGCGGGCGCCAGCGCCTGGGTCATGCCGTCCCACTGGTGGACGTCGGAGCCGCAGATCGACGCGACGTCCACCCGCACGAGCAGCGAGCCGGGCTCGAGCTCGGCTTCCTGCGGTACCGGAAGCTCGCGGATCTCGATCGGCTTGCCGTACTCGGCGACGACGGCGGCGCGCGCGGTCTTGGGCAGGCTCATGGTCGCAAGGCCTCCTCGGCGAGCGCGAGTATACCGATGTTCGCGAACCGCCACGCGATTCGGTAGGATGGCAGCATGGCACAGGCCCCGACGAGTGAATGCAAGCACGGATTGAAGCACGGTTGCGCGTACTGTCACGTGATGAGGCCGGCTCCCTCCACGCCCGCCCCCTCCAAGAAGAAGACGCGCGGCTCGGCGCTGTCGGAGAAGATGAACGACCGGATGACGGCCCTGAAGCGGCGCCTGCGCGAGATTCGAGGCGAGTAAGCCCCGCCGGGGGCGGTTCGCGTAGTTTGGGGCCCTTCGCGCGCTGGTGCATAGTGATGGGACACCGCTATGCCACAGACGCGCACCGTCAGAACGCCGGTCCGCGCGGCCAGGCGTGCATCCCGCCGGGTGCGTGCGCGTCCATCGCGATTCGCGCGTATCCGCGCGATCTTTCGATTCGTCCATCGCGCCTGGCTGGTCTTGCTGGCGTTGCCGCTGGCGATCCGCATCATCGTCGCCACGGTGCTCCTCATCGCGGTGTGGTCGGCGGTGAACTGGACGTATCAGGTGATTCGCAAGCCGACCGAGCTCTTCTTCCCGGTCAGCGGCGCCCTGTCGAAGACGCCGACCGAAACCTGGCGGCAGTACGAGCCGCTCTTTCGCGAGCACTCCACCGTGGTCATGACGCCCGAGCTCCTGGCCGCGCTGGCCCAGGTCGAAGGCGCGGGCAACCCGGTCGCCCGAACGTACTGGCGCTGGCGGATCAGCTGGAATCCGTTCCAGGTGTACCGGCCGGCGTCGAGCGCGGTCGGCATGTACCAGATCACCGATCCCACCTTCCTCGAGGCGCGGCGCTACTGCATCCACGACCACGTGGTCGTCGAGGACGGCCCGTGGCACGAGTGGCGCTCGTGCTGGTTCAATCGCCTCTACACCCGGGTGGTGCCGAGCCACGCCGTCGAGATGACGTCCGCGATGCTGGATCGCGGCGTCTCGAGCACGATGGCGCGGCAGCACGTCGTGAGCGCGACGCTCCAGCAGAAGCAGGACCTGGCGGCGATCATCCATCTGTGCGGCGCGGGCCCGGGCGACGCCTACGCGCGCCGCGGGTTCAAGCTGACACCCGGGCAGAAGTGCGGCGACCACGACGTGCGAGGCTATCTTGCCGGCGTCAACGCGATGAAGCAGCGGTTTGCGCAGCTGGGCCGCGGATAAGGGCGCGTCGGCTTCGTTGGCGCTCTCGGCCGCACGCTCGACGTACAGCTAGTACGCCTCGCGTGCGGCCTTCGGGCGCCGCCTCGCCGCTGCGCCCTTCTCCGCGGCCCAGCTTTGACCTCGGCGCTTAAAGACGCATCACTGCGGCGAAGGCATCGAGTCGCGGCAAGACCGCTTCGCGACCTTCGGACGGCAGGCCGAAGATCGCGCGCTCCACGCCGGCGGCGGCGAGGGCGTCGATGGCCGGTTTCTTCGGGGGCGCGAAGAAGATCGAGACCGGGGCGGTCTTCGGATCACGGCCCGCCTTCTTCAGGCGCTCGCGGAGCTCGGGGATCTTCTCGACCGGGCTCGTCTTGGGGCGCATGATCGGCATCCAGCCGTCCCCGAACTCGACGACGCGATCGAACGTCGTCGCGCCGTCGCCGCCGATGATGATCGGCGGGTGGGGCTTCTGGATCGGCTTGGGATCGGCCCAGATCTTGTCGAAGTTCACGAACTCACCGTGGAACTCGGCCTCGCGCTTGGTCCAGATCTCTTTCATGGCCAGCACGCGCTCGCGCAGGAGACGCCAGCGGCTCTTCCACGCCGTGCCGTGATTGAGCATCTCTTCCTGGTTCCAGCCGCCCCCGATGCCGAACAGGACGCGGCCGTTCGAGAGCCGATCGAGCGTCGCGACTTCCTTCGCCATCGTGATCGGGTCGCGCTCGATGACCAGGCAGATGCCGGTGCCGAGCTTCAGTCGCTTGGTCGCGGCACCCGCCGCCATGAGCGCGACGAACGGATCGTACGACGACCAGTAGTCTCTCGGGAGCTCGCCGCCGCCCGGCCATGGGCTTCGGCGACTTGCCGGAATGTGCGTGTGCTCGGGGAACCACACCGATTCGAAGCCACGCTCTTCGAGTGCCCGCGCGAGCTCGTCCGGTGCCATCGCGTACTCGGTGGGGAACATGACGACGCCGTAGTGCATGAAGACCTCCTTGGGTTCGGGTAGCATACGCCGAGTGGTACCCCCTCGGCACGTGATCGTCTGTGGCGCCGGCGTCGTCGGCGCCTCGGTCGCCTACTTCCTGGCCCGGCGCGGCGTGGTCGTCACCGTCGTCGAGCGGTCGGGCGTGGCGTGCGCCGCATCGGGAAAGTCGGGCGGATTCCTGGCGCTCGACTGGTGCGACGGCTCGCCGCTCGGCCCGCTCGCGCGCGCGAGCTTCGCGCTCCACGCCGAGCTCGCCAAGGAGCTCGGCATCGACTACGGCTATCGCCGCATGGACACGTTCATGATGGCGGCGCGTGAGAAAGGGGCGCTGGCCGGCGGCCACCGTGTGTCGGCGCCGCGCTGGCTCGACGGCGCGGGGGTCGTCACCGCGACGCTCGGCTCCACCGAGACCACCGCGCAGGTCACGCCGGCCCGTTTCACCGCAGCCTTGCTCGACGCCGCGCAGGCGCGCGGGACGAAGCTTCGCCTGGCCGTCGTCGCCGACGTCGCGCGCCGCGACGGCGCGGCGTCCGGGGTGGTGACGGCCGATGGCGAGACGCTCGAGGGCGATGCCGTCGTGCTGGCGATGGGGCCGTGGACGGGTCGTCTGGCCGGTCGGGTGACGCTGCCGAGCATCCACGGCCTCAAGGGCTACAGCGTGACGCTCGCCGCGCCGGAGGTGCCGGCGCACGCGCTGTTCGTCGACTATCGCACCGCCGGCGGGCGCGCGCTGGAGCCGGAGATCTTCCCGAGGCCTGAAGGCGAAGTCTACGTGTGCGGGATGGCCGATCCGGCCCCGCTGCCGGATTCGCCGGAGCTGGTCGAGGTGAACGAAGATTCCTGCGCGGTGCTGGCTCGCGCCGCCGGTCGCGTGTCGACCGTGCTCGCGCAGGCCCGCATCGTGCGTCGTCAGGCGTGCTATCGCCCCGTCACCGACGACGGGCTCCCGCTGATCGGGCGCGTGCCCGGTCTGCCCGGCGCGTATGTCGCGACCGGCCACGGGCCGTGGGGCATCCTGAACGCGCCGGCGACCGGGCTCGCGATGGCCGAGCTCGTCGCCGACGGCGCGGCGTCGCTGGTCGATCTGCGTGCGTTCGAGCCCGCGCGCTTGACTCTCGGCGCCAGGCCGCTATAGTCCGGCCACGATCATGAGTGGCTTCCTGCTCGCCGGCGTGCGCGTGATCGACGCGGCCAGCTTCATCGCCGGCCCGGTGGCCACCACGATCATGGCCGACCTCGGCGCGGACGTGATCAAGATCGAGCCGCCCGACGGCGATCCGTATCGCAATCGCACCGGCGGGCCGGGAGTGGCCGAGAGCCCGTACAACTATCGCTGGATCATCGACAACCGCACCAAGCGCGGCCTCGCGCTTGACTTGCGTCAGCCGGCCGGGCAGGCGGTGGTCCATCGCCTCGTCGAGCGCGCCGACGTCTTCGTCACCAACACGCCGCTCGATTCACGCGGGCGGCTGCGCATTCGGTGGCCCGATCTGGCGCCGCTCAACCCACGGCTCGTCTACGCGTCGATGACCGCGTACGGCGAGCGCGGTGACGAGGCGCCGCGTACCGGCTTCGACGCGACGGCGCTGTGGGCGCGCTCCGGCTTGATGGATCTCGTCCGGCCCTCGCCCGACTCGCCGCCCGCCCGCTCGCTGCCGGGGATGGGCGACCACCCGACCGGCGTCAGCCTCTTCGCGGCGATCATGACCGCCCTCTACCAGCGCGATCGGACCGGGCGCGGCACGATGGTGTCGACCTCGCTCCTGGCCAATGGCCTCTGGTGGAACGCCACGCAGATCCAGGCCGCGCTCTGCGGCGCGCGGGTCGAGGTGCGACCGCCGCGCGAGCAGCCGGCGACCGCGCTGGCGAATCTGTATCGCTGCGCCGACAATCGCTGGTTCTTGCTGAACGTGCTGAACGACGATCGCGACTGGCCGCATCTCCTGAAGGCGATCGAGCGGCCCGAGCTCGGCGACGACCCGCGCTTCGCCACCACGCCGGCCCGGCGGGCGAACGCCCGAGCGCTCGTGCCGATCTTCGATTCCGTCTTCGGCAGGCGCCCCTGGGCCGAGTGGCGGGCGATCCTGAATCAACACCGCCTGACCTTCGGCGAGGTGGGCACGGTGGACGACGCGCGCGACGATCCGCAGATGGTTGCCAGCGGTGCGCTGGTGCCGATCGACGATCCGCGGGCGGGCGCGTCGCTCACCGTGGCGAGCCCGCTCTGGCTCGAGGACGCTCCCAAGGTCGCCCCGCGCTACCCGCCCGAGCTCGGCGAGCACTCCAGCGAGATCCTTCGCGAGCTCGGCTACGGCGGGCCGGAGATCGACGCGCTGATCGCCGCGCGCGTCATCGTGCAAGGCAAGAGCGCGTCCTGAGGCTCAGCCGAGCCTGACGCCGTACTTCTCGAGCGTGTCCTGACGCAGCTCGAGGCCGAGTCCCGGCGTGTCGGGGACAGCCATGAAGCCGTCGACGATCTTCGGCTGCTCGCGGAACAGCTCGAACCAGAGCGGGTCACGTGTCGGGTCGGCGAATGATTCGAGGATGAAGCCGGTCGGGCTCGCCGCGACGGCGTGGACGTGGATCTGGGGATCGTGGTGGGCCGCGAGCGGCACCTGATAGAGCTCGGCCATCACGGCCGCCTTGCGCCAGACGGTGAGGCCGCCGGCCCACGTCGAGTCGATGATCAGATAGTCGACGAGACCTTCGGCGACCATCGTGCGCAAGCCGAAGGGCGTGAACTCCGTCTCGCCCGCCGAGATCGGCACGTTCACCTCGGCCTTGAGCCGTCGCAGCGCGTGGCGCTCGTCGTACCAGGGCATCGGATCCTCGAGCCAGAAGATATTGTAGGGCTCGCAGAGGCGGGTGGCGCGTACGGCGCTCGGCAGATCCCAGCCCTGGTTCGCGTCGAGCATGATGGCCACGTCGTCGCCGACCGCCTTGCGGATCACGCCGACGCGCTCGGCGTCGGCCTCGGGCGGCAGGCCTGCGACCTTCACCTTCACGGTGCGGTAGCCGTGCTCGAGATAGAGCGCGGCCTCGCGCCGGAGATCGTCGGGCCGCTCGCCGTCGCGATAGTAGAAGCCGGTCACGTAGGCCGGCACTTTCGCGCGGAGCGCGCCGCCGAGGAGGGCGTGGACCGGCCGGCCCGTGGCCTTGCCCATCAGGTCCCACATCGCGATGTCGATGGCGCTGATGGCCGTGACGAGCTGGCGGCGCTGATGGGCCAGGTTCGGAATGCCGCGCACGCTCGTATAGGTGAGCGCGAACAGATCCTGCCAGACGCGCTCGACCTTGAACGGATCCTGGCCGACGACGAGCGGCGTCACGCGCTCGAGGATCTGGCCGACGGCTTTCATGGCCTCCGGACCGCCCTGGGACAGGAAGGGGCCGTGCGCCTCGCCGATGCCGACGAGGCCGGAGTCGGTCGTGAGCCGGACGATGAGCTCGCTCACCCGGCTGATC
>CAYVHH010000591.1:0-15316 GCA_964450175.1 uncultured bacterium | reverse complement strand
CCGACCGGGATGCGTGCTGATCCGTGCGCTGGAGCCGGTCGCCGGTCTCGCGACGATGGCGCGCCGGCGCCGGGTCGACGTCCGCTCGACGCGACTGGCCAGCGGACCAGGCAATCTCACGCGGGCCCTCGGCATCACGTCGCGCGAAAACGGGGCCGACCTCACCCGCGGTCTCTTCACGATCGAGCCTCCCGACCGTCCCCGCGACTTCCGCATCGGGTCCGGACCCCGCATCGGGATCACCCGCGCCGTGGACCTCCGCCTGCGCTTCTGGATCCACGGCAGCCCCTTCGTTTCTCGCTAGGTCCCTACAGATCGCATCCGTACCGCGCTGATCGTGTCCTACCCGTGATGACGCGCCGGCGCCGGGCGCGGCGCCCCGAGCGAGGGAGTTGCGGTGCGACGAGCCCGCTAGAGCGGGTACGGGACGAGCTCGCGCGCGACCTCGACGTCGCCGGAGAACCGCTCGCGTGCTTCTTCGGCCAGCGTGTCCACATCGTCGTGGTATTCGGCGCCGATGTGCGTGAGGATCAGGCGTCTCACCCCCGCGCGCGCGGCAACGTCGCCGGCCTCGGCGGCCGTCGAGTGCGCGTGCCCGCCGGCCCGGCTGCGGTGACGCGCCGAGTACGTGGCGTCGTGAACCAGCGTGTCGGCGCCGCGGGCCAGGGTGACCACCGATTCGCACGGCCTCGTGTCGGACGAGTACACGATGCTCCGAGACCCGGCCGCGTCCACCCGGACGGCGAAGTTGGGCATGGCGCCGTGGTCGTTCGGCGACGTCCTGACCGTGAGCGGTCCCAGATCGAAGGCGTGCGCTCCCTCCGCAAGATCGATCGGGCGCACGGTGACCCCGAACATGCCCGGGCGCTGGAGCGTGTTGAAGAGGCTCAGGAGGCTTCGCAGCGGCTCGACGTGCTCCGGCCGGCAGTAGATCGTCAGCGGCGCCTGACGTCCGAGCACGCCGAAGTTCCGGACGAGGGCCGGGAGCCCGTACGAATGATCCGGGTGGATGTGGGTGATGACGACCGCCGCGAGCGCCTCCGGGTCGATCCCGGCGCGCCGGAGCTTCTGGATCGGGCTGCCCCCGCAATCGATCAGCACGGCGCCGGCCGGCACCGCAACCACGATCGACGTCGTGTCGCGCGAGGCGGACGGGACCGAGGCGGACGTTCCCAGAAACGCGAAGTGCATCAGGGCGATTTCAGGCTGGCCGGATCGAACAGCGCGTCGGCGGGGTTGGTGTTGATCGCCACCGAGCGCACGGTGAGCAGCACCAGCAGCTTGCCGTCGACGAAGACCTCCTGGCGGTACGGGAAATAGAGCTTGCCGACCAGCGGCCGGTGCTCGGAGAACGTCAGGTCGAGCAGCCGTGTGCCGTTCGGGAGCCGCTCGCGCGTGACGATCCGCACGACTCCATAGTCCGGGTCGAGCCACACCGCCGGAACCTCGTGATCGCCCGGCCGCGCGCCGATCACCGTGACCGGCCGACCGCCCAGCCGTGCGACGTGGCTCACGTCGTCCCGCACACCCCGCGCGCGCCACTCGGCCAGGAGGTCGGCGGCGCGGCGCTTCACCGGCACCAGCACGTGCGTCAACGCACGGGCCGGCTCGCCGAGGGGAGCCTGAGACACCTTACCGTCGGCCCGCCGGACCCAGACGCGGTCCCCGACCGTGAGCTGGATCTCCCGCTGGCCCTCGACGGTCTGCTCGACGCGCTGGCGCTGTGGCAGCTTGAACAGCATGCGCTGCTCGCCTCCCGACACGCGGCGCTGCCCGTCGGGGTGGTACAGGGTCAGGTCCTGGTCGATGACGAGGTCGTTGATCTGGACGTCCGACACACGGGCGACGAAGGCCTCGACCGCGGCCCGAGCCTCCTGGGCCCGCACCTCCGGGGTACCCACGCTGAGCGCGGCGAGCACGAGCGGCAGGAAGAGGGTGCGCCGCACGGATGTGGTTATAATGCCGTAGATAAGCGGAACGCAAACGAAAGGAGCGTTTGTGGGCGGCGACAGCCTGAGTGGCGGCATTCTTTCTCTCGTCTGGAACGCGGGGCCGATCGCCAAGCTGATCCTCCTCGTGCTCATGACCTTTTCCATCGTGAGCTGGGCGCTCATCGTGGAGAAGGCATGGCAGTTTCGGCGAGTTCGGCGGCAGACGTTCGAGTTTCTCCGGGTCTTCCGCGAAGCGCGGCGCCCGTCGATCGTTCACAGCGCGGCCCGCAAGCTGCGGCAGAGCCCGCTCGCCCAGCTCTACTTCGCGGCGTATCAGGAGGTCGTCGGGATCCCCGAAGTTCTGGACAAGGTGCTCGACGACCTCGATGACGGGCTCAGCGCGGATCGTCTCGAGGCGGTGAATCGCGCGCTCCGTCGGGCCTCCGCGCTCGAGGTCGCCCGTCTCGAGCACTACCTTCCGTTCCTGGCGACCACCGCCAGCGCGACGCCGTTCATCGGCCTGTTCGGCACCGTCTGGGGCGTCATGGCGGCGTTCCACGGAATCGGGGCGCAGGGCTCCGCGAGCCTCGCGGTCGTGGCGCCCGGAATCTCCGAGGCGCTGATCGCGACCGCGGCAGGCCTCGGCGCCGCGATCCCGGCCGTCATCGGGTACAACTACTTCGTCAATCGCGTGAAGCACTGGGCTGTCGAGATGGAAGGCTTCACGATGGATCTCCTGAACCTCTTGAGTCGTCCCGCCGCGAAAGCGGGCTGAGCCGGCCGCGATGTTCAAGGCCGAGGAATCCCAGGGTCCGCGCCGGATCGGCACCAACCTCGCCGAGATCAACATCATTCCGCTCGTCGACGTCGTGCTGGTCCTGCTCCTGATCTTCATGCTGACGGCGCCGATGATGTACCGCGGGATCGATGTGAACCTGCCGAAGGCCGCGTCGAAGCCCACGGCCGTCGAAGAGCGCATGGTGCTCACCGTCACCAAGGACCAGACGCTCTTCTTGAACGAGAAGCGGGTGCCGCCCAACGGCCTCGAGTTGACCCTTCGTCAGGCGTTCGCGAACCGCAACGACAAGACCCTCTACCTCAAGGCAGACTCCGCGCTCTCCTACGGCGCGGTCGTTGAGACGATGGACCGCGTCCGTCGCGCGGGCATCGAGCGGCTCGGAATGGTCACCGAGCCGGCTCGGGAGCGCTGAGACCGCGACGGCAGTGCCTGCCGGGGCGCTCCGGATGCGGTTCCACATCGGGCCGGCGCTGGGCCGACTTCGGCTGCCGCTGGGACCGACGTTCGTCTCGGCGATCCTGCATGTCATCCTGCTCGGGGTCGTGATCTTCGGCGCCTCGATGTGGAGCGGCTCGCAAACGAAGCCGGTCTACGTCGTGCTCGCTCCGGCGACCGCCGCCATCGGGTCGCCCAAAGGCGTCACCATGCCTACGCCTCCCAAGGTCGAGGAAGCACCGGCTCCGAAACCGGCGCCGCCGGCCGAGCTTCCCCGGCGCGAGGTCGCGCGGGATCTGCCCTCTCGTGACCTTCCCGCTCGCGACCTGCCGGCGCGCGATCTACCGGCGCGAGATTCGATCGGGCTCCCCGATCGCAAGAGCTTGCCCCCCGCCTCGCCAACACGGCCGCGACCCGATGACAAGGAGCTGCCCAAGGTGGCGAGCGCGGCACAGGCGGCCGCACCGACCTCGGCACCGGCTCGGCGCGAGGCGAGCGCGCCCCCCCCGCAGCCACTCGGTGCGCCGACGGGCTCCGCGTCCGGGACCGGCCCGCTCACGCTCAACGTCTCCGACTTTCCGTACGCGTATTACCTTCGCCAAGTGACCGAGAAGATTCGAGCACAGTGGAACGGACGAGCCCTTCCCGGCTCGCAGCCCATCGTGGTGTTCGAGATCCGGCGCGACGGAGGGCTGAACGTGGCCGCGATCGAGAAGAGCTCGGGCAACACGTACTACGATCAGGTCGCCCTCCGGGCGCTCAACGACGCCGGACCGTTTCCGCCGCTGCCCGACGATTTCAAGAAACCCGTGCTGAGGATCGGCTTGCAGTTCGGCTTCGATCCGACAGGGGGATAACCGGTGCGACGTACCGCGATCGCCGTTCTGCTCACCGGGCTCATCGTCTTCACGGCTGTCGGTCTCTGGGCGCCGCCTCCGCCGGTGCGCGCTCAAGCCCCGCCGGACGTCTACATCAACGTCACCGGTGGCGGCAGCACGAAGCTCAACATCGCGCTCCCCGACTTCACGGTCGTCAGCGGCTCCGACGCCGCGGGCCTCTCGCGACTCCTTCCCACGGTTGCCGGCAACGATCTCACGCTCAACGGGCTATTCAGCGTGGTCGCCGGGACCGATCGCATCCCCGCGAACAATCCCGAGGCGCTCCAGCAGACCTGGAGCAACTTCGCGGCGGCCGGCGCGCATGCGGGCGCGCACGGGCTCCTGACGATACGGGGGGATCGCGTCGAAGCTGAAGTGCGCCTCTACGACCTGACGTCGCCTCAGTTCCGCATGATCGCGTCGCGAAAGTTCGAGGCTGCGGCGCCGCCGACGCCGATCACCGGATCCGACTGGCGCCGCCGGCTCGCCCACAAGATCGCCGACGAGATCGTGCTCCAGTTCACGGGCGAGAAGGGCGTCGCGGACACGAAGATCTCGTACGTCGTCGGGCCGTCCGGCGCGAAGGAGATCGTCGTCGCCGACTACGACGGGTTCGGCACGGGTCCGGTGACCCGCAACGGCTCCATCAATCTCTCGCCCGTGTGGAGCCCGGACGCTCGGTCGATCGCCTTCACGTCGTTCATGAACGGCTATCCCGACCTTTTCCGTCTGTTCCCCTTCGAGCCGCGACGCGGCGTCCAGACGCTCGCTTCCTTCCACGGGATCAACTCGTCCCCGGCCTGGAGCCCGGACGGTCAATTCCTCGCGCTCACGCTCTCGAAGGACGGTAACCCGGAGATCTACATCCTCACGGTCGCGACCGGGACGCTCCAGCGTCTCACGCGTCACGCCTCGATCGACACGGAGCCGACGTGGTCGCCGACCGGTCAGCAGATCGCGTTCGTGTCCGATCGGGCCGGGCAACCGCGGATCTTCGTCATGGACCGGGACGGCTCGAACGTCCGGCAGCTGACCAACGGCGGCTTCCATACGCAGCCGCGGTGGTCGCCGAAAGGCGACACGATCGTCTACACGCAGCGGGAGGGCACGCACAATCTCTGGGCGATCAGCGCCGGCGGGACGAATGCACGCCCGCTGACGAGCGGTCAGGGTGACAATCAGGGCGCGACGTGGGCGCCCGACGGCCGCCATCTCGCCTTCCAGTCCAACCGCTCGGGTCGCTGGCAGGTGTACGTCATGTTGCTCGATGGCACGTCGACGACACAGATCACGACAGGCGCGGTGGAGTGCACAAGTCCCTCATGGTCGCCGCGCCTGCCGTGATAGCATTGATGGCCGAGCATCGGACGTTCAGAGTCGAGGCCAAAGGAGGCATCATGGTTACGCGCGCCGCGCAAGTCACGCTGATATCGCTGCTGCTGGCAGGGCTGATGATCACCGGCTGTGCGAAGCGGCCCGCGACGACGGCGGCCTCGGCAGCGGCTCC
The DNA here is from genome assembly GCA_964450175.1 of uncultured bacterium. Taxonomy (GTDB): domain Bacteria; phylum Methylomirabilota; class Methylomirabilia; order Rokubacteriales; family CSP1-6; genus AR31. Next base: position 9,766 of record CAYVHH010000591.1, on the reverse strand, counting down.
GGCTCCCACGTCGAGCGCGGCGCCGGCTCCGAGCCCGAGCGCGCCTTCATCCGGCGCGGCCGCGGCGGCGCCCGCGGCGGCGGCGGCGGCCCCGGCTCAAGCTCCGCGGCCTGCGCCGAAAGAGTTCATGGCCGTCGCGGCGCTGAAAGAAGTCTATTTCGATTTCGACAAGTACGACATCCGTGCCGAGGACGCGAAGACTCTCGACGCCAATGCAGCGTGGCTGAAATCGAACGGGGACAACCTCGTGCTGATCGAAGGCCACTGCGACGAGCGCGGCACCAACGAATACAACCTGGCGCTCGGGGAGCGTCGCGCGAAAGCGACGATGAACTATCTCGTGTCTCAGGGCATCCAGGCCAACCGCATCACCATCATCAGCTACGGCGAGGAGCGGCCAGTTTGCACCGAGAAGACCGAGGCGTGCTGGGCGAAGAATCGCCGCGCCGCCTTCCTCGTCAAGCCTCGCTAGGCTCGCGCAAGGTCCTGTCGGCGCGGAGCGGGCTCGGCCTTCTTCTCGCCCTGTCACTGGCGGGCTGCGCCGAGGTCCAGGAAGCTACCGGCGTCGCCACCCAGCAGGATCTGCTGCAGCTGCGCCAGGAGATGGCGGCGGCACAGCGATCGGCCCAGCGCGCTCGAATCGACGCGGACGCCATCTCCGCGCAAGTCGACAAACGCGTGCGCGAGCAAACCGGCGAGCACGATCGGCAGGTCGCGACGCTCAACCGCCAGATCGACAGCCTCAACGACACCGTGACAAGCTTGTCGGGTCGGGTCGACGAGCTCAACACGAAGCTGGAGGCGGTCAATCGGCAGCTGCGCGGAGCCGCACCGGCCGCCGGGGCCGCCGGCGCTGCCGCGACGACACCGCGGCCTCCAACGTCCACGGCTCCCGGAACGTCCACCGGCCCGACTTCCGGCGCTGCGGCCGGAACGCCGGCCGGACCGACTCCGGGGGCGGTCGCGATGGTGCCGCCACGACCGACTACCGGCGCGCTCCAGCCGCAGGACATCTACCAGGCGGCGTACATCGACTTCAGCAAGGGCAGCTATTCGCTCGCGATCGCAGGATTCCGCGAGTTCCTCCGGCGCTATCCCGAGCACGAGCTCGCTGGCAGCGCCCAGTACTGGATCGGCGAGGCCTATCTCGCGCTCGCGCGCGGGTTCACCGACGCGAGCCAGAACGACAAGGCGTCCGAGTCACTCGAGCAAGCGGTGCAGGAATTCAAGAAGGTCCAGGCCAACTACCCACGCGCCGACAAGGTCCCGACCGCTCTGTACAAGGAAGCGCTCGCGCTCCTCGATCTGAAGCAACCGGCGCTCGCCCAGGCCCGCCTCCAATACCTCGTCGACAACTTCCCCCGTGCCGAAGAAACATCCCTAGCCCGCGAACGCCTCTCCACCCTGAAATCCCGCTAACCCCGCGACCACTCCGCTTCGGCACCCCCGCGAAGCCCCGAGACGACCCGACCAAAGCGCCAAACCGCCGACGAATGGCGACTGGATAGCGCCGCAGCGCAGTTCGGGGGAGTTATCTGTCTCTCACGCTAGGCGCGGTCGCCCAGAACGCAAACGCTTCAGCAGAAGCTAACGCGAAGTAACCGCACAGGTCGCGGAACGCCCCACCCGCCCCCGCGCCCGCGCCGATCAGTCAGAAGAATCGTCGAGCCCAAGCACCCACACGACCGCCACATCCTGCTGCTCATGCGGCGAGTACACCACGACGGTCCCTCGCGGATCGTCGGTGTGGGCCGAGCTGACGAAGATGGGAGCTTCTGGAGCGAGAGGGCCGGACGTCATCTGCCAGAGCGTGACCGAGGCGAGGACGGCCGCGACGAGCGCGCCGCCGAGCGTCAGTCGGGGTCGCCACCACCAGCTGTGCGGAGCGACCACGGGAGCCGGCGCCCCGCGATGCTTGGCGTCCTCGATTCCGCGGACGACTCCGGGCCAGAAGCCGGACCAATCGGCAGGCTCGACGCGGCTCGGACCGAGGCTCAAGGTGCGCTGGAGGAGACCCCGGATTCTCCGGATATTCTCGGCTTCCCCCTGACACCGCGTGCATCCGCTCAGGTGTGTGGCCACGGATTGCGCGCTGCCTTCCTCGAGAGCTCCATCGAGATAGGCGCCGATACGGCGGCGGGTCCGTAAGCAGGTCAACACGATCATTGGACGCGCGAGGCCCCCACCCGTATTCTCATGGCGGCACATGATACCCGAACAGCCCGTAAGTCTGGCTGTGGGGCGGGATTTGAGCCTCGAGGCTCTCATGGCCCTTCCCGCCTCCCCTACCGCTGGTGTCGTGATCTGCCATCCTCACCCACTGTACGGCGGCGACATGGAAAATCCTGTCGTCGTGCGGATCCAGGAGGTGTGCTCGGCCCTCGGCTTCGCCACGCTACGCTTCAATTTCCGGGGAGTCGGCGCGTCCGGCGGTGCTCACGGGGGTGGGGTCGGCGAGCAGGATGACGCCACCGCCGCGCTCGACACGCTGGCCAAGGCGACCGGGAGCGCCGCGCTCGTCATTGCCGGATATTCCTTTGGCTCGCGGATCGCCGCTCTGGTCGGCAGCCGAGATCGTCGGATTGCGGGCATGGCGCTGATCGCCCCGCCGCTGGCGATGTCCGACTTCGGATTCCTCGAGGACCGTAAGATTCCGACCCTGGCGGTCGCCGGCACCCGAGACCAGTACTGCCCGCCCGACGAGTTTGCGCGGTTCACGGCGTCGCGGCCGTGGATCACGACGGCCGCGATCGAAGGGGCCGATCACTTCTTCTTCGGCAAGCTGTTCCCGCTGGGCGAAGCGGTGGGCGCGTGGGCGCTGCAGCTTTCGCCGGAGGGCCGGGCGCGCTAGCTTCTGGGGAGCTGTCGCGGGGTGGCGTTGCCCGCCGACAGGATGATGCGCACGCCTTCCTCGACCGGCAGACCTGTCGGCACGACGTCGTCGCGCGGAACCAGAACGACATCACCCAGATACAGGTTGTTCGTCGGGATGAAGACGGTCACCATCTCACGCTTGCCGTGCTGGGTCTCGACGACGACGTGGCTGGTGACGAAGCCGAATGCGTACTCGCCCTGGCGCGGATGCTCGACGAGCACCACCGCGCCGAAGGCGCTCCGCCGCTCGGGCGAAAACGAATCGATCAGCATCTTGACCGACGGATAGAGCCGGCGGTAGATCGGCACGCGGAGCAGGAGATTGTCCCCCCAGGCGAGCACGCGGCGCCCGACCACGTTTCGCGCGATCGTGCCCATCATGAAGATGATGCCGACGGCCGTCAGGAACCCGAGTCCTGGGATGCCGCGCCCGAGAATCCGCTGATACATGGGAGCGAACACGTCGTCGATCCGGCTCCAGAAGATCCAGAGGAGCCACGCGGTGAGAAAGGCAGGAACCGTGACGAAGAAACCCGCGATGAATCGGACCTTCAGCCAGTTCCGCACACCCATGGATTCTTCGAGGATAGCACCCCGCGCTACCGGTTCCGGCAGACAACGGCCGCGCGCGCTCGTCACGGGCGGCGCCATTCGGGTCGGGCGCGCGATCGCGCTGGCAGCTGGCGCGCACAGGGATGGACGTGGCCATCGGGTATCACCGATCGAGGCGCGCGGCTCGGCGTGTGGCCGCCGATCTCGCCGATCCCAGGGCCGCGCGGCGCCTGGTGGCGGCGGCGACGCGCGAGCTCGGTGGGCTCGACGTGCTCGTCAACAGCGCAGCGCGGGTTGAGCACACGCCCTTCACGACGACATCGCCGGCTCAGTACGATCGACTGCTCGTCTGAATCTGCGAGGCGCGTTCTTCTGCGCGCAGGCGTCGGCGCGCGGCGGGCACATCGTCAACATCAGCGACGCCGACGGCGGTGAGAGTACGCCAGAGCGTGAGCGGGGCCGGCCGCGTCAGGGCGCGGCGATCCGGCCACCGCCCATCACGTGCAGGAAGTCGCCGAGCGACGGGAAGCGCATGAAGGGATTGCCGCGCTTCTCGTCACCGATGGTCGAGGATGCGCCGCCGTAGTTGTGTCCGGGCAGCAGCACCGTGGACTCTGGCAGCGCGCCGAGCCGTTGCGTGAGCGAGTAGTACATCTCGCTCGGATCGCTGCCCGGCAGGTCGGTCCGGCCGCACGAGCCGATGAAGAGCGTGTCGCCCGACACGAGCCGACCGTCGATCAGGAAGCATTGCGAGCCCGGCGTATGGCCGGGCGTGTGCAGGAAGGTCAGGGTGAGTCGTCCGATCGTCAGGGTCGAGTGATTGTCGACCTTCACGAGGTCAGAGCCGAAGCCCTTCAGAAACTCGCGCTCAGCCTTGTGGACGTAGACCTTCGCTTTCACGCGCTCCAGCAGATCCTCGACGCCCGGGATGCGCCCCGGCATTCCCCAGGACTCGAGGCTGCCACCCACGTGGTCCTGGTGGGTGTGGGTCACGAGCGCGCCCGTGATCGTCATGCCGCGGGCCCGGGCGGTCTCGACGATCGTGTCGATCTCCCACGCGGGGTCGACCACCACGCACTCGCGGGTCTGCGGGTCGCCGATGAGGTAGACGAAGTTCTGCATCGGCCCCAGCTCCATCTGCTCCAGGTAGATCGTGTCGTCCGGCACGGTTCCCATCGTACTCCAGGTCCATCGGCCAGGCGAGAACGGCACTTCGTCCCGGATCGAGCACGCCGGACACCGGCAGGGTAGAATGGCGGACCCTGATCGATTCGGCGTCGAACTCGAGGTGAGCGCGTGACGACCCATGGAGCGGCCGCGGCCCGACGGGTGACCTACCAGCTGGAAACCCTGTGGGACTACGACTACGTGCCGACCCACGACGAGCTCGCGACCCTGTACGAGACCGCCAAGAAGAACCAGTGGAACGGCTCGGTGGCGATCGACTGGAACCGCCCGGTCGGCACCGAGGGGCCCGTGCTCAACGTGCAGATGGCGTTCATGGGCACCGACTTCTTCCCGAAGCTCACCGCCGAGGAACGGAAAGAAGTCGAGATCCGCGTCTCCGCCTGGCGCCTCTCGCAGTTCCTCCACGGTGAACAGGGCGCCCTCGTGGTGTGCGGACAGCTTGTGAACTCGATCCCCGAGCTCGACGCCAAGCTCTACGCCTCGACCCAGGTCGTCGACGAAGGGCGGCACGTCGAGGTGTTCGAGCGCTACGTCAAGAAGCTCCACAAAATCTATCCGGTCGACCCGCTGCTCAAGGCCCTGCTCGACGAGATCCTGGCCACGAATCTCTGGGAGCTCAAGCTCCTGGGCATGCAGATGATCGTCGAGGGCCTCGCGATCGCGGCCTTCAACGTCATGCGCAAGCAGACAGGCGACCCGACGCTCGCGCAGCTGCTCGACTACGTCCTGCAGGACGAAGGGCGTCACGTGAACTTCGGCTACTTCGCGCTGCGGCGGTCGATCCCGAACATGGAGCCGGCCAAGCGCGAGTACCTCGAGGACTTCACCTTCCGGGCGTGCGACCACATGTACGCGCGCGACGAGCGGACCGGCTTTCAGTCCGTGAAGAGCGTCTGGACCGAGATGGGCTGGGACGGTGAAGCACTCTGGCGGGACACGATCAGCCACTCCCAGACGACGAAGTCGTTCAACAGCTTTCTGTTCCAGGAGAACTTGATGCCGCGCCTGCAGCGGCTCGGGCTCATCTCGGAGCGGATCGCGCCGCGCTACCGGGAGCTCGGGCTGCTCGCCTGATCAGCCCTTGAAGTCGTTCGGGACCTTCGGCGCCTCGCCGAGCTGCTTGACGTCCACGGTGTAGATGGCCGGCGCGGTCTTGAGCTTGACCCAGGCTTGCTCGCTCTCGCGCTTTCCGACCAGCAGCGCGCCGGCCTCGCTGCCGTCGGCTTTCAGGAGCGTCACCTCGAAGGTCGGCGCGTCGAGCCCATACTTGGCCGGCTCGTCGCCGGTCGGCGCCGCGATCGTCTTCCACTTGAGCGCCCGGAGCGAGTAGAGCAGGTTGTCCACGGTGGCCGCCTTCGCGGGGCCGCTGCCGCCCTCGACCAGCTTCCAGTCGCTCTCGCCGCTGCGCTCGACCACGACGGTCTGGCCGCCGGCACGCACGCGCATCCGCTTGATGTCGCGCGGCTCGAGCCCGGACATGAGCGTGCGGTCGCGCAGGTCGTCGGACGATCGACCCAGATCCTCGAGGGCCTTGCCGTCGACAAGCACCACCGGCCCCTGGCCCGCCACCGCGGCGTAGGCGCTGGGCGAGCCGCCACGCTTCTCGGTCGAGGGCGCCAGCAGCACGGTCCGCGGCGCCGAGGCGCCTTGCTCGGTGATATTGACGCGCACCGTGGGCTTGGCGAGATAGCGCGGGATCCCCGACGCATCGTCGGTCAGGAAAGCCTGGGCGCGGAGGTCGCGCAGCTTGAAGAGCACCGCCCCGGCTTCGACCTGATCGGCGGCCAGCGCCTGCGGCGCGGTGATCTTCCAGCGGTCCCCGTCCTTGGCCAAGGTGACGGTGCCCTTCGGGCTCTCGATCTCAATCCGCGTCACCTTGTCCCGATCGAATCCGACGACGCTCTTGTCACGCAGGACTGCGACGTTCTTCGGCACCGCCGTCCACGTCTCGTCGGGGATCAGCAGCACCGCCGACTCGCCCGGCCGCATGGCGAAGACGCCCTTCTTGGCCGGGTCGGCGCGCCCGATCAGCAAGGTCTTCGTCGCGCGGTCCTTGTCGCGCCCCGTCTGGATGTCGAGCCGCGCCGGCTTGTCGAGCCCGAACGGCTCCAGTGATTTGGGCGCGTCGGCCGCGAACTCCTTGACCCGTGCCGCGCGGAGCTTCTCGAGAAAATCACGCACCGTGTCCGCGTCCGCCGGCAGCGCCCGCGGCTTCGTCAGCTTCCACCGGCCGTCGGTCTGCTCGAGCGCGATCTTCTCGTCGCGCATGTCGAGCTCGACCCCTGTCACGTCGCGCTGCTCGAACGCGAGCACGGTCTTGTCGCGGAACTCGGCGACCGGGCGCGTCGTATCGCGCAGGACCGAGTCGCCGATCACGAAGACCGCCGGCTTGCCCGCCTCGCGCGCGTAGACCCACACGCCGGTCGGGCTCTTGGCCCCGAGCACCAGACCGATCTGCTTGCCGTCCTTGAGCCGCAGGGTCGCCTCGGCCGCCGGGCGGTCGAGCCCGAAGTCGCCGAGCGCTTTGGGATCGGCCTCGATCTCGCGATCCATACGGGCGGTGACGATCGACGTCACCGTCTCGTCGACGGCGCCGCGATCACCGCGCGCGTTCACCGGCTCGAGGATCTGCCAGCCGTCGTCCGTGCGCTTGAGCTTGACGGTGGAGTCGGTTCGCTTGAGCTCGACCTCGGCGACGTCGGCCGGCTCGACCGTAAAGACGCGGCCCTTGCGCCCTTCCGTCTTCTCACGCTCCGGGCCCAGCCGGATCTCGTAGACGTAGTAGAAGGCGCCGAGAGCGATGAGGATGACGGCCAGGATCGCGGTCGTCTGCCAGCGCATGGCCCCGCCCGACTAGTTCGCCGCGCGGCGGCGAACGACGGCGACGATCCCGCCGGCGAGAACGAGCGCGGGCAGGATCACGACTGGCAAGAGGAAGACCGCCTGCGCCTGGTTCGAGCTCATGAACACCGGGGTCTGCTTCACGTCCTTGGGACGGACCGAGATCTGGTCTTCTTCCTCGGCGAGCCAGCTCACGGTGTTGAGGAAGAAGTCGCGATTGCCCTGGATGTTCAGGAACTGATTGGCGGCGAGGTTGGAGGTGCCGTAGACCACGATCCGCGCCTTGTCCATCGTCGCGACCGCGGCGACCGCGAGCGGGCCCTTCAAGTCTTGGGGATCGGGCTGCGCCACGCCGCGCTGAAGGTCCGCGCGGTTGGTCTCGCCCCAGCTGTCGGGGCTGGTCTTCGCGAGCGTCTGCACCGTCACGCCCTTGGGCGGGGTCTTGAGCGCGGTGATCGAGCGCGTCAGCGGAAACAGGGTCGTGATGCCGGCGAGGTCCCGCGTGATCGGATGCGAGTCGTACTGCTGGATGATCGGGACCTCCGGACCGATGCCGAAGAGGCGCCCGATCGGGTTCTGCTCCACGACCAGGTCATCGTCGAGCTGGAATCCGTACTTCACGAGGTGCTTCTTGAGCCCCTCGTTCTGGAACGGATTGATCATGGCCAGCACCTTGCCGCCCCGACCCAGGTAGGCGTCCAGGGCGTCGAGCTCCGGCGGGAACAGATCGTTCTTCGGCCCGGCGAGGATGACCACGGTCGCGTCGTCCGGGACCTTCCCCGCGCGCGCCAGGACGAGCGGCTTGACGTCGTAATTGGCCTTTTCCATGGCCGACTTCGCTTCGCTGAACCCCGGCCGCTCGGTGCTCCCGAGCTCGGCTTCGCCGTGCCCCTGGATCACGTACACGATGCGCTTGCCCTCGCGCGTGACCTTGACGAGACCGTTCGTCAGCTTCTCCTCGTCGGCGTCCAGCACCTTCTCCGACTTCGCCTTGGTCTCGAGCACGATCGTGCCGTAGGACTCGATGCCGTAGCGTCGGGCCAGCCCGGGCTCGCGGTCGGGGTCGGCGCTCTTCCAGGTGAACTTGCCGTTCGAGTAGCGGGCGTACTGCTTGAGGAGGTCCTCGGCCACCCGCTTGCCGGGCTGGTCGCTGCGGAAGAACGCGACCGCGCTCACGTCGGTCTTGAGACCGCCGAGCAGCTGGATGGTCTGCGGCGACAGGCTGAAGCGCTTGTTCTCGGTGAGGTCCCAGCGCGCGCTGTGGCGGAAGGAGAGCGCCTGGACGACGACCGTCGCGCCCAGCACCAGCGCGACCGCGACGGCCGTGTTCACGCCGTACTTCATGGCGCGCCGGCCGAAGAGCCCGCGATAGTCCTCCACCCGGGCGAGCAGGGACACGAGGACGAGCAGGATGCCGACGGCGAGGAAGATCCAGCGGAACCGGTTCCACTCCGGCCGCACGAACGGCAGGATCGCGCCGAAGGCCAGCACGGCAATCCCGAGGTAGCCGCCCCAGTCGAGAAGCCGCCGGATCATCCCTTCCACCGCCGGGCCTCGAGCGAGCGCAACGTCAGGAACAGCGCGAGCACCGTGAAGTTCAGGTAGTAGAGGACGTCCTTCGTGTCGAGGACGCCCTTCGAGAAGCTGTCGTTGTGCTCCAGGATCGACAGGAACTGCAGCACCTTTCCGGCCGTCCCGCCGGCATAGTCCGCGCTCCAGCCGAGGATCCAGAAGATGAGGAGCGCGCCGAAGGTGGTGATCGCCGCCACGATCTGGTTCTCCGTCAGGGAGGACGCGAAGACGCCGACGGCGATGAACGTCGCGCCCATGAGCAGGAGCCCGAGATAACCCGTGAAGATCGGGCCCCATTCGAGTCGGGCGAAGTACACCACGATCCCGGGGTAGAGTAGGGTGAGCGCGATCATGATCGCGTAGAGGCCCAGCGCCGCGAGATACTTCGCGGCCAGCACGGCTCCGTCGCGCACCGGATACGTGAGCAGCAGCTCGATGGTGCCGGAGCGCCGCTCCTCGGCGAAGAGCCGCATCGTGACCAGCGGCATGAGCAGGAGCAGGATCACGCTGATGTTCGAGAACAGCGGCCGCATGACGCTATCGGTCACGTTCAGGTCGCGGCCCATCTGCGGGTTCATCGCCGACTGCATCGAGGCCAGGGTGAAGAACGCGAAGATCGAATAGAAGAAGTAGCCGGCGATCAAGAGGAAGATCGTGAACACCACCCACGCCACCGGCGAGGTGAAGTAGAGGCGCATCTCCTTCTTGAAGATCGCCCAGATCTTCACGGCGCCGGTTC
>CAYVHH010000590.1:0-5092 GCA_964450175.1 uncultured bacterium | reverse complement strand
CCGCCAGTTCGACCCGTCCGACCGCGCGGTGAAGCTCGCGAGCGACGGCAAGCGCCGCCTCAGCGCGCCGGCCTGGTCGCCACCGGACGACGCGCCGACCGGCTGAGCGGCGCGGAGCCCCGTTTCAGAGGCTGGCGCGCCGGAGACCTTCGCGGACGACCTCGTCGTTCGGTCCGAGCTTCTCAGCTCGACGAAAGGCCGCACGCGCCTCGGCCGGCTGGTCGAGCTGGAGGTAGCACCAGCCCATCCCGACCTGAAACGGCTGGGCAGTCGGTGCGGCGAGGCTGGCCCGGATGAACATCGCCAGGGCTTCCCGATATCGTTCGCGGTAGTACAGGCTCCACGCGATCTTGCCGCGTAAGGTCGTCACCTCCGGAGGCTCGGGGCCCGTGAGGCGTCGATATCCTTCGAGCGCTCGCTGGAGCGGGGGCAGAGCCGCGTCGTAGTCTCCGTGCTCGAACAGCGCCGACCCGAGCCCGTTCCAGGCGTCGACGTAATCGGGGTTGCGGTTCAGCGCGTCCCGGAAGGCGTCGGCCGCCAGCTGATAGCGGCCGATTCGAAGCCGGCTCCACCCCAGGCCGTTGGCGAGTCCCTCCCACGCCGGTTGCCGCTCGAGCGCGGTCTTGAACGTGCCGACCGCGGCGCGAAAATCTCCGCGGAAGTACTGTGACCACGCCAGCATGGCTCTGGCCCGGTCGTGCTCGGGATTCAGCGCGACCGCTTCGGCGAAGCGATCGCGCGCTTCACGATACTTGCGCAACTCGAGCAGCGCGCTTCCGCGCGCGAAGCTCGTCTCGGCCTGGGTGCGGCGGACGGCAGCCGAAGAGCCCCCACGCGGCGCGGCCGATGCCCCGGAGCGGTCCGTCGCCTCGTCCAGCGCTTCCGTGGCTCGCTCGGCGGCGGCGCGCGCCCGGCTCGCCTCGCGCCGCACGACCACGACGGCCTCCGAGATCGCGGACCCGACCGTGCGTGCGACATCCCTCGCGGTCTCCGCGACGGAGTCCCACGGCGGCTCGGCCGAGTCGAGCTGATCGCCGGGCGGTCGCGTCACGCCCCGGCGTGCGGACTCCGGCACGGCGGCGGCACTCACCTCGTCGTCGGCTCGTCCGCTCGGATCTTTCGCGAGTGCGGCGCCCGTATCGAGACCAAGGAGTACCGCGGCGATCGCGAGGAGCAGTGCGAAGGCGGAAGCGCGAGCGTGTGTCAGGGGGGCCATGGCCTCCATCCTGTCGTCGATAGCGTCCTGGCTCACTATCGGTCCCAGTCAGGAGAACGACCATCGGGTAAACACTGGAGAGCCGGGGCCGTGGAAGCCCGGCTGTGGCGCAGCGCCGTCACGATGCCGCGCATGCCGCGCGAGCCGCGAGGGTATCTCGCGGATCGCCGCTCAACGACGCGACGCCCGACGTGCCAGACGGCTGAGCGGCGCGCCGGTCAGTCGCGTCAGGATCCACTGCCGCCGCAGCTTCGCGCCGAGCTTCTGATAGAACCGGATCGAGGGCGTGTTCCAGTCGAGCACCGCCCATTCCATGCGCCCGCAGCCCCGCCGCTTCGCGATTCGCGCCAGCTCGCCGAGGAGCGCACGACCGGCGCCCCGCCCTCGCTCCTCGGGCAGCACGAACAGATCCTCCAGATAGAGGGTCGGGCGCCCGAGGAAGGTCGAGTACGTGAAGAAGTACAGCGCGAAGCCGACGGGCGTGCGGCCGCGACGGCAGATGAGCGTCTCGAAGTACCGCCGGCGCCCGAAGCCGTGGCGCCGGATCTGGCTCGTGGTGGCGACCATCTCGTGTGCGAGGCGCTCGTACTCTGCGAGCCCGCGAATCAGCCGGACGATCACGGCCACATCGCGGTGAGTGCCGCGGCGGATCGACAGGGTGCCCATGCTAGCGCCTCGGCTCCGCGTCATCGGCGGGCTGAAGCTCGAACACCGGATACCGCGCGGCGATCTCGGCGAAGGCGCGCGCCGGCGAGCCGGCGGCCACCGGGAAGTAGCGCTGGACGACCGACCGGAACCGCTCGAGGTAGGCGAGCAGCACCGGCGGCTTGTCGGCATCGGCGAGCGCTCGAAGCCGGAAGCGGCGTTGACTCGAGCCGCGCTTGAGAACGATCTCGTTCGAGGCCTCCGCGTTGCGCACCCACTGGGTGCGACCGCGCGGCGCGACGAGAAAGCGAACGCCGTGGAGGGACACGAGGCTCACCGGCGTTCCGTACACGCGGCCCGACTTCCGTCCCTTCACCTGCAAGAGATAGTAGTCGCGCGGGCCGAGCCCCCTCCCGACAAGGGCGCCGAACGCCCGGTTGAAGAACCGCTCGAGCGGGCTCGGCTCCCGGAACGCGGGCCCCGCGTCGGCCACTAGCGCTGGCTCAGGTAGTGCTCCGCGATCTCGATGGGCGGCGCGATCCAGACGTCCTTCTTGGCCAGGATGTGCTGGAGGAGCCGCTCGACCATCCGCATGCGCGACGGCCGCCCGATGACTTGCGGGTGACCCATGAGGTTGTAGAACCCGCCTTCCTCGTAGGCGCCCTCGAACTCTTCCTTCCAGATCTCGAAGACGTCCTCCTGGCTCCAGATGCCGTTGCCGACCGGCGGCACCGCGCTGAATCCGAAGTAGACCCAGTCGTTGTTGAGCCACGAGGTGGGCAGCTCGACCAGCTCGCCGTAGGCGGTCTTGTGGCAGTACGGCAGGTCGGTATCCATCATGTTGCTGTGGTAAACGAAGCCGTGCTTTCGCAGGAGCTCCATCGTGTGCTTGCTCGGGTCGCACGACGGCGCCCGCGAGCCGCGCGGCTGCACGCCGAGGAGGCTCTGGAAGACGTCGAGCGTCTTCACGAGCAGAGCCTCCTCCTCTTCGCGGCCCGAGAGGAAGAAGGGCTTCTCGTGCAGATAGCCGTGGTGCCCCACCTCGTGGCCGCGGCGCAGCGCCTCGCGCGCCATGTCGGGATAGCGCTCGATGATCCAGCCCGGGATGAAGAAGCACACCTTCACGTTGTAGCGATCGAGCACGTTCAGGATCCGCGGCATGGCGGTCTTCGGGCCGTAGGCGCCCATGCCCATGTGGAGCGGCCGCTCGGCGAGCGCCGGATCGCGATGGATCCACGGGCTCTCGCCGTCCACGTCGAACGACAGCGCCACCGCGCACCTCGCGCCGTTCTTCCACTTGATCGGTCGGTCCATGCTCATCTCCAGTTCATCAATCATCAGGGCGCCTCGGCCGGCGGGGCCCCCACCCCGCGACGGCCTGCCGCGCGCACTAACGACGCTACGTGCCGGCCATGTCCCGCAGCATCTCCGTATACACGCGCACGCCCTCGCGCAGGTTCTCGAGCGAGATGCGCTCGTCGTTGCCGTGGATCCGCTGGAGCTCGTCCTCTTCGATGATGAAGGGGCTGAAGCCGTAGGCGTGGAGCCCGCAGCGCCGGAACACCCAGCTGTCGGTGAAGGCGACCAGGATCATCGGCGCCACCACGACGCCCGGCGCCCGCCGCCGCATCGCATCGGCCATCGCCTTGTAGAGCTCCGTGTCCGGCGGCGAGAGGTTCGGAACCTTGGGCTCGCGCGCGATCGTCACCTGCACGTGCTCGTCGGCGATCACGCCGCGGATCCAGGCGGCGATCTCCTCGGGATCGTCGCCCGCCAGCATCCGGCAATCCAGCTGGGCGGTGGCCTCGGGTGGAATCACGTTGCTCTTCTCGCTGCCCCGCAGCATCGTGACCGCGAAGGTCGTCCGGACCATCGCGGCCCATTGCCGGTTCGCGAGGAACCGGTCGCGGAACGCCGGATCGCGCAGGCTCCGGGTGAGGTCGTCGTAGCCCGCGCTCTCCTCCGGCGACATCATCGACGCCACCCGGGAGAAGAACTCCTGCACCTCCGGAAGCACTCTGGTCGACCGCTCGGCGTGCAGCAAACGGCCGAGGGCGCGCACGAGCCGGTTCGGCGCCGTATCGGGCCACGGCATCGAGCCGTGCCCGGGCTCACCGCGGGCTGTGAGCACGATCGGGAGCCCGGTCTTCTCCGAGATCACGATCGCCCCCAGCGGCGCCTTGAGCTTCGGATCCGACTGGATCGCCGCGAGCTCGGAGATCGCATACTCCGCCCCGGCGAGCCAGTCGCGCCGCCGGTCGGCGATGAACTGCGCGCCGAACTCGCTGCCGGCCTCCTCGTCGGCGGTGGCCAGGAACACGAGGTCCCGCTTGAGCGGGACCCGCGCGCGCTTGAGCGCCAGCATCGCGGCCAGGTGCAGGATACCCGTCGACTTCATGTCGATCGCGCCGCGCCCGTAGAGGTAGCCGTCGGCGATCACGCCTCCGAACGGATCGACGGTCCAGTAGCGGCGGTCGGCATACACGACGTCGATGTGGTGGTGCAGGACGATGCCGCCGAGCGAGCCGTCGCCGGCGAGCCGCGCGCGCAGGCTGGCGCGACCCGGCGCCGCCTCGATCGTCTCGCTCTCGATCCCCTCGCGCGCCAGGACGTCCGCGAGGAACCGGACGCCGGCGATCTCGTTGCCCGGCGGATTCGTCGTGTCGATCATCAGGTAGCGGCGCAGCAGATCGACCGTCTCGTCGCCCAGGGCCAGCCAGTCGATCATCGCGTCTCCGCTTCCGGGTTCATCGCCCGGACGTCCCCGAGCTCCCAGCGGGCCATGTGGCAGTAGAGATCGAGGAGCTGCATCGTGCGCTCGATCGCGGGATTGTCGCTCGCCTGCCGGAGCTCCTGCACGCGCGCCTGCAAATCGCGAAGACGCTCGAGCGTCTCCTCGCGCGTCACCGCTCGCTCCGGCCCGCGAGCTGCCAGCGGTGCTCCGGCGGCCGGTGATCGAAGAAGCGCTTGGCCTTGAGCTCGTAGCGCGGCAGGCTGCCCGGCGCCTGCACCGTGACGTCGATCGAGACGCCGATGACCGACTTGAAGACCCCCGCCGCGTCGCGCCCGAGCTCGGCGTAGCGGGCGGCGTCGATCTCGGGCCGCGCCTCGGCCTTGACGGTCACGAAGTCGTTGGTGGCGTCGCGGCCGACGTGGACTTCGTAGTGCTCGGACAGCCCGGCGCTGCGGTGGAGCAGAGCTTCCACGGCCGCCGGGTACACGTTGACGCCC
>CAYVHH010000589.1:0-9350 GCA_964450175.1 uncultured bacterium | reverse complement strand
CAAGGTCGGAGCGAAATATTCGCGCACATACCTCGAGCGCTGGCTCCGGGACCCGTCCGCCCAACGTCCGAATGCGCACATGCCCAAGCTCGAGCTGAGCCCCGAGCAAGTGAGGGACCTGGCCGCGTTCCTGTCCTCGCTTCGCTGAGGTGATGGAGAGGGCGATGATTTCTATTCCGTCGATCCGGCGCGAGCTCACGAGTGATCTGCTGGGACGCCACATCTATCTCTTCGGCCCCGGAGCCGTCACCTGCGATATCCTCCGGCGGCTCGCCGAGGCGGGAGCGCAGGAGGGGACCGTCGTCCTCTCCGCCACCGAGGGAGCGCGGCTCGGCGCGGCCGCGCTCTTTCGGCCGCATCTGGCGGTTGGCGCCGTGCCTCTGTTCTCGGCCATCGCGACCCTGGCGCTCATCGAGGCGATCGGGCACGATGAACTCGCGGTGACGCCGAAATGGCCGGATGAGGTGATCGTCGACGACGTCATTGCGGCACGCAGCATGGTCGAGACCGCGCCGGCCGGCGATCGCACGAGCTACGTCATCCTCGGCGCCGAGATCGACGTTCGCGCGCTCGAGGCCAGGGCGTCCGGACCGATCGACTGGAACGTCGTCGCCGCGGCGTTCTTGAACGCCCTCGACAAGTGGGCGACGGCCTATGCCGCGCGTGGTCCGGCGGCCGTGAGGGGAGCCATCCGGTTCCTCCCGCGGGCGCCGGCCCCGATCGCCAGAAATCTGGAGGCACAAAATGCGGGTTAGCGAAACGATGAGCCGGAACGTCGCAACGATCGACGCCGCGGAGTCGGCTCACTCGGCGATAGGCCGGATGCTCGCGGCGCGGGTCAGACATCTGCCGGTCGTGGACGCGCAGGGAGCGCTGGTGGGCATCGTCACCGACCGCGATCTTCGCCACTACCTCTTCTCACCGGGCGTGTTCGAGCGGATCGGACAGGTCGCGGCGGATGATCTGCTCAAAGCCGCCACGGTGAAGCAGGTCATGTCGTCGCCGGCCGTCAGCATCCATGCCGACGAAGATCTCGGCACGGCGGCGCGGGTCATGGCGGGACGCCGGATCGGCTCGCTCCCGGTCGTGGAAAAGGGGCGCGTAGTCGGGATCGTCACGGAGACCGATCTGCTTCGGCAGATCGTCCTGACCGAAGCGGGCTCGCCGGAGTGCGAGGCGATCGTCGTCTCTTTTCCGTGAGGCACGTTACGTTCTGAAAACAACCTCCGTCACGCTCTGCTCGGTCTTGCGCGACTCGACCCGGGTGAAGCGGGTGATCAGGTCGAGCATGCGCCGGTTGTCGGCGAGCACGTACGCGCGAAACCGCCGATAAGATCGCGCCGTGGCGGCCCGGAGTATCGCGTCGAAGAGCATCGTCCCGAGACCTCGGTTCTGCCAGTCGTCCTGCACCACGAACGCCACCTCCACGGTGTCGGGCTCGTCGAGGGCGTCGTAACGGCCCACGGCGATGAGCTCGGGGTCGTCGCCGGTCGGGGCTTCGACGACCAGGGCGAGGCGCCGGCGGTAGTCGACCGTGGCGAGGAGGCGTGCCCAGTCGGGCGGCAAGCGCTTCACGATCGCGAAGAATCGGTGGTAGGCAGTGTCACCGCTCAACCGGCCGTGGAGCGCCTGCAGTCGCGGCGCGTCGTCGGGGCGGATCGGTCGGAGTCGGACGACCGCGCCGTCTCTGAGCGTGAGGTCGCGCTCGAGCTCGGCCGGGTAGTCCGGTCCCGGTGGTGTCACGGCGCCATTCTAGTCGACCGGCTCCCACTGGGACCGGGGTGCACCGCTGGGGCGCTGGAGCCCCACGGCCGAGCCCGAGCCGCCGTGCGGAGGACGGCAACACCGTGAAATCACAGGAGCTCCGTTCTGGCATCGCGGTTGCCTCTGAACGTTGCCATGAACCTGGACATCCAGATCATCCAGAAGCACCTCGCAAGCCCGGCCCTGGCGCGTGACATCCGGCTCTTCGGCGCCGTCGCGTCCACCAACAGCGTGTTGCGCGACCTCGCGATGAAGGGCGCGCCCGAGGGAACCGTCGTCGTCGCCGACGAGCAGACCGCCGGCCACGGCCGCTTCGGCAAGCCCTGGTTCTCGCCGCCGGCCGTCAATCTCTACCTCTCGGCGCTCTTGCGCCCGACCCTCGAACCGCGCGACGCGGGCGTGCTCACGTTCGTCGGCTCCCTGGCCGTGTGCGATGCGATCCGGGCGGAGAGCCTGGATGCCACGATCAAGTGGCCGAACGACGTCCTCGTCGAGGGCAAGAAGGTGGCGGGCGTCCTGGTGGAGTGCGCCACGATCGAGAGCCGCGTCGACCACGTGATCGTCGGCTTCGGCGTGAACCTGAACGTGACGCGCAAAGCGCTCAGGACCGCGCTCGGACACTCGGGCTACGCCGCGGGCTCGCTCGCGGAGTTCGCGGGCCGCGAGATTGATCGCAATGCGTTCGCCGCGGCGCTCCTGAATCACCTCGCCCGCTGGGTCGAGACCTACCGGACGCAGGGACCCGCGCCGCTGCTGGCCGCGTGGAGCGATCGGGACATCTTGACCGGTCGGCGCGTCGAGGTGCGAGGCGAGGGCCCGTCCTATGAAGGACGGGTACTCGGCGTGGATGCGCAGGGCCATCTGCTGCTTCGCGATTCTGTCGGCGACCTGCGCCGGGTGCTGGCCGGAGAAATCCGCCTGGCCGACTGAGGAGGCGTCATGACCCGACCGAGGATCGAGTTCCGCGGAGGCGCCGCCGGCCGGGCGGTCCGCTCACGAGTGATGTCCGGGCTGGCGCGCGTGCTGGCGTCGCTGCCGGTCGAGCCGACGACGGCTCGTGTCGCGTTCACGGACGAGAACGGACCGAAGGGCGGCGAGGCCATCCGCTGCGCCCTCGAGGTCCGCCTGCCGCGTCGTCCCGCGGTGCACGTGGAGGAAATCGCCAGTACACCCCGCCTCGCGCTCGACGCGGGGCTCGAGAAGCTCGAACGCCGACTCCGTCGGATCCGCCAGAACAGCCGCGAAGCGAAACGACGTCCGAAGAAGTACTACGCGGCCGCCCGGACCTTGTCGGGCAGCTGAGGGGAGGGTCTGCCCATGGCGAAACGCATCCTGGTTCCACTCGACGAAGCGGTTCAGGCCGAGAGCATGATCGACGCGGTCGGCGCGCTGGCGCGCAGCACGGGCGCGACCGTCCGCGTGTTGCACGTGGCGCCCGTCCCGGAGAGCGTCACGGACGACTACGGTCGCGTGGTGGTCTACGCGGATCAGGAGACCGCGCGTCTCGAGGCCGAGGGTCTGGATTACCTGCACGCGGCTTCGATGGGTCTTGATGGCGTTTCGCTCGAGTGCACGGTACGGTACGGTGACCCGGTCGAGGAGATCCTTGCCGAGGCCGAGTCCTGGAACGCCGACCTGATTGCGATGATGACCCGGGGACGCGGTTCCATCGAGCGCGCCCTGCTGGGAAGCGTCGCCGAGCAGGTGTTCCGAAAGGCGCCCATGGCGGTGACGCTCTACCGTGCTCCGCGAGATCCGCGGGCATGACGGATCTCGGACGCGGCGCGCGCCGCGTCGCTCGAAGAGGAGGGACACGATGCTCGTCGCGGACGTGATGCAGGCGGCTGTGCTCACGATCACCCCGAAGACTACGCTGCCGGAGGCCGTGCGGCTCGTCCAGCACCGCGGTATCCGCCATCTCCCGGTCGTCGAGGACGACCAGCTCGTCGGCATCGTCTCCGACCGCGACCTCAAGCGCGCCATGGCCTCGCCCGCGACGAGTCTGGAGGCCCATGAACTGCGATACCTGCTCGACGCGGTCACCGTCGACGAGATCATGACCCGCGCGGTCATCACGGTCGGCCGCATGTTCCCGATCGAGGAGGCGGCGAGGCTCATGGTGAAGGAGAAGGTGAGTGCCTTGCCCGTCACCGAGCGGGGGCGCCTCATCGGCATCGTCACGGAGACGGACGTCCTGGAGCTGTTCGTGAGAGGCATGGGCGCGGGGGAGCCGTCGAGTCGGATCGACGTCCGGCTTCCGGAGGACAGCGCGACCTTGGCCGATCTCGTCCATGCCGTCGAGGAGGCTCCGGTCGCGATCTCGAGCATCATGACCCTTGGCGACCGCTCGGGGCACAAGGACGTGGTGGTCCGCGTGCGGTCGATGGACCCGAGGGCGGCGATCGCGAATCTCGAAGCCCGCGGATATGCGGTTCGTGACCCGAGGAAAGGCTGAGCCGTGCGCGTCGTTCTGGCCACGGACGGCTCCAAGAACTCCCGGGCGGCCGCCGCGTTCCTGAAAGAGCTGCCGCTGCCGGCGTCCACGATGGTTCGGATCATCGCCGTCGTCTCCCTGCCGGAGTTCGCCCTCGACGCCACCTCAGCCCCTGCGCTCAAGCGCGCGGTCCTCGATCAGGCACAGGACGTCACCGAGCAGGCCCGCGCCGTCTTGGCGGCGCGCGGCTTCACGATCGAGACCGGTGTCTCCGAGGGCGATCCGAGGACGGAGATCGTTCGGCAGGCCGATGAGTGGAAAGCCGACCTCGTCGTGCTGGGCGCCCGGGGCCTGGGTGGGATCAAGCGGTTCCTGCTGGGAAGCGTCTCGGACGCGGTGGCCCGTCATGCCCGGTGTCCCGTCCTGGTCGTCAAGGGCCCGCGTCGAAAGCTCGGCAGCGTGCTCGTCGCGATGGACGGCTCCGAGGACTCGTTTCAGGCCGTTCGCTTCTTGCGGTCGCTCGCCCTGCCGCGACAGACGAGGGTCCGCTTGCTCAGCGTGGTCGAGCGGCTTCGCTACCCAACTACCGCGCCGCAATCGTTGCACGGGCAGCTCGTCAAGATGCTCATGGAGCTCGAGGCCGAGCGCCGCGGCGAGCTCGACAAGGTGCTCGAGCGGGCGGCCGGCCAGCTGGACGACACGATCACGCGCGTGACGCGGTCCACGCCCACCGGCGACGCCGCCGAGGAGATCGTGGCGACCGCGCAGGACTTCGACACCGATCTCGTCGTGGTGGGAGCCCGCGGCCTGGGCGGCGTGGCGCGGGTCCTGCTCGGCTCGGTGTCGGAGAAGGTGCTGCACCACGCGCGATGCTCGGTCCTGATCGTCAAGGAACGCCCGAAGGCCTGACGTCATGACGACCGCCTTGACCTTCCGTGCCGTGCTCTTCGCGACCGATTTTTCGGAGGCCTCGCGTCTCGCCGGACGTACGGCGGCCGAGGTCGCGCGCCGCTTCGGCGCGCGCCTCCATGTTCTGCACGTCGTGCCGCCGGTCACCGATCCGACGCCGGCCCCGGAGGCGCTGCGCGCCGCCGCGGCCGAGCTCGGAGCGGACCTGTCGATCGTGACGGCGATCGCCTCGGGCCGGGTAGCCTCGCAGATCATCGACTACGCTCGTCGCAGCGCGATCGATCTGATCGTGATGGGCACGCACGGACGGACGGGCGTATCGCATGCCCTGCTGGGCAGCGTGGCCGAAGCCGTCGTGCGCCGGGCGAGCTGTCGCGTTCTCATGGTGCCGGCGGCCGCGGCCGACACCGCTGGAGCTCCCGTCGTAGTCGACGCGGTCGCGGAAACGATGTCCTGCGCGGTGTGCGGGGGCCCGAGCCAGGACGACCTCATCTGCGAGGCGTGCCGGGCGCGAATCCGCGGCGAAGCGGTCCGGCGCAAGCAGGGCGAGGAACGCGCCGGCCGCCGCTAAGCCAGCCAGCTCACCAAGGCTGGCGGGGCCGCGCGGGGAGGCGTGCCAGCCAGTCGTCGACGCAGCCGCCGAGGCCGGGGCTGGCGGTCTCCGCGAACTCGTACCTGGCCCGGACGACCGGCTTGTCGATCGTGATCAGGCGAGCAAGATCGACCGGAGTGGCCGCGACGACGACGTCGGCGTCCACGTGGGCGATCGTGGCCTGGAGGGCGTCGAGCTGCTCACGGCTGTAGCCGACGGCGGGCAGGACCGGTCCGATATGTGGATACCGCGAGAACACGGCCTCGAGGGCGGGTGCCGATGCTGACCTCGGGTCGACCACGGTCGCGCCGACACCCGTTGCCGCCACGAATCCCGCGCCGTGGGGCATCTGCCCGTGCGTGATGGTCGGGCCGTCTTCGACGACGAGCGCCCGTCGTCCTCGAACGGCAGCCGGGTCGTCCAGGCGGACCGGCGAGGCGGCCTGCACCAGTCGCGCCCGTGCATTGACAGCACGGGCGGCGGCGATCGCCCGCTCGACCTGCCCGCTGGAGGCGGCATCGACCTTGTTCACGACGATGACGTCGGCTGTGCGGAGGACGGCTTCTCCGGGATGATAGCCGCGCGCGTCGTCCGGGCGGAGCGCGTCGACGACGACGATGTGCAGATCGGGCCGCAGGAACGGGAAGTCGTTGTTGCCGCCGTCCCAGACGATCACGTCGGCCTCCGACGCGGCCTGGGCGGCGATGCGACCGTAGTCGACGCCGGCGAATACCAGATTGCCCATCGCCAGGTGGGGCTCGTATTCCTCGCGCTCCTCGATCGTGCACGCCGCGACGTCGAGGTCCTCGAGCTTCTCGAAGCGTTGCACACGCTGCCGCTCGAGATCCGCGTACGGCATCGGATGACGCAGCACGGCGACCCGGAGCCCGCGCGCCCGGAGCCTGGCGCCGAGCCATCGGGCGATCGGTGACTTGCCGCACCCCGTTCGCACGGCCGAGACCGCGACGACGGGCACCGCCGCCCGCAGCATCGTCCGGTCGGGACCCAGCAGCACGAAGTCGCTGCCGGCGGCCAGCACGCGCGAGGCGATGCGCATCACGTGGGCGTGCGACACGTCGCTGTAGGCAAAGACCACCTGCGTCACCTTGTGGCGACGACAGAGGATCTCGAGCTCGGACTCGTCCTCGATCGGGATACCGGACGGATACCGGGGGCCCGCCAGCGCGGCGGGGTACCGGCGCCCGGCGATGCCGGGGATCTGGGTCGCGGTGAACGCCATGACCGTCGCCGCGGGGTCGTCGCGGTAGACGACGTTGAAGTTGTGGAAGTCGCGCCCGGCGGCGCCCAGGATCAGGACTCGTTCGTCTGTCATCGCATCGCTCCGATCCGCCCGCGTGCAGGAGCCAGAGCGCGTTCGCTCTGATTCCTCCGGAGAGTTCAGCAATGCCAATGCCATGACGAGCGCGATCCCGAACGCCGGAAACTCGCCCCGCGCTGGAGAACGGGCTGATCGTCGCACAGGGCGCGGCGGGGCAAGCGCGTCCCACCGGGGTAGCGCTGCCTCACCCGCCGTGAGAGCGCCGGACGGCTAAGCGCGCGTTTTTCTTCGTCGTCCATCCTGGCAGTCAGGTTGCTCTCTCCACGACTGGAGCGCGAAACGCGCCAAGGAGGAGCGATGGCGATGCAGAAGATCCTGATCCCGCTGGACGGTTCGGACCTGGCGGAAGCGGCGCTCGAGACGGCGATCGACATCCTGACCGAACAGCCCGATACCACTCTTCTGTTGGTCCGAGCCGCCGAGGAGATGCGTTCGCCCGGATCCGACGAGAACGAGGAGAAGCTGTACGCGGTCCGCGAGGCCGAGAGCTATCTGAACGGGGTCGCTGCGGGGCTCCGAGAATGCGGGATCACCCGGGTGCGCACCGCGGTCTGGTACGGGCCGGCGGCGCCCACGATCGTCGAAGCCGCGGCGCTCGAGAAGGTCGACCTCATCATCATGACCAGCCACGGACGCGGCGGAATCGGGCGGCTGATCTTCGGCTCGGTTGCCGAATCGGTGCTTCACGGCACGCGAACGCCGATCCTGCTCGTCCGGGACGTCACTTCGCCCCTTCTGCCCCTGCTGGGCGCGGTCGAGGCAGTCTCGACCCCGGACAGTGGCGAGCAGGTGCGCCGGTCGTGACGGCCGCGGCGGGCTCGTCCATGATCGACCGCGATCAGCTGGCGCGCTATCTGACGCGCGTGCTCGCCGGGCGCGTCGAGGTTCTGGACTTGCGACCGCTGAAGCCTGGAGCCGACGGCGCCGACGATCCGAAGGGCTTCGGATACGGCGTGCCGTTCGAGGTCGAATGCGTCGTCGGCGGTGTGCCGCGCTCGCTCGTGGTCTCGCGGACCCGGCCGGCCCAGGGATTCGGGCACGACTACCCCGCGGATCGCGCGTGGCAAGCGCTCTACGGCCACGCCGCCTACAACAGCTTTCCGCGCCACGCGAAGAGCCTCGACGTGGGAATCGTTCGAAGCTCGGGCGAGCTGGCCTCGGTCGCGGACGCCACGGAGTTCTTCCAGCTCGTGGAGAAAGTGGACGGGGCGCTCTACTGGCTCGATCTCGAGCGCCTGCTCGAGGCGCCACTGCGGGAGCTCGACGTGGCCCGTGCCCAGGAGCTCGGACGCTTCCTGGCCGAGGTCCACGCCGTGAAGCGCGACGAGCCGACGCTGTACCATCGCCGCATCCGTGAGGTGATCGGCCACGGAGAATGCCTGATGGGCGTCCTCGACAGCTATCCGCATCCGTATCCGCTGCTTCCGCCTGAGATCTGCGAGGACGTCGAGCGAACGGCGGTCTCGTGGCGGTGGCGGCTGCGGACGCGCACGCATCGGCTGTCGCGGACACACGGCGACTTCCATCCGTGGAACCTACTCTTCCGCAGCGAAACGGACTTTTCCGTCCTCGATCGGAGCCGCGGGGAATGGGGCGAGCCCGCGGACGACGTGGCGGCGCTGGGCGTCAACTATCTGTTCTATGGGCTCCGGTGCCGCACCGCCGAGCCGTTCGGATTCCTCTTCTGTACCTTCCTCGAGAGCTATCTGCGTGAGTCGCACGACCAGGAGGTGCTCGAGGCGCTGCCGTTGTTCCTCGCGTTCCGCGCGCTGGTCATCGCGCACCCGCTCTGGTACCCGGAGCTTTCGGACCCACTCCGCCGTACCCTGATCCACTTCGCCCGGCGGATGATGTTCGACTCGCGGTTCGATCCCGCCGACGTCCAGGTGCTCCTGGAGACGCCCCGGTGAGCTCGGCGATCTGGATCACCGGACCGCCGGCGAGCGGCAAGTCGGTGCTCGCCCGGGCGGCGGCCGCGGAGCTGAGCGCCGCGGGCCGCCCGGTCGTCGTGCTGGAGCTCGACGAGATTCGCGAGTTCGTGACCCCGTCGCCGACCTATACGGATACCGAGCGTGACGTCGTCTACCGCGCGCTCGTCTACATGGCGATGACGCTGACCGCCGCCGGCACGCCGGTGATCATCGACGCCACGGCGCACCGTCGGGCGTGGCGCGACCTGGCGCGCCAGCTGATCCCGCGATTCGCGGAGGTCCAGCTCGTCTGTCCGCCCGAGGTGTGCCGCGAGCGCGAGGCCCGGCGCGAGGTGGGACATGCCCCACGAGGAATCTACGCGCGTGCCGGCGCGCCGGGCT
>CAYVHH010000588.1:0-18371 GCA_964450175.1 uncultured bacterium | reverse complement strand
CCCGGTCAAGTCACGGAGTGATCGGGCAGCCGCCGCGCGTCGCGGCTCGGGGGGAGCCGCTAGACCTGCGCGACGGTG
This sequence comes from uncultured bacterium, assembly GCA_964450175.1. Taxonomy (GTDB): domain Bacteria; phylum Methylomirabilota; class Methylomirabilia; order Rokubacteriales; family CSP1-6; genus AR31. Next base: position 18,293 of record CAYVHH010000588.1, on the reverse strand, counting down.
GGGCTGTCGCCCGCCACGGTCGTGCGGCGCATGTCGCGCGGCTGGGTGTCGTCGTAGCGGCGCACGCGGTGCATCACCTGCCGGTTGTCCCACATGACGATGTCGCCCGGCCGCCAGGTGTGCGCGTAGACGAACCTCGGCTGGGTGGCGTGCTCGTTGAGGTCGCGGAGCAGGATGCGCGCCTCGGCCACCGGCATGCCGAGGATGGCCCCGGCGTGCGAGGAGAGATACAGCGACCGGCGCTTCGTCACCGGGTGCGTGCGCACCAGGCGCTGGCGCACCGGCTTGAACATGGCCTTCTCCTCGTCCGAGTAGTCCAGCATCCCCAGCGAGCCGCGCGAGTACATCAGCGAGTGCTCGCACACGAGGTCCTCGATCTCCGCCTTCGTCGCCGAGTCCAGCGCGTCCCAGGCCGCGCGCATGTCGGCGTACTCGGTGTTGCCGCCGATGGGATTGACCACGCGCGCGCTGAGGATCGAGTACTTGGCCGGGATGGGCCGGAACGAGCTGTCGGAGTGCCAGAGCATGTTGCCCAGGTTGAAGGCGCGCTGGCGCGAGTCGCGCTCCATCGGCCGCCCGTCCTTGCCCAGGTTCGACACGTCGTTCATGCCGACCTGCAGCCGCCGGTCCTCGGGCTTCGTGATGTTGCCGCCCCGGGCGTCCTCCAGCGGGCCGAAATTGAGACTGAACGCCATCTGCTGCTCGTCGGTGATCTTCTGATCGTGGAAGACGAGCACGGCATAGCGGTCCATCCCCGTCTCGATCGCCGCGATCTCGTCGGCGGTGAGCGGCTTCGCGAGGTCGACTCCGGACACTTCCCCCACGAACACCGGATGGATCTGGCGAATGGCTATGGTCATCGCCGCCAGTCTATCGCAAGTTGCGTCGGCTCCAAATTGGTGAAGGCCCGCTTCGTGCCGGGCACGCCTCGAGACTACCTGGACACCCATCCATCTCGACCGGTGCGGCTGGTCGAGGTGGCTGAAACGTCGCTGGTGATCGACCGATTGCGCAAGGGCCGCTTGTACGCGCGGGCGGGAGTCGCCGACTACTGGGTCGTGAACCTGATCGACGAGGGGCTGGAGGTCTACCGTAAGCCGCGCACGCTCCAAACCGGTACCGGTCGGGCCAGTCCCTTTAGCGTGACCGGCCCCACGTCAGCGGCCTCGATGATGCTCTCGACCGCCCCGGCGACCCGGGCCGAGATCAAGATCTGTCCACTGGCCGCCTCCGCGCACAGCCGCGCCGCGAGGTTCGTGACCGTCCCGATCGCGCCGTAGTCCATGCGGCCCTCGAAACCGATGGCGCCGATCGTGGCGTACCCCTCGGCGATGCCCACGCCGAGGGCCAGGTCCCACCCGCGTTTTCGCCAGCGCGCTGCGAGCTCGTCGACGACGCCGCGCATCGCGACGGCCATGCGGATCGCCCGCTCCGCCGGGTTCGAGACCTCGACCGGGTCATTGAAGAAGATCATCATCCCGTCGCCGGTGAAGCGCTCGAGCGTGCCCTCGTGCTGCAGAATCAGCCGACCCATCGCCGCGTGATACTCGCGCAGCACGCCCATGACCTCCTCCGGCTCGGCCGTCTCGGCGAACGCCGTGAAGCCGCGAAGATCGAGGAACACGACGGTCACCTCGCGCCGGTGCGTCTTCAGCGGATCGTCCGTGCCGCCGGTCACGATCAGCTCGGCGAGCTGCGGCGAGAAGAAGCGCTTGAGCCGGCCCAGGCGCTCGAGCTGAGCGACCTGCTCGGCGACGCGCCCCTCGAGGGTCCGGTTCAGCTCGGCGAGCTCCCGTCGATGGCGTGCCTCTTGATCGTGAAGCCGCTTCTTCTCCAGGCACGCGCCGATCCGAGCCTGGAGCAGGACGGGATCGAAGGGCTTGCCGAGGTAGTCCTCGGCGCCGAGCTGGATGCAGCGCACAACGCTCTCCAGATCATCCAGCGCCGAGATCATCAGCACCGGGATGTCGCGGAGCGCCGGGTCGGCCTTCAAGCGCTGGAGGACGGCATACCCGTCCAGATCCGGCATCATCACGTCCAGCAGCACGAGGTCGACGGGGCGCGCGCCGAGCGTCTCGAGCGCCGCGCGCCCGCCCGCCGCGCCGAGCACCTCGTAGCTCTGGCGAGTCAGGCGGCGAACCAGCATGTCGCGGTTCTCCTCGTTGTCGTCCACGACGAGGATCACCGGACGGACCGGTGTCGGCCCGCCGGCGCCGGGCCGCGCGCTCGCCGCCTCGCCCGGTCCCTCTCGATCCGGCCCGACGCCGCCGTGGCGCAGGAGCTCGCCGAGGCGATCGGTCGCGGCGCGGATCCGCTCCAGATCGGGCAGGAGAGACTCGGCGTTCGTCTGCGCCGCCTGCCGCCGCAAGGCCTCGCCCGCCGCGCGGATGCGCTCGAGCGGCGCTCCGAGCGTGCCGCGCGCCGCCGCAAGATCGGGCGGGCCCGCCTGTCCGCGCGCCAGGACGTCGTTCAGCAAGGTCAGGAGCTGGCGCGCGTCGACGCGGAGTGCCGCGAGCCCCGTCGCCAGCTCGGGCTTGCCCCCGTCCGCGAGCTCCTCGAGCAGCAGCTCGGCGTAGCCGATGATGTGGTTCAGCGGCGTGCGCAGCTCGTGCCGCAGCTGTGCGGCCGGATCGATGCTCACGCGCCGGCGGCCCGCCCGAGCAGCGCCTCGATCTTCTCGATCAGCCGGGCAAAGTCGACGGGTTTGGTGTCGAAATCGTCGCAGCCGGCTCCGAGGGCCTTCTCGCGGTCGCCCGCCATCGCGTGCGCCGTGAGCGCAATCACCGGAATCGCGCGCGTCTCCGGCGCCGCCTTGATCCGGCGCGTCGCTTCCCATCCATCGAGCCCCGGCAGGCTCATGTCCATCAAGACCAGCGCCGGCGCTTCCGAGCGCGCCATCGCCACGCCCTGCTCACCGTCGACGGCGATCGCCACCTCGTATCCGCGCCGGGCCAGGCGGCGGGACAGCATGTCCCGGTTCATCTCGTTGTCTTCCACCAGGAGAATCTTGGCCATCAGGCGCTCGGTCTCCGACGGGCGACGCTCGCCACGACCAGGTCACGCACCTCGGCGAGCAGCTGATCGCGGCCGTGGGCGCCCTTCTGGAGGATCTTCTGGACATAGCCGTTGAGCCGCTCGCGGTCGGCGTGCGAGAGGTCACGCGCCGTGATGACCACGATGGGGATCGCGCGCCACGCCTCGTGGCGGCGGAACTCGGCGACGAACTCGAAGCCGTCCATCTCCGGCATCATGAGGTCGAGCAGCACGACGCTCGGCGCGACGCCGCGCAGGCGATCGAGTGCGACCCGGCCGTTCTCGGCCTCGACGACCGTGTAGCCCTCGGGCTCGAGCATGCGGCGCAGGAGCTGGCGAAGCGTGGCGTCGTCGTCGACGACCAGCACCGGGTGATCGCGACGATGCGTCCGGACCACCGCCAGCAGCCGGTCGCGCTCGATGGGCTTGGTCAGGTAGTCGGCCGCGCCCAGCGCATAGCCGAGGTTCTTGTCGTCGATGATCGTCAGCATGATGACGGGGATGTCGGCAACAGAGGGGTCCGCCTTGAGCGCGGTCAGGACTGCCCAGCCGTCGAGCCCGGGCATCATTACGTCGAGCGTGATCGCGTCCGGCCGCAGCTCCCGGGCGAGCCGCAACCCCTCCTCGCCGCCGGCCGCCGCCACGACGCGGAATCCTTCCTTCGCGAGGTAGCGCTGCATCAGGTCGCGAATCGCCGCCTCGTCGTCGATGACCAGGACGGTGCCGACGGTTGGCGCCGCCCGCTCCGCTGCTACCGGCTCCGGCGTCTGCTCCGTCGCCTCGGCCACGACGGCGGGTAACCGGATCGTGAACGTGCTGCCGCGCCCGGGCTCGCTCTCGACGGTGACGTCGCCGCCCATCATGCGGCAGAGACGCCGACTGAGCGCCAGGCCGAGCCCGGTGCCGCCGTACTTCCGCGTCGTGGCTGCGTCGGCCTGCGAGAACGCCTCGAACAGACGCGCAAGCTGCTCGGGCGTCATGCCGATGCCGGTGTCGCTCACGCTGAAGCAGAGCCAGTCGTAATCGTCGCTCCGCTCGCGGCTCACCGCCAGGGTCACCGTACCGTGATCGGTGAACTTGCACGCGTTGCTCAAGAGATTGAACAGGGCCTGGCGCACCTTCGTCAGATCCGCCCGCATCGTGCCGGTGGTCGCCGGGCACACGACCTCGAGCTGGTTGGCGTTCTTTGCAGCGAGGGGCTGGATCACCGCGCCGATGTCGCGGATCAAGGTGGGGATGTCGAAGGTCTCCAGGTACAGATCCATCTTCCCGGCTTCGATCTTGGATAGATCGAGCACGGCATTGATCAGCTCGAGCAGATGCTTGCCGGCCGCGTTGATCTTCTTGAGATCGTCGGTGAACTGCTCCGCACCGAGATCTGCGGCGTCTTCCTGGAGCATCTCGCTGTAGCCGATGATCGCGTTGAGCGGCGTGCGCAGCTCGTGCGACATGTTGGCCAGGAACTCGGACTTGTGGCGGTCGGCGACCTCCAGCTGGCGACTCTTGTCCTCGATCTCGCGGAACAGCCGCGCATTCTGGATCGCGACAGCCGACTGCGAGGCGAAGGTCTTGAGGAGATCGATGACCTCGGGCAAGAATTCTCCAGGGGTCTTCTTGTTCACGGTGAGGCCACCGATGAGAAGATCCTCTCGCAGGAGTGGAACGCTCAGCAGCGCCCGGGTTCCCGTTCTCAACAGGACGTCGCGCAAGGGGCCGGTGTAGGCCCCGGACTCGGCGATGTCGGGAATCTGAATCGGCTCGCGCGTCACCGCCATGCGGCCGGCGATTCCCTCGCCACGCCGGATCGGTGCGTGCCGGGCCACCGCCACGACCTCCTCGTCGAGCCCGTGCGTGGCGCGAAACACGAACGTCTCGGCGCGCTCGTCGTACTCGTAGACCGTGCACGAGTCGGTGCCGGCGAGCTGGTTGGCTCGGGCAACGATGGTGTGCAGGACGGTCTCGAGATTGAGTGTGGAGCTGAGAGCCTGGCTGACCTCACCGAGCGCCTTGAGCTCCTGGACCGAATGGGTCAGCTGGTCCGTGCGCGCCTGTAGCTCGGTGAGCAGCCGCGCGTTCTCGATGGCGATGGCCGCCTGGTCGGCGAAGGTTTCCATGAGTGCGATCTGGCTGTTCGCGAACGGAAGGACCTCGTGACGGTAGATGACGATCACCCCGAGCAGCTCACCGGCCCGGAGCATCGGGATCGCGAGCACGGTCCGGACGTTTTCGAGCTGGGCCATCCCGTAGGTGTACTCCGGGTCGGTCTGCGCGTCGAGGATATGCACTGTACGCCGTGCTTGAGCCGCACGCGCCGCGGTGCTCACACGTCCCGGCGCCGGCGGATTCTGCTCCATGAATGCGCGGCTCTCCTCGGGGACGTTGTTGGCCGCCATAATCCTGAGAACACGGCCATCGAAGCGGAAGATGATCGCGCGCTCCGCCTCGCATAGCCTGACCGCGTTGTCAGCCAAGGTGTCGAACACCGGCTGGAGATCGAACGTGGACCGGCCGATCACCTTGAGCAGCTCGCTGGTGGCCGTTTGCTGCTCCAGCGCGACGCGCAGCTCGCTGTTCCGCGCCTCCAGCTCCTTGAACAGGCGCACGTTCTCGATGGCGATGACCGCCTGGTCGGCGAAGATCTTCACGAGGCCGATCTGCTTGCCGAGGAACGGCTTGGCCTCGCGTCGGTCCACGGTAATGGCGCCGATCACCTCACCCTCACGGACCATCGGAACGGACAGGGTGGTGCGCACGCCCGCGGCCCGCGCGGCCTCCGTCAGCTCGAACTCCGGATCCGCCTGGACATCGGGGACGTGCACGGGGGAACCCGTCTGGATAGCCCGCGCCGTGACCATGCCACGGTCAGGCCGACGCGGGTACGCGCTTCGGAGCGCATCCGCCCAGTCCGCGCCGGTGTCGGCCTGGGCGACGAGGTGGATCAGCTCGCCGTCAAACTGGAACACCCCGCACTCCCGCGCGTCGCAGAGTCGCTTCGCGCGCCTCGCGATCGTGTCGAAGACGGGCTGGACGTTCGTCGGCGAGCTGCTGATCACGCGCAGGATGTCTCCGGTGGCGGTCTGCTGCTCGAGAGCCTCGGTGAGGTCAGCGTTCTTGGACTGGAGCTCGCTGAGCAGCCGTGCGTTCTCGATGGCGATGGCCGCTTGGTCGGCGAAGGTCTCCATCAAAGAGATCTGGCTGTCGGTGAATGACGCGACCTCGTACCGGACGATATTGATCGCCCCCAAGAGCTCGCCGGCTCGGAGCATGGGCACGGCAATCAAGGTTCGGAAGGGGCTCACCTCTCGCGAGCCATAGCTGTATTCGGGATCGGAACGTGCATCGAGGATCTGGACCGTACGCCGCTCGAGCGCGGCCCGGCCGGCGCAGCTTCCCCGTCCCGGCACAATGGGGTTCTGCTCCTGGAACGCTCGCAGCTCCGGCGAGATGTTGTAGGACGCCACGACTCTTAGCACTTGCCCGTCGAACCGGAAGACCAGGGCGTGCCGGCCGTCACACAGCCGAACCGCGTTCTCGGCCAGCGTGTCGAAGACCGGCTGCAGATCGAACGTGGACCGGCCGATCACCTTCAGGAGCTCGCTGGTCGCCGTCTGCTGCTCGAGGGCCGTCCGCAGCTCGCCGTTACGTGCCTCCAGCTCCTTGAACAGGCGCACGTTCTCGAGCGCGATCACCGCCTGATCGGCGAACGTCTCGAGCAGTGTGATCTGCTTGTCGGTGAAGGGCCTCGGCTCGCCGCGCCAGACGCTGATCGCGCCGACCGGCGTCTCCTCCCGGAAGATTGGCACCGTGAGGATCGATCGCAAATGGATGACGTCGCGGAGCGGGTGCGTGTACTCCGGATCGAGCCACGAATCGGCCATGTGGATGATACGACGCTCCAGCAGCGCGCGGCCCGACGTGGTATCGCGAGCGATCGGCCGCGGGTAGGCGCGCGCGAACGCCGCAATCCCCGTCTCGTCGAGGCCGTGGACGGCCGCGAGCCTCAGCTGTCCGGACTCGGCGAGAAAGACGACGCTGAAGGCCGCTTCGCAGAGCTGGCGTGCGTTCTGCACGATCGCCTCGAAGACCGGCTGCTCGTCGGTGGGAGAGCTCGAAATGACCCGGAGAATCTCGGCGGTCGCCGTCTGCTGCTCCAGCGCCGTGGTCAGATCCGCGTTCTTCGTCTGTAGCTCGCTGAGCAACCGCGCGTTCTCGATGGCGATCGCCGCCTGGTCGGCGAAGGTTTCCATCAAGACGATCTGGCCGTCGTTGAATGGCCGGACCACCTCTCGATAGATCAGGATCACCCCGAGTAGCTCGTCCGCCTTGAGCATCGGGATCGCCAGCACGGTCCGGATAGCGCCCACCTGGGCAATCCCGTAGGAATACTCGGGGTCGGCTCGCACATCGTGGAGGTGGATCGTGCGACGCTCGAGCGCGGCGCGCGCAGAAGCGCTGTGGCGTCCCGGTACGATGGGATTGCGCTCGAGAAACGCCATGTTGTCGGCTGGCACGTTGTGCCCCGCAACCACCCGGAGCAGCTCACCGTCGAAGCGGAAGATGTTGGCCCGTTCGGCCTCGCACAGTCGAACCGCATTCTCGGCCAGCGTGTCGAAGACCGGCTGGAGGTCGAACGTTGACCGGCCGATCACCTTGAGGAGCTCACTGGTCGCCGTCTGCTGCTCGAGCGCCGTCCTGAGCTCGCTGTTGCGCGCCTCCAGCGCCGTGAAGAGGCGAACGTTCTCGATGGCGATCACCGCCTGATCGGCGAAGGTCCTCAGCAAGGCGATCTGACGGTCCGAGAACGGCCCAGGAGTCGCGCGGGAGACCGAGACCACGCCGATGGGGCGGCCTTCGTGGATCATCGGCACCGCGAGCAAGGCGTTCAGGCGCATCCGGCCATACGCCTCGCGCACCGATGGCTCCAGCTCTTCGCGCGCGACCTCCGGGACATGAACCATGCGAGCGTCGACAAACGCGCGCCCGGACAGCGACGTCTCGCGACTCGGCCGCTGCGGAAAAATGGCTTCCGTCTCTTCGGCGGCGCGAGGCCGCGGATTGTGCTGAGCGGCCAGGTGAAGGAGCTCGCCATCGTAGCGGGTCACGATGGCGTGCTCGCCGCCGCAGAGCAGGCTGGCGCTGCGAACGATGGCATCGAACACCGGCTGAACCTGGGTCGGCGAGCTGGAGATGACGCGAAGGATCTCGCCCGTGGCCGTCTGTTGCTTCAGCGCCTCGGTCAGGTCGACGTTCTTCGCCTCGAGCTCCTTGAACAGGCGTGTGTTCTCTAGCGCGATGACCGCCTGATCGGCGAACATCCTGAGCAGATCGATCTGGCTGTCGGAGAACCCGCCGACCTTAGCATGCCCGACGGTGATCGCGCCGATCGGCTCTCGACCGTGCACCATCGGGACCGCGATGAGGCTTCGGTAGGTCACCGCCTGAGCGACCGAGGGAACCCCGTAGCTGGGATCAGTTCGCACATCCTTGATGTGCGAGACCGCGCGATGAACGATGGCACGCCCGGCCGCGGTGTCCTCATCGGCCGGCCGCGGAAGCGTCTGCAGAAAGGCCGCCAGACCTTCCGGCGACAGTCCATCACAGGCACCGAAATGAAGGAGATCGTCGGCAAAGCGCAGGACGAAGCAAAACTGCCCCTCGCAGAGGCGCGTCGCGCTGCGCGCGATCGAGTCGAACGTGGGCTGGACGTCGGAGGGCGAGCTCGAGATGACCCGGAGAATCTCGCTCGCCGCCGCCTGCCCTCCCTGAGTCTCCGTCAATGCCTGGGCGAGGCGCGCGGTCTTGGCTCTCTCCTCCTGGAGAGATTGCCGCAGCGCTTCGACCTGGGCCTGAAGGTCGCTTTCGGCGCTCACGCGATCGTTGCTACCGCGCGGGGCCTGCGAGGCTCGCCATCAGCTCCATCGCCTCGGGCTGTTCGGTCGTGATCGTCAGCCCGGTGATGCCGCACTCGGCCCAGGCCCGATAGCGCTCGCGGATCCGGGCGACGGGCCCGACCAGGGCCATCTCGTCGCAGAACTCGTCGGGCACGGCCGCCACGGCTTCGTCCTTGCGCTTGGCGAGGAACAGCTCCTGGATCTTCTGGGCGGCGTCGCCGAAGCCGCGGCGGATCATCATTTCCTTGTGGAAGTTCTTGTCGCGGTGGCCCATGCCGCCGACGTAGAGCGCCACGCGCGGTTTCATGCGCGCCAGCGCTCCGCGCACGTCGTCGGTGATCGACACCTCGGCCCGCGGCTGGATCTCGAAATCTGCGAAGCCCTTGCCACCGCCCGCACGCCGGAAGCCTTCCTCGAGCCAGGGCCCCAGCATCGGCATGAGCCGAGGCACGAAGCCGAGCGGCAGCCATCCGTCGGCGATCTCGGCCGTCAGCTTGACGTTGGCCTCGGTGCCGGTGCCCAGCCAGATCGGCAGCCGCGGATTCATGTGCAGGATCGACGTGAGCGGCTTGCCGACGCCGAGCGCGCCCGGGCCCGTGTACGGCAGCGAGATCTCGCGTCCGGCGTGGGCGACGGGATCCTTCCGCTCGAAGACCTTGCGCATGATCGTGACGTAGTCGCGGATACGCCAGTATGGCTTGCCCCAGGGCTGGCCGTACCAGCCCTCGACGATCTGCGGGCCCGAGACGCCGAGCCCGGCGATCACGCGGCCGCCGCCCGCGAGCGCGTCGACCGTGCCCGCGGCCATCGCCGCCGACACCGGCGGGCGCGCGGCGAGCTGCATGATGCCGGTGCCCAGGCGAATGCGCTTCGTCAGCGCCGCCAGGTACGCGAGCGGCGTGATCGCGTCCGAGCCGTAGGCCTCCGCCGTCCAGACCGAGTCGAACCCGAGGCGCTCCGCGAGCAGGACCTTCTCGACCGGCAGACGCAGCTCCGCACCCGAGTAGCCGATGCTCAGCCCGAGCTTCATCACGCGATCCTCCTGGCCATGCGTTACTCCATCAGCACGCCGCCGTCGACGTTGAAGCTCTCGCCGTGCACGAAGCTGGCGGCGTCGGAGAGCAGGAACAGGACGGCGTTCGCGATCTCTTCGGGACGGCCGAAGCGGCCCATCGGCACGCGGCCGGCGACCATCGCGCGCTGCTCCGGCGTGAGCGGCGCGTGCATCGGCGTATCGCAAGGGCCGGGGTTGACGCAGTTGACGCGGATCCCTGTGCCGGCGACCGCGCGCGCAAAACCCTTCGTCATGGTGACGACCGCACCCTTGCTCGAGGCGTAGGGAATGTTGGCGATCCGGCCGCCGCCGAGCTTGTAGCTGTCGGAGCCGATCGTGACGATGCGCCCCTGCCCCCGCGGGAGCATCCGCTTGAGCGCGGCCTGCACCGTGAAGAACGTGCCCTTCGCGTTCACCGCGAAGACGCGATCCCACTCGTGGGAGGTGATCTCGAGCAGCGGCAACGTCGTGATGATGCCGGCGCACGTGACGAGGCCGTCGATTCGGCCGAACTCGCGCTCGGCCAGATCGAAGACCGCGTCGATCTCCGACAGGCTAGTGACGTCGGCGCGCAGGTGGCGAACCTCGCCGCCGATCTCGGCCGCGGTGGCCTTCAGCCGATCGCCGTCGAAGTCCGCGAGCACGAGTCGCGCGCCTTCGCGACCCGCCGCCCGGGCGATCGCGCGTCCCATGCCGGACGCGCCCCCGGTGACGACGATGACCCGGTCGCGAAGGCCCAGAAAATCGGTCACTGGCTCATGTACCGCGGCCCCAGAGGCCGCAATCGCGCGAGACCTTCTCGATCTCGTCGACGCAGGTCACCACGGCTTGCGGGCGGAAGACGTCGACGTTGTGGGTGCCATCGACCTTGGTGGTCGCAAACGGGGGTGGCGCCGGCTCCTGAGCGTAGGCCGCCACGCCCAGGCACGCCGCGGCCAGGACTCCGGCGGCGATGGCGTAGAACCGTCGGGACATTCGATCGCTCCTCACGTGTTGGTGTCGCGGCCGGTAGCATGGCCGGGGCCGCTGCCAAGGTCAAGGCCCTCGCCGGCGCGTGCGACGGCAACGGGATTGCCCACAACGGCGGCTTCGTGTAGTGGTGGTGCTCCATGGACTACCACATCGTTCTCGGGACCGCCGGCTGGGGTGTCTGGCACAGCCCGGACGCCGGCACGTCATGGGTGCGCCACCGGAAACCGTTCCCGCTGAACAGCCGCATCCAGGCGCTGGCGGTCGTGCCGGGCGAGCCACGCGGCCTCCTGGCCGCCGGCGACACCGGCGTGTTCCGGAGCCGCGACGGCGGCGCGTCGTGGGCGCGAGTCGGCGCCGCCGCAGACCTGCCGACGGTCTGGTCGCTGGCCGTCGATCCGGGCGATCCCCAGACGGTCTTCGCCGGCACGCGGCCGGCCGCGATCTACCGCTCGCGCGACGGCGGCACAACCTGGAAACGGCTCGACGTCGACGTCGCGACCGAGTGCTCGATCGGGACGCCCTTCGTGACCCGCGTGCTCGTCGATCCCGCCGACCGGACGGTGTGGGCCGGCGTCGAGATCGACGGCGTCTTTCGGAGCCGCGACGGCGGCGACACGTGGACCAAGGTCGTCAACGGCCTCAACGACCCCGACGTGCACGACATGGCGCTCGCCCCGTCCAACCCGCCGCGCGTCTACGTGAGCACGAACGGCGAAGTGTTCTGGAGCGACGATCGCGGCGAGGTGTGGACACCGATCGGCGTGAAGACGCGGTGGCCCCTGCCCTATGCGCGCGGCATCGCGGTGAAGGCCGACGATCCGCGCGTCGTGTTCGCGGGGTGCGGTCAGACGACGACGGGAGAGACCGGCGAAGTCCTTCGCTCGAGCGACGGCGGACAGAGCTGGCGGAGTCTTCCCTTGCCGAGCCGGCCCAACGCCACCATGTGGGGCCTGGCCACCCATCCGGCCGACGGTGGACGCATCGTCGCGTTCAGTCTGTTCGGCGAGGTCTACGTCAGCGAGGACGCCGGCGACTCCTGGCGGAAGATCGCGCGCGAGTTCGGCGAGGTTCGCGCCGCGGCCTGGCTTCCGGCGTGACGCGCCCGCCGGCGCGCATGACCGTGGGCGTGCTCGCGGCGCTCGCGTTCGCGTGGATCGCGTGGGTGGCCTCGGCCGCCGACGCGCCGACCTGGCGCGAGGGTCGGCTGGCGGACGCCGACTTCGTCATCGGTGTCCCGGCCAAGTGGAACGGCGGCCTCGTCATGTTCGCGCACGGCTATCAGGGCGAAGGGCCGGGGCGCGGCGACGTGCAAAGCTCTCCGCTCGGAGGGCAGCTCACCGCGCGCGGGTACGCGTGGGCCGCATCCGGCTACCGTGCCCATGGCTATCGGCCGGATTGGTTTCTCGCCGACACGCTCGCGCTGCGCGAACACGTCATCAAGGAGCTCGGCCAGCCGCGCTGGACGATCATTCACGGCCAGTCGATGGGCGGCCACGTCGCGATCGCATCGCTCGAGCTCCATCCCGAGGTGTACCAGGGCGGCCTCATCGAGTGCGGCGCCATCGACGGCGTCGGCCTCGTCGACTGGCTCCGTGCGTACACGGCCGCCGCCGAGTACTTCTCCGGCGTGCCGCTGTTCGATACGCCGCGTCCGGCGTTCGACGCGCTCGTCAGCGGCACGTGGCTCCCGCTCATGGGCCAGCCGGGCGACTACACCGCGCGCGGCCGGCCTTTCGACAGCGTCGTGAAGCACCTCTCCGGCGGCGACGTGCCGCTGCGTCTCGAGGGCCTGAAGCTGCGCTACATCATGAACCTCAACCCGCGCGATCCGGGACCGGCCCGCGCGCAAGAGTTCTCCCGCCACGCCGACACGCGGGGCATCGTGTACGACATCGACCCGGGGCTCGGGATCGACGCGGCCACGCTCAATCGCGAGATCCACCGCGTCACGCCGGCGCCGGGCGCGCGCGCGCGCGACGCGAACCCGGTCTTCGCGGAGCTGACCGGCCGGATCCGGGTTCCGCTGATGACCATCCACGAGACCGCCGACTTTCGCGTCCCGTTCCGCCTCGAGCAGAACTATCGCCGCCGCGCCCAGGCCGCGGGCACCGGACACTTGCTGGTGCAGCGCGCAGTCCGTTGGGCCGGGCACTGCAGCTTCGACGGCACCATCCGGGAGCAGGCGTTCGACGACCTCGTCACCTGGATGGAGCGCGGCGTCGTGCCGGCGGGCGACGACGTGCTCGGCGACGTGACGAAGCTCGGGCTTCGATGGACCACGGCGTTTCACCCGAACGATCCGGCACGGCGGCCGTGAGTCGCCAACGGAGGACACCATGCGAGCAGCCCATCGTTTCGCGTTCTGGACCGGGATGGCCGCGGGCGCCGCGCTGGTCGCGGGAACGTTGATGGCGGGGACGGCCGGCGCCGCCACGTTCGTCTACGTCGGGAACGCCGAGAGCAACGAAGTCTACGTGCTCCAGCTGAACCAGCAGAACGGCGACCTCACCGTCATCGAGAAGACGCCGATCCCCGGCATCGAGAAGCCGGGGATCTCGAGCCCGATGGCGCTAAGCCCCGATCACCGCATCCTCTACGTCGGCACGCGCGGGGAGCCGAAGGTCGCGGCGGGCTTCGCCATCGATCCGGCGACCGGCACGCTGAAGTTCATCGCGGCCGGTCCTCTCGCCGACAGCCTGGCGTACATCTCGACGGATCGCACCGGCCGCTTTCTCCTGGGCGCCTCGTACCCGGGCCACCGGGTGACCGTGAATCCGATCGGAGCGCCGGGGAAAGTTCAGCCGCCGCAGCAGGTGCTCGAGAACTACCCCAATGCGCACTCGATCCTCGCCGACGCGGCCAATCGGTTCGTCCTGGTGCCGACCCTCGGCAACGACCGGATCAATCAATTCGCGTTCGACGCCACCACCGGCAAGCTGACGCCCACCAGCTCGCCGTCGGCCGAGGCGCGGCCGAAGGCCGGCCCCCGCCACTTCGTCTACCATCCCGGCGGCAAGGTCGTGTACGTCATCGGCGAGCTCGACGGCGCCGTCTACGTGTTCGACTACAACGCGGCGTCGGGCGACCTCACGCAGAAGCAGATCGTGAGCGCGCTCCCGGCCGGCTTCCAGGGCAAGCCGGCCGCCGCCGATCTGCACATCACGCCCAACGGCAAGTTCCTCTACGGCTCGGAACGCACGTCGAGCACCCTGGCCGGCTTCCAGGTCGACCCTGCGAAGGGCACCTTGACGCCGATCGGCAGCGTGCCGACCGAGAAGCAGCCGCGCGGATTCGGCATCGATCCCTCGGGCCGCTACCTGCTCGCGGTCGGTCAGCTCTCGCACGGCCTGTCGAGCTACTCGATCGATCAGTCGAGCGGCACGCTCACCAAGCTGAAGGAATATCCGATGGGCAAGAACCCGAACTGGGTGGAGATCATCGACCTGCCATGACCGCGCCCGTGGGGTCGCTCGGCGCGCTGAGAGCGAGCATCGCCCAGGGCCGAGCGACCCTCGGCTACCTGGTCACGACGCCGAGCCCGCAGATCGTCCAGGCCCTCGCGCGCACCGGCGTCGACTGGCTCATGATCGACACGGAGCACGCGCCGATCGGCATCGAGTCGGTGGCCGCCATGATCGCCGCCACCGGCGGCACGCCCGTGACGCCGATCGTGCGGGTGCCGGCGGCGCGGCCGGAGCTGGTCAAGCCGGTGCTCGACTGCGGCGCGCTCGGCGTCGTGTTTCCGCAGATCGCGACGCGCCAGGAGGCCGAGGCCACGGTCCAGTCCGTCCGCTACGCGCCCGCCGGCCAGCGCGGCTACGGCCCGACCTACGCGGCGCTCCGCTGGGGACTCCCGAACGTCGAATACCTGAAAGTCGCCAACGACGCGGTGCTGAACGTCGTGCTGATCGAGTCGCAGGCCGGCGTCGATGCGCTGGACGACATCCTCACGGTCAGCGGGCTCGACGTCGTCGCGCTAGCGCGCGGCGATCTGTCGCAAAGCCTCGGCGTGGCCGGGCAGTTCGACCATCCTCATCTGGTCGAGGTCGTCGCGAAAGCGGAGGCGAAGATTCGCGCGCACGGGGAGGTCGCGCTCGGCGGCATCGCGTTCTCGCCCGACGACGCGCGCGCGATGATCGCGAGCGGATACCGCTTCATCGTCCTGGGCAGCGACGCCGGCCTGATCGCCGGCGCAGCGCAGCGCGCTGTGCACGCGATCCGCGGATAGGGACCTCGCATGCAGTTCGGCCTCTTCATGATGCCCCTCCACCCGCCGCATCGCTCGTTCGCCGACGGCTACGAGCGCGACGTCGCCCAGATCGTCCTGGCCGATCAGCTCGGCTTCCGCGAGGTCTGGGTGGGTGAGCACCTGACCGAGCGCTGGGAGAACGCACCGGCTCCTGATCTGCTGCTCGCCCAGGCGCTGGCGCTGACGAAGCGCGTCCGGCTCGGGACGGGCGTGACATTGCTCGCGCTCCACAATCCGGTCTACCTCGCCCACCGGCTGGCCATGCTCGATCACATGGCGCGCGGCCGGTTCCAGTGGGGCATCGGTGGCGGCGGCATCCCGACGGACCTGTCGCTCTTCGGTCTGGAGCCGTCGACGGTCCGGGCCCGCTCGGCCGAGGTGCTCGACGTCGTGCTCAAGCTGTGGGCATCCGACGGCCGGTTCACCTACCGCGGAAAGTTCTTCGACATCGACACGCCCGAGCTCGACCCGGTGAAGGGCCGCGGCTACTACATGAAGCCCTACCAGCAGCCGCATCCGCCCATCGCGGTGGCGGCCAGCACGCCGAGCTCGAGCTCAATGCGCATGGCGGGCGAGCGCGGATGGATCCCCATGTCGAGCTCGCTCCTCTCGCGCAGTTTTCTCGCGGACCACTGGCGGCTGGTCGAGGCCGGCGCCGCCGGTGCCGGCCGCGCCGCGACGCGCCGCGAGTGGCGCATCGCGCGCGACATCCTGGTCGCGCCCACGGCCGCGAAGGCGCGCGAGCGGGCCCGCGCGGTCATGGGCCGCAACTACGTGCAGCACCAGTATCCCAATCGCATCGGGACGGCCCAGATGGCGTCGACCAAGCTCGAGCCGTCGATGTCCGACGAGGCGGTGACGGTCGACTACCTGATGGAGAACGTGTGGATCGTCGGCGATCCCTCGGAGTGCGCCGACAAGATTCGCCAGCTTCACGCGGAGAGCGGCGGCTTCGGCTCGCTGCTCACGATCACGACGGACTCGGACGACGCCGGGTGGGACCACGAGAGCCTGCGCCTCCTGATGGAGGACGTGGCGCCGCGGGTGGCCGACCTGAGGTAGTGACACAAGGAGAACGGACGATGGCCTATCGCTACGACCACATGCATCTGCGCACGCGCGACGTGAAGAAGACCGCCGAGTACTACCAGCGCGTGTTCGGTGCCAAGATCCTCGAGTCGATCCAGTCCGACGGCAAGCCGCGGACGGATCTCGATCTGGACGGGCTGACGATCTTCATCGCGCCGGTCGCGCCGGAGGCGACGATCCCGTCGGCCCCGACCGAGCCCTACATCGGCCTCGATCACTTCGGGCTGCGCGTCGACAATATGCAGACCGCCGTCGCCGAGCTCAAGCGCCGCGGGGCCACCTTCACGATGGAGCCGCGCACGATCCGGCCGGGGGTGACGATCGCCTTCGTCGCGGCGCCCGACAACGTGCGGATCGAGCTACTCGAGCGCACCTGAACCGGTCGATCATGATCTACATGGTCGAGATGGCGCTGCTCGACACCACGCGCCGCGCCGAGTGGGAAGCGTGGTACGTGGCCCACCAGCACAAGCTCCTTTCGATCCCGGGCATCCACGCCAGCCAGCGCTTCGAGACGATCCACAAGGCCGAGTCGCCGTTCGTCGCGCTGCACGAGGTCGACTCGCCGGATGTCTTCGCCAGCCCGGCCTATCGCGCCCAGGCCGGACCGACCAACACCGGCGAGTGGCAGGCGAAGATGACCAACTGGCATCGCAACGTGTTCGACGGCGTCGCCCACACCCCGGACGTCTCGATGGACTCGCGCCTGCTGGTGGTCGAGGCCGACGGCGGCTCGTCGCTGCCGGGCGGCGTGCGCGTGGCGTGGATGACGGCCATCGGATTGGATCGGAGCGTGGCGACCCGCGGCCTGGCGGTCGTGCCGGATGCCGTCGCGCACCGCTTCGTCGGCGCGCCGCGCGTGCGCGTGCTCAAGCCGCTCGGGCCCCGCCTTCGCAGCCCGAGCTGACCGCTCGGGCGGACCGATCACGCAAAGGAGATCGCCGGCACCAACGAATCCGCCGTGCTCTTCGGCGACCCGAGCAAGCCGGGGCCCTACGTCGTACGCGTGAAGTGGTTCCCGGGCAACATGAGCCGGCCGCACTTCCATCCCAACGACCGGTTCTTCGCGGTGCTATCGGGCACCTGGTGGATGGGCACCGGCGAGAAGTTCGATCCGGAGAGCACGGTGCCGGCGCCGGCGGGCAGCTACGTCATCCACTACGGCGGCAAGGTCCACTACGACGGCGCGAAGAGCGAGGAGGCGATCATCCAGGTGTGGGGCATGGGCCCCGCGACCTCGACGCCCGCGGAAAAGCGCTGAGCGCTACTCGAGAGCCGGCGCGGGCGTGGCGCGCCAGATCTTCCGCGTGCCCGGGTCGATCTTCAGCGCGACCACCGAGGCGCACAGCAGGAACACGCACGCCACCGCGAACGCCGCGCCGTAGCCGCCCGTCGCCTCGAAGAGCGCGCCGGCGAGCGACGAGCCGATGGCGGCGCCCGTCTGGTGCACGAGGAAGATCACGCCGAGCACGGGGCTCACCGAGAAGCGCCCCCAGATGTCGGCGGTGAGCGCGGAGGTCATCGAGCCCGTGCCGGCCATCGTGATCCCGCCCAGGACAGCGACCAGGAGGATCGCGACCGGATTGTCGCGGATCAGGAAGAAGCCGGCGAAGATCAGCACGCGCCCCGCGTAGATCGCGGCCAGCACGGGGCGCCGCCCGAACCGATCCGAGAGCGTGCCCAGCATGACGGTGCAGCCGATGGCCGAGCCGCCGAGCACGCCGAACGCCCACGAGGCGAACATCGGCGTGTAGCCGTGGTCGGTCAGCATCGGAATACCGTGCGCCGAGAGCAGGCTCATCGAGAAGCCGCAGGTGAAGAACGAGCCGGCCAGCTGCCAGAACGCGAGCGTCTGCATGGCCGTGGTCGCGCTCACCCGCTCGCGCGACGCGGCGGCGCTCTTCGCATCGACCGGCGCGCCGTCCGGCGTGAGCCCCATCTGCTCCGGCGTCTCGCGGATCACCCAGAGCGCGACGGGCAGGATCGCGACGAGCACCAGGCCGGC
>CAYVHH010000587.1:0-9742 GCA_964450175.1 uncultured bacterium | reverse complement strand
CGCGAGCGGCGCACGCCGACGATCGTCTCGACGACCCCGATCGGGATGCCCGCTTCCTCGAGCCGCGCACCCTGCTCGATGTGAAGCTCGACGTAGGCGCCGACAGCGCCGGCGGGCACCCGCGCCTCCGGAGCGCGGTGCGCATCGAACCCCGCGCCGGCCATCGCGTCGACGAGCCGCACGCCGTCGACCGCCGCCATCTCGTCGAGCTTCGCGCCCTCGAGCATGCCGCAGAACGCTCGGGACCCGAAGAGGCTTCCGTATCGCCCTTCCTCGTCGCTCCACGCCGCGACGACCAGCGGCTTCGCGTGGGGCGTGCGTGTCTCCTGGATCGCGTGCAGGCACTCGAGCCCCGCGAGCACTCCGAGCGCGCCGTCGAGGATGCCGCCCTCCGGAACCGTGTCGATGTGCGAGCCGGTCAGGACGACCGGAGTTTCCGGACGAATGGCGCGGATGCCGGTCGCGCCGAAGACGTTGCCGGCCGGGTCGACCCACGTCGTGAGCCCCGTCGTCCGCATCTCGCCGAGCAGCCAGGCGCGCGCTTCTTCGTGCGGCGGCGACCAGCACATGCGCGTCACGCCGCCGCCGGGCAAGGCGCCGAAGCGGGCGAGCGTGTTGATCCGAGAGGTGAGTCGCGGCAGCGAGATGGAGATCATTGTGGACGGAGTATAAGCCTTGACTTCGCCAGTGAAGGATCCGAAAATGAACCACCGTTCAGTCGTTCGGCGCGCCTACCTTCAGGAGGGGAAATGGATCTGTCACTGACTCCCGAACAGGAAGCGTTCAGGGCGACTGTCCGCTCCTGGCTCAAGACGAACATCCCGCGCGAGTGGAAGCCGACGGGCAGCGCCGAGATCCCGCGCGCCGGGCAGTACGAGTTCCTCCGCCGCTGGCAGCGCACCTTGTTCGATTCCGGCTTCATCGGGCTCACGTGGCCCAAGGAATACGGCGGCCGCGGCCTCACGTTCATGGAAGAGCTCATCCTCCAGCAAGAGATGGCGCTGGCGAAAGCGCCCCCGATTCTCAACGTGCTCGGAGTGGGCATGGGCGGGCCGACGATCATCGCCTGGGGCAACGAAGAGCAGAAGAAGCGCTATCCGGCGAAGATCCTCTCCTGCGAAGAGATCTGGTGCCAGGGCTACTCGGAGCCGAATTCAGGCTCCGATCTCGCCTCGTTGCAGACGCGCGCGGTCAAGGACGGCGAGCACTGGGTGATCAACGGGCAGAAGGTGTGGACGTCGTTCGCTCACGTCGCCGACTACATGATGCTCCTCGCGCGGACCGACCCGAACGTGCCCAAGCACAAGGGCATCACGTATTTCCTGCTCGACATGAAGCTCCCGGGCGTCACGGTGAAGCCGCTCCGGCAGATCACCGGCGAGGCCGAGTTCAACGAAGTCTTCTTCGACAACGTCCGCGTGCACGAGTCGCAGGTGCTGGGCGGCGTCAACAACGGCTGGGCGGTCGGGCTCACCACCTTGATGTATGAACGGCTCACTCTGGGCTTCGGGCTGCAGATGCGTCTCCGGATTGCGCTCGAAGGCTTGCTCGAGCTCGCGAAGGGCATGGAAAAGAGCGGCCGCGTCGTCACGAAGGATCCGGTTATGCGCCAGAAGCTGGCGCAGCTCTGGATCGATACCGAGTGCCTCAAGTACACCGGCGCGCGCGCGATCACCAAGCTCCTGCGGGGCGAGATGCCGGGCCCCGAAGCGTCCACCGGCAAGATGGCGTGGGTCGACACGCATCAGCGGCTGCAAGAGATCGCGATGGAGATCGAGGGGCCGTACTCGCAGCTCGTGAAAGGGTCGGACTGGGCGGTCGAGGGCGGCGTGTGGCCTCACTCGTTCCTCCGCTCGCGCGCCAACTCGATCGAGGGCGGAACGACCGAGATCCAGAAGAACATCATCGCCGAGCGGTTGCTCGGCCTTCCCAAGGACTAGCCCCATGGACTTCGGATTCAGCCAGGAGCAAGAGCTTCTCCGCTCGACGGCGCGCAAATTCCTCGAGAACGAGTGCACGTCCGGGTTCGTGCGGGCGCGGATGGAAGAGCCCGCCGGTGTCACCGACGAGTTCTGGGCCAAGCTGGCCGAGCAGGGCTGGCTCGGCCTGATCTACCCCGAAGAGCACGGCGGCTCGGGGCTCGGCTTCGTCGACCTCACGGTATTGATGGAGGAGATGGGCCGCGTGGTGATGCCCGGGCCGTTCTTCTCCACGGTCTTGCTCGGCGGCCTGGCCATCCGCGAGGCCGGCTCGCCGGCCCAGAAGAAAGAGTGGCTCACACGCATCGCGGCCGGCCAGGCCAAGGCGACGGTCGCGTGGACGGAGCCGAGTGCGCGCTGGGACGCGGCCGGCGTGACCTGCACGGCGAAGGAAGAGAAGGGCGGCTTCGTGCTCAACGGCACGAAGCTCTTCGTACCCGACGCGCATCTCGCCGACGCCATCGTGGTGGTTGCGCGGACCGGCGAGGGCCGGGCCGAGGATGGCGTCAGCCTGATCCTCGTTCCCAAGACCACCCGCGGCGTGCAGGTGAAGCTCCTGCCCACGATGGATCAGACGCGCAAGCTCTGCGAGGTCACCTTCCAGGACGCGGCGGTGCCCGCCGACGCACTGATGGGCGTGAAGGGCCGGGCGTGGCCGACGCTCACGCGCGTGGTCGAGCGCGCGACGGTGGCGCTCTGCGCCGAGATGTGCGGCGGCGCGCAGCGCGTGCTCGATATGACCACGGACTACGCGAAGATCCGGATCGCGTTCGGCAAGCCGATCGGGACCTATCAGGGCGTCAAGCACAAGGCCGCGGACATGCTCGTCGACGTCGAGAACGCGAAGTCGCTCACGTACTACGCCGCCTGGGCGGTCGACGAGAATTCACCGGAGGCGCCGCTGGCGGCATCGATGGCGAAGGCGTATGTCACCGACGCGTATCGCAAGGTTGCCGGCGCGGGGATCCAGCTCCACGGCGGCATCGGGTTCACCTGGGAGCACGACCTGCATCTCTACTTCAAGCGCGCGAAGTCGTCCGAGTTCACGTTCGGCGACGCGACGTATCATCGGGAACGGGTCGCGCAGCTGATTAGTTTGTAGCTGGGTGATACGAGACGCCCCCGCAGACCCCCCCGGATTCGCGCGTCCGGGCGAGCCGTTGGCTCGCTCGTGCCGGCTGAATCGCGCTACTGAATTGCTCTACTGATTCGCTTGATCCGCCTTCCGACCGCCCAGACAATGCTGTCGTGAGCCTCTCTCGGACGCCCCTATGAGCGCGGCCCAGACCGACCCGGTGAAGACGCCCGTGGTGCCGAAGCCTGCGGCGTCGGTCGTGCTGGTGAGGCAGGCGCCGGCCGGATCGGCCGAGCCGCTCGAGGTGTACATGATCCGGCGGAACCGCAACATGAAGTTCCTGGGCGGCTACTACGCCTTCCCCGGCGGCAAGGTCGATCCCGGCGACGGCGCGCCGGAGGCGCTCGCTCGCTGCCGCGGGATCCGGACCGGCGAAGCGGAGGCGATTCTCACGGAGCGCGAGGGGGTACCCGCGCTCGCGTTCTGGGTCACGGCGGTGCGCGAGCTCCTCGAGGAGAGCGGCATCCTGCTCGCGTGCGACGAGGGCGGGCACGGGCTCGATCCCGCGGCTCCACGCGTGCGGGAGGGCATCGAACGCTGTCGCAAGGCGCTCATGGCCGGCGAAGCGCCGTTCACCGAGCTGATCGCCCGCGAAGGCTGGTACTGCGACGTGCGGCCTCTGCACTACCTGTCGCACTTCATCACGCCGACCTCGAGCCCGATTCGCTTCACCGCGCGTTTCTTTCTCAGCGTGATGCCGGCGGGCCAGGAGCCTCGGCTCTTCACCGAAGAGACCTCGGAGGGGTTCTGGATCTTCCCGGGAGAAGGCTACCGGCGCTACCTGTCGGGCGAGATGAAGATGGCCGAGCCGGGCGAGTACGGCCTCGGCTATCTCGCGCAATTCACCTCGCTCGCCGAGCTGATGACCGCCCATCGAGACGGCCGCCACAAGTTCCAGGGGATCGCCGATCGGATGGACGTGGTCTGGAGCAGCTTCGACTGGAAGCAGAACCGGTTTCCATCGTTAGGGCCTGAAAAGTAAAGGGAATCTGCTCGGGACTATCGACCTACTATCGACTTTCTCGCGTTTGCTCGGTAGGAGGCGAATGCGTTGGCTCGGTCAGAGACGCGTCCCCCCCAAGTGGCGGTATTTCGTTGGCTGGCCACTGCCCACAGACGGCGCGGCCCTTGAGCGACTCGCTCAGCGGTTCGACGTGTCGCTGATGGGCATAGCGGTGTCGGGCGGAGGCATCACAGGCGTCGACACTGCCTTGCTTCAGCAGCGAATTCGCGACGCGATCGGTTTCGTCGCGAGTCGAGAATGTCGGGGCACACGGTCGGCGCAGCCTTGGACCGCGTGCTCGGGACCGCGCCGCGGCCGCGCTCGATCACGGTGGACCACGGCACGGAGTTCCAATCACGGGCGCTCGAAGACTGGGCGTATCGCCGCGGGGTACTCCTCGACTTCATCCGACCTGGCAAACCCGTGGAAAACGCGTTCATCGAGTCGTTCAACGGGCGGCTGCGGGACGAATGTTTGAACGTGGAGCAGTTCGCCTCGGTGGCCGACGCCCAGGCGAAGATCGAAGAGTGGCGCGTCGACTACAATCAGCGCCGGCCACACGGCTCGCTCGGCCACCTGACGCCGACCGAGTTCGTCGAGCAACGTCAGGCGAAACGGGTCGCCGAAGAAGCCACGTTTTCTAGTTGAGAACTGTCTCGTTACGGGGCCAACGTCAGTACCAGACGAAGACCAGACAGGCGGGTCGCCAGACACGGGGTCGCCAGACTCTCGACGACCGCCCGGCTCCCTGCTACTCTCCCGCCGACAGAGGCTCACATGCAGGTGAAGTGCTCGAGATGTTCTCAGCCGATCGCGCTGACCGACACTATTGAGTCGTCCGACGGTCGTCTCTCGCACATTGACTGCAGACGACCCAATGGTCTGACCGCTAACGAGCGGGCCCTGCTCTTTGTCTATTGCTTCAATCACGCTGTCGCGCGATGCTCGTCCTGTGATGTCAGCTTGCGCTTTACGGAGCTCGGCGCCGACCCGCTCGGAGGCCGTACGAACCTCTGCCCTCGCTGTCGTAAGGACCTCACCGAGCACGTCCGACCGCTGCACGATGGCTCCAGCCGAGGTACGACTAGCAGCTCAGAGCGTGCGTGAGGCCGCCCAGCGTTTCGTGAAACGGAGCCACCAACTGATGGACCGATCGGATGTTCTGATGCGGGAGACTGAAGCCGCGCTCTATGCGTCGCAGAAGGTGCTTCGGGCGGCGATGGCGAGGAGAACGGCCTCCTAGCTCGGTATCTTCGCTCGAGCGCCATGCGGATCGTTACACGCTGTCGGCTTTCTTCAACCCTTCCCACGCAGCCCGCTCCAGCGTGCTTCCCGCGCCGCACGCCGCACTGCCTGCCACGGCGCATGGATCATCCTCGATCCTCGCCTCACCGGGACCCGTCCATGCAACGCCCCACGTCCGCCTGGAGTTTTGTATTTGTCACATAGTTGCGGTCGTCAGTGAATTCTCGTCGTGTATTCTGGGGAATCACCTTATTGTCCGGCTCAGTCCTCGCGTCTATATGGGTGGGCATCAGGGTGTTACGAATGGATCTCCATCAGGTCCCCACGGAGCGCATGCGTCAGCACCGTGG
The DNA here is from genome assembly GCA_964450175.1 of uncultured bacterium. Taxonomy (GTDB): domain Bacteria; phylum Methylomirabilota; class Methylomirabilia; order Rokubacteriales; family CSP1-6; genus AR31. The sequence continues at coordinate 4,030 of CAYVHH010000587.1, read as the reverse complement.
TGTGCCCACGGCTCTCTCGGAGTTTGTCGCATACGCCTTCCGTCTCTCCGGTCGTGGAGTCTTCTGACCGCTCAGCCTCCCTCGGCACTGCGCCGAGTGCCCGGCGTCTTCCATTCTGGCGTGAATCACAGGGCTGAAGTAAGTCAGCAACTGGAATGCGGCGGAGGCGATCATGGCAGACTTGATCTTCATCGTGTCGCGCACCGAGCCCAAACAATACTTCTACCTCAAACATGTATTTGCCGACGAGAGCAGGGATGTGGTGCTGGATCGTCGCATGGGTGAACGGCGCCGGAGCTTGAGGCCGCCGAGGGTCGAAAGACGCCACATCCACCGGCGCTATCGTGACATCACGAAGGAACTCCAGTCGTCGGGTTGGGCCCTGGTGAGGCGCCCGGTGAGCTACACGGTCGGCTGACGACTTCCCATTCCCCGGTCTCGTAGGGCGCGTGAGCGGTGGTGAGGAACGAAGCGACGGCCTGCCAATACGCCGCAGACGACGCAGAGCCGGGCGAAGGCGCGCATCAGAGCGACTTTCATCGTGCGGGACTTGCTTCGGTGTTCTTCGGGGTTGCCACAATGCGATAAGTCCAGATGTCGCCGTCGCGGGGTGTGCCGGTCGTGAAGGCGACGAAGCAGTTCAGATGAAAGACGCGCTGCAAGCCGGGCCGCTCAAGCGTGACCTCCACCATGCGGGCGCTTGCCGTGTGCCGGATGGCCTTCGAGCACAGAAAGCAGGTCTGCGGCTTCGCTTCGCTCATCGGCGTCGAGCGCCATGGGTAGCCGACCGCGCACACGCGGGCATCTCCTATAACATAGGGTCTCTTCGATCGGAGACGCCCAAAACAGTTCTGCATTAGGTGATTCCCCTACGCAGGGCATAGGGGAAAATACGATTTCATCGGGGGATCCGATTATGTGAAGCTTTTCCAGAGCATGGATCCGACTGTCCTGCGAGATCTAATTCGACAACGGATCAATGATGGCCGCCTGCCACGAACGCCCCTCATCGAACTCGGACACGGGCACGGTATCGGACAAGATTGCGACGCCTGCGGAGCGACCATTGCGTGGAACCAGAGGATGACGGTACGAATTTGCGCGGACGACTGGCGAACGCTTCGGTTCCACGATGATTGCTTTCAGCTGTGGGACACCGAGCAACTGTGGGACACCGAGAAACACAAGAACGCGCGCGGGACCTAACCGCACACCAAGCACTACTAGGCGCCGTCGCCGGTTTCCAGATGGACGATCACATCCTCCGCGAGAGGGCCCGCGAAGCGATCGAGAGCGGGAAGCTGCCGGCGCGAAGTCCTGACCGCATCATGGGTGGTCCCGGGTGCGGGGATGCTTGCGCTCTATGTGGCGAAACAGTGTGGCGGAATCGGATGGAGCTTGAACCTGAGTTCAGGGACGGCGAAGCACCCGAATTGCACACATATCATCTCCATCCCAGATGCTTCATGGCGTGGGAGTGCGAGCGAGAGGGGTCCTCGGCGGGCCTGGGGGAACTAGCCTAACTTCCCCTCGACTCGTTGCCAGACCCACCGCACGACGCGGGCGGGCCGACCATGCGGCGCGATGGTCTACCTTTCGTGCGTCGGCTCGTTGAGACAATTAATTTCATGTATTCCCACTACAGTAATTCAGGGATTGCCCTGCTTGCTTGCGAGCACTGCCGTTGTCTAGCGTGGTCTTCGGAGCCCGGACGAATGGGTCCAAGCATCGTCCTTGAGTGGTTGGAGATCGCGGAGTGGTTGGCGGTCGACGATCGCCTCCGTAACGCGATCATGGCGAGGGACGCGCTACGGCGCGCGGGCCCGAATGGGCACGGCACCGGGGCTGACGCTCGGCCAGCGATGAATTCGGGAAATTCCGACTCCGGGAGCGCCGCCAGCCCGAGCCCGCCGCATCGAGCTCGCGGGGCGCCGCCCATGTATCCGCCGCAGGTCAGAATGTCCGCCTTCCGCCTCGCCGGTCGTGGAGTCTTCTGACCAGCTTCGAATGGAGAAGACGCCCGTGAGCATTGCACAAGAGTCAGATCCCGCCAGCTACCGCCCAGTCCTCGACGGAAGCCCTCAGATGCGCGCCATACGGACGGTCATCGAGAACATCGCCGACACGGACGCGACGGTCTTGATTCGGGGCGAGAGCGGCGTCGGCAAGGATCTAGTGGCCAGAGTCATTCACGCCGCCTCGTCGCGCCGTCATGGTCCGTTCGTCAAGGTCAACTGCGCGGCGATTCCCACGGAGCTCCTCGAGTCTGAGCTCTTCGGCTACGAAAAGGGCGCCTTCACCGGCGCGCACCGGCGCAAGCCCGGGCAATTCGAGTACGCCAACCAGGGCACGATCTACCTGGACGAGATCGCCGAGTTACCGCTCGCCCTGCAGGCCAAACTCCTGCACGTGCTGCAGGACTTCCGATTCTCGCGCGTGGGGGGCCACGAGCTGCTCGAGGTCGATATGCGGGTGATCGCCGCTACCAATCGGAACCTCGAGGAGGCGATGGCTTGCCGCGAGTTCCGGGAAGACCTCTACTACCGACTCAACGTGGTGGAGATCCGGGTGCCCCCGCTGCGGGAGCGTCGCGAAGAGATTCCCGAATTGGCCGCGCGATTCCTGGCCCGATTCAACGCGCAGTATGGTCGGCACAAGCAGCTCACGCCCGAGACGCTGGCGCGGCTCACGGGGTACCCGTGGTCGGGCAACGTCCGGGAGCTCGAAAACGTGATGTGCCGGCTGGTGGTGCTTGCGGATGAGGAGCAGGCGATTCAGGCCCTGGTGGCCCGCGATCGCAACGGGCACGGCTCGGCGCCGAGATTCACCGTTGCCGAGGGCGGTCTCAGGGAGATTGGACGCCGCGGGGCGCGCGAAGCCGAGTGTGAGGCACTCCGGGCAGTGCTCGACCGCGTGAGCTGGAATCGCGCCGAGGCCGCGCGGATCCTCAAGGTCAGCTACAAGACGCTGCTGACGAAGATCACCGAGTGCGGCTTGACGCCGCCTCTTCGTCGCTGACGGGCGCGCCGTGCCGCGCCGTCCGGCCATCCGCCGCCGCCCCATCGGAATTCCCTATCCTGCAAGCCTGGCGCTACATCAGGTCATTGCCAAGCGAAGGAGGGCGTGGCCGTGGGGTGGGGAAATACCCCCAGTTACCCATTTAGCCGGGCATCAATCCTTCTGAACGCCCCGGAGCAGTCGGGAGTCGATGTACTCCAGGCCGACACGCTGTGGATCTAGGTTGGCGAGACTGAGAACATCCTCGCTCAACTGGTCGCGCACCTGGACGGGGACAACCTTTGCATCGCGATGCATCGAACTCCGACGTTCAGTTATGAGCTGGTCCCGTCCGTGATTCGGAAGTGGCGGAGGGACGATCTGGTCAGGGAATATCGTCCGATCTGTAATCTGGTCTGATGCCGTCTGCCGTCAGTCATCAGCTCGATTCAACGCCGCCCCCGCGGCGCCCCGCACCGCATGCCACGGTGTGCGCTCCCATCCGGTGCCCGTCGCGCTCGTCGGTGAGTGCTTCATCCCCGTGGTGTTAGACAGTGGTCCGCCAGCCCCTTCTCGTCATATCGGGTGATGGCCGTCCCTTGGCGCACGCCCCCGTGCTCACCGGAATACCACCGCGAGCCCCGGGAACGTCTGACCCGTCAGGGCTCCCCGCGATCGACCACGTCGCTGCTCGATTTTCGGAGGTCAAGCATCTCCGGAAGGTTCTTCGATTGCTCAGCCCGTTCCAAGTGAGTGATCTGGTTCATGGTCCGGACGACGTCCCGGATGCGCTCGAGCGCTTCGATCAGGTGCTGGAGGCGACCATGCTTCGCGTCGCTTTCCTTGGAAAGCAGCTGGGCTTCCCCAAGGGCGACGGTGAGCGGGTTGTTGATCTCGTGAGCGGCTGCCGTGGCTACGCTCGCCACGGCGCGGAGGGCTTCGGCCTTCCGGAGCGCCTCTTCCATCCTGTCCCTCGCCAAAAACCTGTCCGGCAGCCAAGTGATTGATCTGTCTGCTCCGATCCGGCCACTAT
>CAYVHH010000586.1:0-2533 GCA_964450175.1 uncultured bacterium | reverse complement strand
CGCCCGCGAAGGTGCCGTCGGAGACGGCGAAGGCGCTGCCACCGGCCGCGCCGCCTCCTCCCAAGGCGGCCGCGGTCTCGTCCGCGAGTCCCGGTTCGGCATCGGCCGTCGAGGTGCAGCCAAACAGGCGAACATATCGGGTGGGGTGGCTGGACTCGGGCCGCGCCACGGCTCCCTATCAAGACCTCGTCAAACAGGCCCTCGTCGGGTATCCGCGAGACATCGCGTTCGAGTACCGATCGGCCGAGGGACAAACCGCCCGGCTCGAGGAGTTCGCCGCCGAGCTCGCACAGCTGAAGGTCGACGTCGTGTTCGCCGTCGGAAACCCCGCGATCAGGGCGGCAAGGCAGGCGACGAGCACGATCCCGATCGTCATGGTCGGTTCGGACGCGGCGAGCGACGAATCCAGCGCGAACGTCACGGGTGTCACCTATTCGTCGGCGGAACTGGCGCGCAGCTGGCTCAGCCTCCTGAAGGAGATCCGCGCGCCGCTCGCGCGCGTGGCGGTCGTGCACGGCGCGGACCCCGCGAGTCGCGCGGATCTGACGAGCCTCCAGACCGCGGCCGCGAGCGCGGGCGTGAAGATCCAGCTCTCCCCGATTCAGGATGGAGACGCCCTGGGAGGCTTGTTCGCGGCGCCGCCGGCCGAGCGGCCGGAGGCGATCATCGTGCCGGGAGGTCCGGCGTCCCTGCTCCAGATCTCACGGATCGTCGATCTCGCGGGCCGGACCCGGGTGCCGGCGATCTACGGCTCCAGCGAGTTCGCGGAGGCCGGCGGTCTGCTCGCGTACGGGCCGAGCAGCTCCGCGATGTACCGCCGCGCCGGCTCCTATATCGGCAAGATCCTCGGCCCCACGAATCCGCGCGACCTGCCCATCGAGCATCCGTCGCGGTTCGAGCTCGTCGTCAATCTCAAGACGGCACGGGCACTGGGGCTCACGCTGCCGCAATCGCTCGTGCTTCGGGCCGACCGCGTCCTGCAGTGAAATAACGTGGCGCTGCCCGCCGGGGCGGCGCCCACCGGTGCGGTATTGGCTGATCCGCCGATGAGCTCGGTCCGGCCCGCGGCCCGCGCCCGCTCCCTACTCCGCCGCCAGTCGATAGCCGACACCTGGCTCCGTCAGCAGATAGCGCGGACGAGCGGGCTCGGCCTCGAGCTTGTGGCGCAGGTGAGCCATGTAAACGCGGACGTAGTGGGCCTGCTCCGTGTGCGACGGCCCCCAGACCTCGCGAAGCAGCTGCTGATGCGTGACAACCTTGCCCGCGTGATGAACCAATGTCGTCAGGAGCTTGTACTCGATGGGCGTCAGGTGGACTTGCTTCTCGCCGAGCAGCACCTGGCGATGCAGGAGATCGACGCGCAGCTCTCCAGTCTTGAAGACGGCGTCGTCCCCCTCGTGGGACGCGCCGACGGCGTGTCGAAGGGCCACGCGGATTCTCGCCAGCAACTCGCCCGCGCTGAACGGCTTGCTCACGTAGTCGTCGGCGCCCGCGTCGAGCGCCGCGACCTTGTCACCTTCCTGGCCGCGGGCCGAGAGCACGATGATCGGGACGCTGGACCACTCGCGGACCCGGCGGATGACGTCGATACCGTCCATGTCGGGCAACCCGAGGTCGATGATGACGACGTCGGGCTGTCGTGAGCCCACCTCCACCACGCCGTCGGCGCCCGTGCTCGCCTCGAAGAGTCGATAGCCCTGACCGGTCAGCGTGGCCCGCAAGAAGCGCCGGATCGGCGGCTCGTCCTCGATGAGGACGACGACGGGTTCAGGCATCGGCGGGGACCGCGGCCGGTGGCGTGCCGGCCAGCGGTAGCGTGAAGAGGAACGCCACGCCGCCCTCGGGCAGGTTCTGCGCCCAGATGTGTCCACCGTGAGCCTTGACGATCGCCTGACAGATCGCGAGGCCCAGGCCGGCCCCTCGGCCCTCAGTGGGCTTCCCTCGGTAGAACTTCTCGAACACCTTGTCTTCCTCGCCGCGCGGCACGCCCGGACCGCGGTCGGCGATCTCGACGGTGACGGCGAGGTCGGTCGCCGTGGCGATGATCCGGATCGGGCTCGCACGCGGCGTGTACTTGATCGCGTTGTCGAGAAGGTTGATCAGTACCTGCTCGATGAGCACGTCGTCGATCGGCACCAGCGGCAGGTCCGGCGGCACATTGGTATCCACGCGACGGTCGGCGAGCTGACTGCCGAGACGGCTCAGGGCTGCGCCGATGACTTCTTCGAGCGGATGCCACTCCGTCCGGAGCTGGAGAGCGCCGGACTCCAAACGCGTCATCTCGAGCAGGTTCTGGACGAGGCGTGCGAGCCGATCGGCCTCCTCGCGCACCGACTCGAGAAGGTCCTGACGCGTCTGGGCGTCGAGCCGGGTTCCATTCTCCAAGATCGTGCTGGCGGCCCCGGTGATCGTGGCGAGCGGCGTCCGGAGGTCGTGCGAGACCGCTTGGAGCAACGCGGTGCGCAGCTCGTTGGCCTGCGTGAGCTCCGTGGCCTGCGCGGCCGCCTCCGACAAGCGGGCGCGTTCACGCGCG
>CAYVHH010000585.1:0-5824 GCA_964450175.1 uncultured bacterium | reverse complement strand
GGCGTGTACGCCGTCGGTATGATCGCCTACCCGAGATCGAGGGACGCGGTCGACTACTACCGAGGTTTAGTAATGAGTTCGGCCAACACCTCTTCCATTCTCTGAGGTCGAAGCAGAGAAGGCGGGCGCGAGGCGCCCCCGCTGTACGTCGAGCGTGCAGCGAGAGCGCCGACGAAGCAGATGGACGTTTTTCAGCTGCCTGTGGTACCGTCCGCGCGCATGGGTGACAATGTCACGCTCGAACGCGACGGCGCGATCGCGACCGTCACGCTGAACCGTCCCGATCGCCGCAACTCGCTGAGCGATCCGATGCTGACCGAGCTGGCCGCGGCATTCGTCGAGCTGCGCGACGACACCGCGACGCGAGTCGTCATCGTCACCGGCGCGCCGCCGGTGTTCTCGGCCGGCGCCGACGCCGGGCTCAAGTCCACGATGTCGGCGGACGAGCGGCGCCAGGCGTTCGGCCAGCGCAAGAGCCAGTTTCGGCGGCTGTTCGAGCGCGCCAACACGGTGCTGGAAGGCCTCGAGCAGGCGACCATCGCGATGATCAACGGCCACGCGGTCGGCGGCGGCTGGGGCCTGACGCTCGCCTGCGACTTCCGGTGGGCCGCCGCCGAGGCCCAGCTCTGGATTCCCGAGGTCGACCTCGGCGTGCCGCTCGGCGTCGCGTCGACGACCCGCTTTGTGCGCCTCGTCGGCCCGGCGCGTGCGAAGGAGATCATCATGGAGTGTCGGCGGTACTCCGCCGCCGAGGCGCAGGCGTGGGGGCTCGTGCATCGCGTCGTGCCCGGCGCGGCGCTCGTCAAGGAAGTGCGAGCCTACGCCGAAGCGCTGACCCGGAAGCCGTTCAAGGCGATGGCGGAGGTCAAGGCGCGCATCAACGCCATCGCACGCACCGGTATCCCGGAGGTCAATGCGATGACGGAGGGATTCCTCGATCGTGGCTGACGGCCCGATGATGCTCGAGGGCATCCGCGTGCTCGACCTCTCCCGCGTGATCGCCGGCCCGTACTGCGCCACCCTGATGGCCGACCTCGGCGCCGACGTGATCAAGGTCGAGCGGCCCGGCCGCGGGGACGATCTGCGGGCGTGGCGGGGCAGCGGCATGAGCGCGACCTTCGCGGCGATCAACCGCAACAAGCGCGGCATCGCCGTGGATCTCCAGCAGCCCGAGGGCTCCAAGCTCGTGTTCGAGCTGGCCCGGCGGGCCGACGTCGTCGTCGAGAACTTCCTGCCGGGCGTCGCCGACAAGCTCGGGCTCGGGTACGACGCGGTGAGCGCGGTGAATCCGTCCGCGGTGTACGTCTCGGTGACGGGCTTCGGGCAGAACGGGCCGCATGCCCGCCGCGCGGGCTACAACACGATCGCCCAGGGCATGAGCGGCATCATGGCGCTCACGGGAATGCCGGGGCATCCCCCGACGAAGGTCGGCGGCTCGGTCTCCGATCTCGCGGCGGCCTTCCTGGCGTTCGGTGTCGCGAACGCCGCGCTCGCCCATCGGCTGCGCACCGGACGGGGCCAGCACCTCGACGTCAGCTTGCTGGCCTCGACCCTCGCGCTGCTCCCCGATCCGGTCGCGCACTATTTCGACTCGGGTCAGCGGCCCGCGCGCGTGGGCAACCGCAATCCGTATCTCTCGCCGGCCGAGGCGTTCCGGACCAAGGACGGCTGGGTCCAGGTCGTCATCATGAACCCCGACCAGTACACGCGCTTCGGCCGCGCGCTCGGCGAGCCCGCGCTGGCGAGCGATCCGAAGTTCGCGACCAACGACACGCGCGTGGCGAACCACGACGAGTTCAAGGCGCGCGTCGAGCGCGCCCTGTCACGGGAGACCACGGCCGTGTGGGTCACGCGGTTCGAGGCCGAGCAGGTGGCCGCCGGGCCCATCTACGAGTTCGACGAGGTCTTCGAAGACCCGCAGGTGAAGCACCTCGGCCTGGTCGCGACGGTGGAGCAGCCCGGCTACGGGACCGCGCGCATGCTCGACTTCCCGGTCAGGGCGTCGGCGACTCCGGGAACGATCCGGCGCCCGGCCCCGGGGCTCGGCGAGCACACCGCGGAGATCCTCACCGAGCTCGGTCTGCCGAAGAGCGAGATCGAGCGTCTCGCCGCCGCCGGCGTCGTCGCGCTGGCGTGAGGAGCAGAGAGCCTTGAGGCGGGCGTGGCTCGGTGCTCTCGGCCTCCTTCTCGTCGCGTCGGCGTGCTCCGCGCTCCAGGTCGGCCACGAGTTCCCCTCGCCGAGCACGGCGCAGATCAAAGACAACGTGACGGACAAGGCCGCGCTGGTTGCGATCTTCGGCGAGCCCTATCAGGTCGGGCTCGACAACGGCGACCAGACGTGGCGGTGGTTCTTCGCTCAGCGGAGCGGCTCCGACACGATCACCAAGGACCTCACCGTGCGCTTCAACGCGAACGGCACGGTCAAGTCGTACTCGTTCACGTCGAACTTTCCCGAGGATATGCGGAAGCTCCGGTAGCACCGGAGAAAGGAGTCAGCCGTGGCGACCAAGATCGTTCTTTCCCCGAAGCTCCCGGCCGCGCTCGTGGACGTCGCCCGCTCCATGCTGCCGGCCGAGTACGAGATGCAGGTGGCCGACCAGGGCACCCCGGAGTTTCCTGCCGCGATGAAGGACGCCGAGTACCTGGTGGGCTTCGCGCGTGAGAGCCTCGGCCCGGAGTTCTACCGGGGCGCACCCAAGCTCAAGCTGATCCAGCTGATCAGCGCTGGGTATGACCGCCTGGACATCGCGGCGGCGCGGCAGGCGAAGGTGCCGGTCGCCAACAACGGCGGCGCGAACTCGGTCGCGGTCGCCGAGCACACCCTGATGCTGATCCTGGCCGTCTACAAGAAGCTCGCCTGGCACCACCACAACGTCGTCACCGGCAAGTGGCGTGTGGGCGACTTTGCCCAGACCCGGACCTACGAGCTGGCCGGAAAGACGCTCGGGATCGTCGGCCTCGGGACCATCGGCAAGAAGGTCGCGAAGCGGGCCCAGGCCTTCGACATGCACGTGCAGTACTACGACATCGTCCGCCTCACCGAGCACGCCGAGGACGCCCTCGACGTCCGCTTCGTGCTCTTCCCCGAGCTCCTGCGCACCTCGGACGTGGTCAGCCTGCACGTGCCCCTGAGCAACGCGACGCGCGGCATGATGGGTGCGCGCGAGTTCGCCACCATGAAGCGGACCGCGATCCTGATCAACACCTGCCGCGGCCCGGTCGTCGACGAGGCCGCCCTCCAGGTGGCGCTGGCGTCGGGTCAGATCGCCGCGGCCGGGCTCGACGTCATGGTCGAGGAGCCGCCGGCGGCGAACCATCCCCTGTTCGGCCTCGAGAACATCACGATCACGCCGCACTCGGCCGGACCGACGTGGGAGAACTGGGCCAAGGCGTTTCGGAACGCGTTCGACAACGTCCAGCGTGTGGCGGCGGGGCGGAAACCGCTCTGGGTGATTCCCGAGCTCCAGGACCTGCTCTAGAGCGTTCGTCCTCACGACCGGTGCCGCCGTGCCTCCCCGGGAGGCGACGGCACCGGTCATAGGTAACACGCCGGCGGGGGGCCGCGTTCCTCCGTCCGGGCTTCCGGAAAGCGTCGCGCCCAGGTTGACGCGCTAGGACGTTGACACCCTAGTAGAATCGGGCATAATCCCTTCGCTTTTCGGCGCTCGCACCTCTCCCGCTCGTAGTCGGGTCCGCAGCCGGTAGCGAGGAGGCTTATCATTGAGGATCAGGCCGTGAGGGGCTGGACGCTATGAAGACGTTCATCGTCAAGCGACTGGGACTGGCGCTCGTCTCGCTCTTTCTGCTCTCGCTGACGATCTTTCTTCTGATGCGCGTCACCGGCGATCCCGCGGTACTCCTCGCCGAGCCCGGCGCCAGCCAGGCGGACCTCGACGCGATTCGAGCCCAGTTCGGACTCGACAAGCCTCTCTGGATCCAGTACGCGAGCTTCATCTCGCATCTCGCGCGCGGTGACTTCGGCCAGTCGTTCTACTACCGCACCGACGTCTTCGAGCTCTATCTCTCGCGACTGCCGGCCTCGTTGCTGCTCGCGTCCGCGGCGATGGCGTTCTCACTGATCGTCGGCATCCCGACCGGGATCATCGCGGCGGTGCGAGTCAACCAGTGGTGGGACACCGTCGGAAAGATCTTCGCGCTGCTCGGACTCTCGATGCCGTCGTTCTGGGTCGGACTGGTCATGATCCTCTTCTTCTCGGTGTACCTCGGCTGGCTTCCGTCGTCCGGATCCGGGACGGTGCTCCATCTCGTGATGCCGTCCATCGCGCTCGGCTGGGTCTTCGCGGCCTCCCACATGCGCCTCACGCGCTCGTCGATGCTCGATGTCCTGGGCTCCGAGTACGTGAAGCTCGCACGGCTCAAGGGCCTGCCGGAGGCGCTCGTCATCTCCAAGCACGCGTTCAAGAACGCGCTGATCCCGGTGCTCACCCTGGCCGGGATCAATCTCGTCATCATGGTCAACGTGGCGGTCGTCGTCGAGACCGTGTTCGCGTGGCCGGGCGTGGGGCGCCTGCTCTTCGAGGGCATCGCGTTCCGCGATTTCCCGGTCGTGCAGGCGACCGTCCTGCTCGGCGGTGTGATGATCGTCGTCGTGAATCTGCTGGTCGATATTCTCTATGCGGTTATCGACCCGAGGATCAGATATGAGGGCTAGCGCCCCTGGAACTGGAGACTCACATGAACGGTAGCAGCGCAGCGAACAGCCGCTCCGCGTCCGTGATCCTGACGCTCCCTTCGCGTCTGGCCTTCATGCGGGCCCAGGGCTTTCCGACCATTCCGATTGCGATCCTCCTCGGCGTGCTGCTGGTGGCGATCTTCGCGAACGTCATCGCGCCGCACAATCCCGAGGTGGGGGTGCTGGGTGACCGGTTCCGGCCGCCGGCGTGGCAGGCGAACGGCACCATCGAGCACCTCCTCGGCACCGATCATCTCGGCCGAGACGTGCTCTCGCGACTGATCTTCGGCGCCCGGATCTCCGTCATCGTCGGGCTCATGGTCATCATCGTGGCCGGAGTCGTCGGCACCGGACTCGGGATCATCTCGGGCTACATGGGCCGCTGGGTCGACCAGGTCATCATGCGGCTCACCGACGCCTGGCTCGCGCTGCCCGCGCTCACGTTCGCGATCTTCCTGGCGGCTATCATCGGCCCCAGCGCGACCAACATCATCATCATCCTCGCCCTGGTCTACTGGACGCGCTACGCGCGGGTCATCCGCGGCGAGGTGCTCTCCGTCCGGGAACGGGACTTCGTGCGCCTCGCCGTCGTCGCCGGCTGCTCGAAGTGGAAGATCATGCGCAAGCACATCCTGCCGAACGTGATCAACTCCGCGATCGTGCTGGCCACCCTGCAGCTCGGTCAGGTGATCATCGCCGAGGCGGCGCTGTCATTCCTCGGTGTCGGCGTGCCGCCGCCCCAGCCCGCATGGGGGCTGATGCTGGCGGACGGCAAGAAGGGCCTGATGGCGGGCTACTGGTGGCTGACCGTGCTGCCGGGCTCCTGCATCATGCTCATGGTCCTCTCGGCAAATCTTCTGGGCGACTGGCTTCGCGTGAAGTTCGACCCGCAGCTCCGCCAGTTGTGACCGGCCCGCTCCTCGACATCCGGCACCTGTCGACGCACTACGTCAGCGCCCGCGGCACCCGTGTGACGCGGGCGGTGGACGATGTGTCCCTGTCGCTCGACCAGGGGCAAACGCTCGGCATCGTGGGTGAGTCGGGCTCGGGCAAGACGACTCTGGCGCTCACCTTGCTCCGGATGCTGCCGCCGGCGGCCAAGATCGTGTCGGGCGAGATCATGTTCGAGGG
>CAYVHH010000584.1:0-7883 GCA_964450175.1 uncultured bacterium | reverse complement strand
GCGTTCTGGCTCTCGATCGGCGCGAGCGTGGTGTCGGCCATCGCGATCTGGCTCGCCGCGCCGCGCAAAGTTCGGGCGGTGGCGGGGCGCGTGCCCCGCGGGTCATGACGTCCCCGTCCGGTGCCGCCGCGATCGCTCTCGGCCGCAGTTGTCGTCCGGCCCGCGATGAACAACAATAGGGCCCTTCGTCTAGGAGGACGGGCATGAGCACGACCACTGCGGGGCCGATCACGGGAGCCGCCGCCTGGCACGGAAGCGACCTGACGCGATCGACCGACTGGATTCATCCGATCACCGCCGCCGCCGTCGCGGAGCTCGACGCCGCGCTGGGCGCCGTCAAAGCGCGGGGCTTGGCCTGGCGCGACATCACGCGCGCCGATTTCCCGCTTCCCGGATTCGGCGCCGAGCTTGCCGCGATCGCCGACGAGCTCGAGCACGGCCGAGGGATCGCGCTCCTGCGCGGCCTGCCCGTCGCGCGCTACCGCGAGGATGAGCTGCGCCAGCTCTACTGGGGCATCGGGACTCATCTCGGGGTCGCGCGCTACCAGAACGCACACGGCGAGCTGATCGGCGAGGTGCGAGACGAGCTCCGTGCGTACGGCGCCGTGGACCAGCCCGGCGTCGCGCAGAAGGACGGCGCGCCGGTGACCTCGCGCTACAAGGCGCGCTCGAGCGGGCCGCTACGCTTCCACACCGATCGCGCGGACGTGGTCGGCTTGCTCTGCGTGCGTCAGGCGCGGGCCGGCGGAGTCAGCAAGATCGTCAGCTCGGTCGCCATCAACAACGCGATCCTCGCGCGCCGGCCCGATCTGCACGCGCTGCTCCACCAGGACTATTACCGGACTCGCGAGGGCGAGGAACGCGGCGGTGACCGCCGCTGGTACGCGCTGCCGGTCTTCGGGGTCCGGGACGGGCGATTCACGAGCCAGTACTCGCGGACGTTCGTCGAGGCGGCCCAGCGCATCGCCGCAATCCCGAAGATCACGCCGGCGCAGGACGAGGCGCTGGATCTCTTGGCCGAGGTCGCCGAGGAATTGTGCTTCGCGATGGAGCTGCGGCCGGGCGACATCCAGCTCCTGAACAACCACGTGACCTATCACGCGCGCACGGCCTTCGAGGACGACGAATCGGCCGGCCGGGATCGTCTGCTCTACCGGCTCTGGCTCTCGATGCCCAACAGCCGCGCGCTCCCGCCCGGCTTCGAGGTCCTGTGGGGCAGCATCGAGCCCGGCGCTCCCCGGGGTGGCATCGCCCAGTCCTGACGCCGCGAGCGCGGCGAGCGCGTGCGCGCTACTTGACGATCTCGAGCAGCTCGACCTCGAAGACGAGCGTGGCGCCGGGCTTGATCGCGGGCGGCCGGCCCTGGTCACCGTAGGCGATGTCCGACGGACACACGAGCTTGCTCTTGCCGCCGACCTTCATCATCTGCACGCCTTCGGTCCAGCAGCGAATCACGCCGCTCAGCGGCAGCTCGATCGGCGTACCGCGCTGGACGGAGCTGTCGAACACAGTACCGTCCGTGAGCGTGCCGTGATAGTGGACCTTCACCTTGTCGGTCGCCTTCGGCGACGGCCCGGTCCCCGGCTTCAAGGTCGTGATGATGAGGCCCGACGGCGTGCGGGTCGCGCCTTTCTCGGCCGCGGCCTTGTCGAGGAAGGCCTGCCCTGCCTTCTTCTCGGTCGCCGCCGCCGCGCCCGCGCGCGCGGCTTGCAGCTGCGAGATCTTCGGCGCGTACGCCTGGACGTCGATCTTGTGATCCTTCTTGAGCACTCCATCGCTCACGCCCGCCAGCACCGACTCGAGATCGGACGCGTTCAGATTGAAGCTGGCGAGGTTCTGGCTGATCACGAGCCCCAGCGCGTAGAGCGTCTTCTGGTCCTCGGTCTTCAGCTCGGGACCGGCGGCGCCGGCGACGGCCGCGGCGGCCAGGAGGAGGGCGAAGGAGACCGCGAGGGATTTGAACATCGGGGATCCTTTCTGCGTGCTGATTAGCGTAGGATAAGTCGATCTTCTCACGGGAGGCCTGGATGCCGGAATCGATTCCTGCTCCGTTGATCATCGATACGCTCAAGGACACGTTTCGTGAGGCGCGCGGCCGCAGCACGCGCGAGCCGCTGGGCTGGATTCTCAGCGTCCCCGACACGCACCAGAAGACCGTGCTGGCCGCGCTCGACAAAGAGCGCGCGCTGCGCGTCGTCACGTGCGCGACGGAGGACGAGGCGAACGCGATCGGTGCCGGTCTCTGGATCGGCGGCGAGCCGGTCGTGCTCATGATCCAGCACGCCGGCCTCTACGCCTCGGTGAACACCTTGCGCGGCGTCGCGATGGACGGGCGCGTGCCGATGTTCTACATGATCGGCCTGCTGCAGCGCGAGCGCGACCGTGATCCCAAAGAGTCGCGGCACTCGATGGTCCGCTTCGCCGAGCCGCTGCTCGACACCTTCGGCGTCCCGCACGCGCGTCTCGAAGGTCCCAACGACGTGCACCTGATTCCCGAGTACTACCGCCTGAGCCGCGAGCGGCGGGGGCCGGCGGCGGTGCTCGTCGGCCTGGAGACGAGCTAGATGGCCATGAAACCGGAAGACATCCTCAAGGCGATCGCCGCCGCACGCGGCAGCGCGATCTGCGTGCCGACGATGACCACGTCTCCCGCGTGGCGCACGCTCGCGCCTGACGATCTCTCGATCGGCTGCGTCGGCTTCATGGGCGGCGCCTCGTCGCTCGGCCTCGGGCTCGCGCTCTCGGTACCGGACCGCCGGGTGGTCGTCTTCGACGGCGACGGCTCGCTCCTGATGCAGCTGGGCTCGCTGGCCACGATCGCGGGAGCCGCGCCACGCAATCTCACTCATCTGCTCTTCAAGAACGGCGTCTATCACACGTCGGGTTCTCAGGACATTCCGGGCGGTTTGACCGTCGACTTCGTTCAGATGGCGAAGGGCGCGGGCTATCGCAAGGCGTACGCCGTCAGCGATTTCGAGGACTTCAAGCGCCGCCTGCCCTCGATGTTCACCGACGAGGGCCCGCTGTTCGTCGAGCTCCACACCGGCCTGGCCGACAAGACGCCGATGACCGATCGCGGCGGTCAACCCTTTCACCAGCAGGTCGAGAGCTTGAGACAGAAGCTTCACAAGGCCGGGTGAGCGCGCGCGCGATCCGGACAGCGGTGGCGGGACGTAGTGTCTGGTGGTGGAACGATGAGCGCCACTGGAACGGCCCTGTTCGACATCGACGCCTACCTCGCGCGTTCCGGCGCCCTGGACCTGAGCGGGATCGACTGGGCGGAGGTTCCGCGGCATCCGCTGTCGGCCGAGGCGATCCGTACGCTGAAGTACATGCAGGACATCGAGAGCCACACGATCGTCTATCTCCGCTCGCTCCTGGCGACCCGTGCGATCGACGACCCGGACGTCGCGCGCTTCCTGGCCTGCTGGGTCTACGAAGAGAGCTTCCACGGGCTGGCGCTCGAGCGATTCCTGGCCGCCGCCGGCCATCCCGTAGGCCCGCGCCCCACGCCGCGCGGGCACGAGAGCCCCGCCCAGTGGCTGGAGACACGCACGACCGCGCTTCTGTCCCGGGCGTGGCCGGATTTCTGCGCCGTCCACATGACCTGGGGCGCGATCAACGAGCTGACGACGCTCACCGGCTACCGCCGTCTGGCGGCGATGGCGGGACATCCGGTATTGTCGGCGCTGCTCGAGCGCATCAACCGGGACGAGGCGCGGCACTTCTTCTTCTATTATCGCCAGGCCGAGATCCGGCTGCGGCGTCCCGCGGTCGCCCGGGTCGCCCGTTGCCTCGTCGACCGCTTCTGGGCCCCCGTGGGAAGCGGGGTCCAGTCCGGGCCCGAGCTTCGGTTCATGGCGAGCTACCTCTTCTCCGATGCGCGGGGGCGCGCCGCCGCTCGTAAGGCCGACCAGACAATCCGAAGGCTACCGGGCTTCGCGACGGTAGGATTGCTAGAAAGCTGGCTGGATCGTTTCGCTCACGGAGGACCGAATGGCGACCGTAGCGACTGATCACTACCGGGCCTACACACCCCGACCCTTCACCCGCGCCGAGCGCGACTCCACGACGATTCTGTTCGGGGGCCTGCACTGGCGCATCGAACGAATCCTCCAGGCCGTGCTGGAGGGCAGCGGCTATCGCGCCCAGATCCTGCCGGTCGCGACGAAAGAAGATCTCCTGACCGGACGGGAGACGGCCGACATCGGCCAGTGCTGCCCGACCAGCTTCACCACCGGCAACCTCGTCAACTTCCTCAAGAAAGAGTCGAAACAGATCGGCGTCGAGGAGGTCAACCAGAAGTACGTCTATCTCACGGCCGGCTCCTGCGGCGCCTGCCGCTTCGGCCAGTACCACGCGAGCTACGAGCTCGCGCTCCGCAACACCGGGCTCGAGCGGTTCCGCATGTTCCTGATGGCCCAGGACAACCTGGACCAGAACATGGGTGACGGCCTCGATCTCAACCTGCCGATGACGCTCGGCTGTCTCTGGGGCATCTTCTGCACCGATCTCGTGCAGGACCTCGAGTACCAGGTGCGCCCCTACGAGGTGTTGCCGGGCCAGACCGAGGCGGTCGTCAAGGAAAGCATCGAGTATCTGTATCAGGTCTTCCGCAACCGGCCGGCGCTGTCGCCGAAGAAGTCGGTGCTCTGGCACCTCACCACGCCGTATTTTTCGCGCGCGATGCGCGAGGTGCGGAAGAAGTTCGCGGAGATCGAGGTCGACCGGCTTCGCGTGAAGCCGAAGGTCAAGATCACCGGCGAGTTCTATCTGCAGACGGTCGAGGGCGATCCCAACTACAACATCCACCGCTGGCTCGAGTCCGAAGGCGCCGAGGTCTATCCGGCCGCCATCACGATCTGGATGGACTACCTGCTGCGCCTGGGCCTGCAGCGCTTCGAGGACTACAGCGGCATCGAGAAGCACGCGCGCCTGAAGCTCGGCCTGGGCCGCCTGGCCCAGGGCATCTACCGGCTGACCGTGAACCGGCTGCGCCGCGCGATGGGCGATCTGCCGCACGAGACCCCCAGCCAGTTCGAGCTCCGACGGCTGGCCGCGCCGTACTTCCACCGCAACCTCGACGGCGGCGAAGGCGACATGCTCGTCGGCAAGACGCTCTGGTCGTATCACAAGAAGAAGGCGCACATGGTCTGCGAGCTGTCGCCGTACTCGTGCATGCCGAACACGATGTCGATCGGCGCCATGGCCGGTGTGATCGGCAAGTACCCGGAGATCCTCTACGCGCCGCTCGAGATCAAGGGCGACGCGGAGGTCCACGCGCTCTCGCGCTGCCAGATGATCCTGACCGAAGCCAAGAAGCGCGCCCAGCGCGAGTTCGACGAGGCCCTCGCGCGCACGAAGCTCACCGAGCCCGAGGTGCGCGCCTACATCCAGGCGCACCCCGAGATGAAGAAGGCGACCTACCCGATCCCCCACGACGGCACCGCCGCCGGCACCGCGGCCAAAACGGTCCTCCACGTCGCCGAGAAAATGGGCCGGCGATGAGCACGGAGCACGCGAACAACCCCTCCGAACGGTGGGGGGGTCTGGGGGAGGAGCGGCGCTCGCTCCCCCCCAGTAAAACAATCGGCATTGACGTCGGCTCAACCACCGTCAAGGCCGTTGTGGTGGATGACCAGGGCAAAATTGCCTGGCAGGACTATCAGCGGCACAACACACGCCAGGCCGAGAAGGTCGTCGAGTTCCTGACCCGGATGGAGACCGAGGCCGGCCTTAGTGTCGGCACGCATCGCGACTACTTCACGGGCTCCGGCGCCGGGTTCATCGCGCCGCTCGTCGGCGGCAAGCTCGTCCAGGAAGTCGTCGCCGTCGCCGCCTGCGTCGAGAAGCAGCATCCCGACGTGCGGTTCGTCTCGGAGATCGGCGGCGAGGACATGAAGACGATCTTCTTCACCGCCACCGGCACGGGGCGATCGAAGCAGGTCTACATGCAGTCGGCGTGTAGCGGTGGCACCGGCACGTTCATCGAGAAGACCGCGCGCAAGCTGCAGGTGCCCGGCGAGCGTCTGGCCGCGATGCCGTACGAGGGCATGAGCCTGCACAAGGTCTCGAGCAAGTGCGGCATCTTCGCCGAGACCGACGCGAACACCCTGGTGAAGACCGGCGTGCCGGTCGAGGAGATCATCGCCAGCCTGTTCGAGGCGGTCGTGTACCAGAATCTCGCGACCCTGACCAAGGGCAACACGCCGTCGCCCGAGGTGCTCCTGCTCGGCGGCCCCAACCTCTTCTTCAGGGGGCTGCAACAAGCGTGGCGACATCACCTCGCCAAGCTGTGGGCCCAGCGCAAGATCGATCTGGGCGGCCGCGAGCCGGCCTCGCTGATCGTCGTGCCGGCCGAGGCCCTCTACTACGCGTGCCTCGGCTGCGTCGAGATCGGCCAGGGCGAGAAGCCCGAGGTCGCGATCTATCAGGGGCGCGACAAGCTCGCGTGGTGGGTCGAGACGGGACAGCACGAGCAGAAGGCCAAGGACGGCGCCCGTGGCCTCGTCGCCGGCGCCGGGGATCTCGCCACGTTCGTGACCGAGTACGTGAAGCCCGCGGCCGGCGGAACCGGTGACGTCGCGAGCGCCCGCGATGTGGGCTCGGTGCTGCTGGGGTGCGACTTCGGCTCGACCACCGCGAAGGCGGTCGTTCTCAACGAGGAGCGCGAGCTCTTGTTCTCCTGCTATGCGCTCAGCAAGGGCAACCCGATCGAGGATGCCCAGTCGCTGTTCCGCCAGGTGCGCGAGGCCGGCTACACGGACGTGGGCGCGCTCGCGCTCACCGGCTACGGCAAGGATCTGCTGAAGGACGTGCTCGGCGCCGACATGGGCGTGGTCGAGACGGTGGCCCACGCGACCGCCGCGCTGCATTTCTATCCCGACGCGGATGTGATCTGCGACGTCGGCGGCACCGACGTGAAGATCATGATCTTGCGACAAGGCACCGTCGCCGACTTCCGCCTGAACTCGCAGTGCTCGTCGGGCAACGGCGCGTTCCTGCAGGGCGTGGCCGAGCGCTACAACATCCCGCTCGAGGCCTACGCCGACCGCGCGTTCGAGGCCAAGGCGATGCCGAGCCTCACGATGGGCTGCGGCGTGTTCTTGCAATCGGACATCGTCAACCAGCAGCGCAAGGGCTGGTCGGCCGAGGAGATCATGGCCGCGCTGGCGGCGGTGCTGCCGGTCAACGTGTGGATCTACGCGGGCCAGCTCCAGAACCTGCGCGCGGCCGGACGCAAGTTCATCTTGCAGGGCGGCACGCACCGCAACATGGCGGTGGTGAAGGCGCAGGTCGACTTCATCCGCGGCAAGGTGCCCGACGCCGAGGTGGTCCTGCACCCGTATTCCGGCGAGGCCGGCGCGATCGGCGCCGCGCTCTGCGCCGGCGACTGGAAGAAGCGCGGCGAGGCGTCGCACTTCCGCGGCTTCGACACGGTCGCGGCGCTGACCTACACCAGCACGACCACCGCCCACACGGTCTGCAAGTGGTGCCCGATCAACTGCACGCGGACGTTCATCGACGTCCAGCTGCCGGGCGCGAAGGGCCGCGAGTGGAGCAAGCTGCCGCTGGCGCCGGGCTGGGAGCGGGTCATCAGCGGCAACTCGTGCCCCAAGGGGCTGGTCGAGGACGTCAACGAGATGCGCGTGGTCAAGGCGAAGCTCGAGGAGGTCAAGCGTGAGTACCCTAACGTTGCCGAGATGGTTCGGAAGGACGCGTTCCGCCGGGTCAGCGCCGCCGCCGGCGCGGAATAAGCTCCGGATCGGCATCCCGCGCGTCCTGAACCTCTGGAACACCCATCAGTTCTGGATGGGGTTCCTCGGGTCGCTCGGCGTCGATCCGCGCAACGTCGTCTTCTCGTCGGACACCTCCGAGGAACA
>CAYVHH010000583.1:0-7707 GCA_964450175.1 uncultured bacterium | reverse complement strand
CGAGCTCGACGCGCTCGCCAGATCGCTCGCGACGATTCTGAAAGACCGCAAAGAAACGATCGCCGTCGCGGAGTCGTCCGCCGGCGGCCTGATCTCCGCGGCGCTCCTCTCCGTGCCCGGTGCCTCGGCCTATTTCCTGGGCGGCGGCGTGATCTACACGCAGGCCGCGCGGCGCGCCCTGCTCCGGGTTCCAGACGAGTCGGTCAAAGGGATCCGGTCGAGCAGCGAGCCCTACGCCACCCTCAAGGCGCGGACGATTCGCGAGCTGCTCGGCGCGACCTGGGGGCTGGCCGAGACAGGGGCCACCGGCCCGACGGGCAATCGCTACGGCGACTCGGCAGGGCACGCGTGTATCGCGGTCGCCGGTCCCGTCGAACGTGTGATCACCCTCGAGACGGGCCACGGCGACCGCGAGAAGAACATGTGGGCGTTCGCGAAGCGCGCCCTCGAGCTCCTGGAGACCGCGCTCAGCAAGCGATAGGACGGGCGCGATGCGAATCGTCTTCTGGAACATCCGCGCGGGCGGTGGCGTGCGCGCCGGCCAGATCGCCGCCCAGCTCGGGCACTGGGCTCCCGATGCGGTCGCCCTCTGCGAGTTCCGAGCCACCCCCCCGAGCGTCGAGCTGGCGCGCTCGCTCGCCGCGCTCGGTCTCCGCTACCAGTGCACGACCGCCGAGCCGTCGCAGCCGAACGCCAATCGCCTGTTCATCGCGACACGGTTTCCGATGCGCCGCCTGCGGCTCCGCGTCGGGCCGGGGGATCCCGGTCGTCTGCTGCTGCTCGCCTCGGTCGAGGCGCCCGAGCCGCTGACCCTGGGCGCGATGCACGTCCCGAATCGCGTGACCGGACGGAAGGACCTCTTCTACGCAGCCGTGCTCGCGGTGCTCGGCCGATGGCGGCGCGGGCCCACCGTGCTGCTCGGCGACACGAATTCCGGCCGCCCCGGCCTCGACGAAGAGACCCCGGTGTTCGGACGTCGAGAGGAGGCATGGCTGTCAGGGCTCGAGCAATCGGGATGGCACGACGCGTTTCGTCTCCTGCGAGGGCCGGAGCGTGCCTACACCTGGTACTCGCCGAACGGTGGCAACGGTTTCCGGCTCGACCAGGCGTTCGTGAATCCTCAGCTGCGTCCTCGTCTTCGCGACGTGCGCTACGACTGGGGCCGGCGGGTGGGGCGTCCGGGCCGGCAGCTCAGCGATCACGCCGCGCTCTTGGTCGACCTCCACCGCTAGATGAGGTAGAGTCGAGCGTTCGATGCGCTTTGGAACCTACTACTTCCTGCAGGCTCCGCCCACGATCGGTCATCCCGACGTCGTCCGTCGCGAGATGGACCAGATGGTGTGGACGGAGGAGCTCGGCTTCGACAGCGTCTGGCTGACGGAGCATCACTTCATCGACTACGGACTGTCCGTCTCGCCGGCCGTCCTGGCAGCGGCCGCCGCAACGCGGACACGCCGGGTGCGCATCGGACTGGCGGCCGCGATCCTTCCATTCCACGATCCGATCCGGCTCGCCGAGGAGCTCGCGATCGTGGACATCCTGAGCGAAGGACGCCTCGACGTCGGGGTCGGGCGCGGGAATCGCCCCGTCGAGTTCGAGGGCTACCGCGTGCCCCAGATCGAGAACCGCGAGCGCTTCGAGGAATGTCTGGCGATCATGCTCAAGGCGTGGACCCTGGAGCGCTTCTCGTTCGAGGGTCGCCACTACACGATCCCCGAGGTCCGGGTGATCCCCAAGCCACTGCAGCGGCCGCACCCGCCGCTGTACGTCGTGTGCACCAGCCCTGACACCATCGAGGCCACCGCGCTCCGCGGGGCGCCGATGCTGAACTCGCTCTTGCGTGGCGGACCCGAGCAGCTCGCCAAGAGTCGCGACACGTACGTCAAGGCGTGCGAGAAAGCGGGCCGAAGCGCCGACGACATCGCCAGCCTGCTGGGCCGCTGGGGCGTCTCGCGACACGTCTACGTGGCGCCGACGGATGCCCAGGCACTCGCCGAGGCGAAGGACGCGGAGATGTGGTACCAGGAATCGCTACGACGATTCCTCATTCCCGAGCGGATCGACCGCGTGCACCCGCTGCTCCAGCCGGGGTTCCGGGCGCTCGAGGAGCGATTCGCGGACGTGTCGTACGAAGAGCTCGTGGCGGAGAGCGTCGCCTTCGGGTCCCCCGACACGGTGGCCGCGCGGGTCGAGGAATTCCGGCGGCTCGGCGTCGGCGAGATGCTCTGCTGGATGAACTTCGGTGGCTTAGCTCAGGATCGCGTCCGCCGCTCGATGGAGCTCTTTGCGCGCGAGGTCATGCCCCGCTTCCGCTGACGTCCTCACGAGCAATTGCCGCGCTCGCCGACCCCCGCACCCGGTGCGCTCTCGCCCTGCAACGCTCGCAGCAGCTTCTGAAA
The DNA here is from genome assembly GCA_964450175.1 of uncultured bacterium. Lineage (GTDB taxonomy): Bacteria > Methylomirabilota > Methylomirabilia > Rokubacteriales > CSP1-6 > AR31. The sequence continues at coordinate 5,308 of CAYVHH010000583.1, read as the reverse complement.
GCTCGGCGACGAATCGAGAAGCGTTCCGGCCACGGCGATCAGTCGCTTCACCGTCTCCTCGGGGAGCGCGAACGTCGTGGGCAGCGCCAGAAACTGCTCGCGCGCCGGTGACGGCAGACCTTCGAACGAGATCTCCACGAAGCAGGTGCGGATCTCCTCCGCGAAGGTCGGGAACGGCTCGGCGTTGCAGCCGGCCAGCCGCTGGTTGCAGAGGCGCACGTTCGTCTGCGCCTGCTCGCGCTCGCTCTGCCGGTTGATCGCGTAGTCGATCGTGTCGGCGCTCAGGCTCTCCATGCTCACGGTCGCCGTCTTCATGAACACGTCGGCGAGCCCCGGCGATCGCTCCTGCCGGCTGAGCTGCTCGGGCGGATCGGTGCGCGCGTTGACCGCGATGACGATCAGTCGCTTGATGTGCCCCGCATTGATGCGCTGGGCGATGAACCCGTCGGACCGGTCGTAGGCGCGTAAGATCGAGCGCAGGCCGATGTTGTCCGCGAGGCCGCCGTCGAGCAGGTGGAGCCACTTCTCGCCCTGGCCGGCCATCAGGTCGAGGCGCTGGCGGGCCCAGGCATAGCGGGACGGATTCATTTCTCGCGTCTCGAGCGCCGCGGCGACGGCGGGTGGGATCACGAAGCCGGCCGCGGGCGGATAGCTCTTGAGGCTGACCGGGCTGAGCAGGAACGGGAACGCCGACGACGCGGCCGCGGCGCGGCCGACGGGGAACGCGCCGAGGTCCGACCCGAGGAAATCGAACTCGTCCTGCGTGAACTCGAACGGCGCCCCGTTCGCCATGCTGGTCGCGTGCAGCATGATGAATGGGCGACGGCGCTTCGCCAGCGCGGCATAGGTCGCGCGCTCGAAGACCGAAGTGTCGTAGAGCTCGGCCGCGAGATCGATCCGGCTGAAATACGGCGAGGCGAGCCGCGCGAGGTTCACCGGATTGAAGGTACTGAACACCAGCTCCCGCTGGATGTCGCGAACCAGGAATCGATCGTAGAAGCTCTTGAAGGTGTCAGGCCCGTTCAGACCGTAGTACGCGGCCGTGAAGGCCCCGCCGGAGATTCCAGCGACGCAGTCGACTTCGTCCAGCAGGCTTCGGCGGTTTCCGGCCCGCCCGATCTCGATGTCCTTCAGCCGAAGCAGCGCCCCGTACGCGAAAGCCGCCGCGCGAGTGCCGCCGCCCGAGAACGAGAGGCAGACGAAGATCTCGTCGGCCGGATCCGGCCGGTCGACGACCATGGCCGGGAACCGGTAGCTCATCCCGGCGTCCGGGACTGTCGGAAGCGGCGCGTTGAGCGGGTAGTGGGCGCAGCCGGCGGCGACGACCGACGACACGACAAGCGCGCCGAGCCACGCCCGGCGCGTCACGGGGGGCTTCCCGGCGAGACCGGGATCGAGGCGGGCGGCAGGATGCGAAACTCGATCCGGTACGGATCCAGCGCCGCGGTGTTGTAGAGCAGCACCTTCTGCTCGACCGGCGCGAAGTTCCAGGGTGGCCCGAGCGTCACGTCGTGGATCCCGGCCTCGAACTGCATGACGATGTTGGTCCGCCCGTGCGGGACGCCGTCGACACGGACTTCGCGCGTCTCGGGAAATCGCACGATCAGATATTCCATCGATTACTTCTTACTACTTCGTGCGGCCCAGGACCAAGCCTATTGCTTTCGTGAACGCGCCCACCGTGAACGGCTTCTGAAGCAGCGGGCCGAGCTTGGGCGCGTCGGCCGACGCGGTCTCGCTCAGATATCCCGAGACATAGAGGACCTTGATCTCCGGGCGCGAGGCCCTGACGTGCACGACCCATTCGTCGGCGAACGATGGCGGGATCCCGACGTCGACCACCATCAGGTCGATCCGGCCGGAGTGCTGCTCACTGAACGCAAGTGCTTCGTCCCGATCGCTCGCCTCGAGCACCACGTAGCCCTGGAGCTGGAGAATCTCGCGGATCAGGTCGCGCACCTCGCGCTCGTTCTCGACCACGAGCACGGTCCGGCCTTCGGCGGCTGCCGTGGCCGGTATGGCCGGCGCGGCCGGTGTCTCGGCGGGCGCGGGCGTCTCGGGGACTCGCGGCAGATAGATCTTGAACGTCGACCCGGCGCCCGCATCGCTCGTCACGCTGATCTGGCCACCGCACTGCGAGACGACGTCGTACACGGTCGCGAGGCCGAGGCCGCTACCCCGCCCGGGCTCCTTGGTCGTGAAGTACGGCTCGAACAGACGCGCGCGCGTCTCGTCGTCCATTCCGCATCCGGTGTCACCCACCGCCAGCATCACGGCCTGGCCGACGTTACTGGTCTCGATGGTGAGACGCCCACCGCTCGGCATGGCGTCGCGCGCGTTCACCACGAGATTCATGATCACCTGACCGATCCGGTGCGGGTTTGCGCTCACCCGCGCCAGGCTCGGACTGAGCCGCGTCACCAGCTCGATGGTCTCGCCGAGCAGCGGCTGGAGCACGCGGGTCACGTTGCCCACGAGCTGGTTGAGATCGACCGGCACCGGTGCCGGAGCCGCGCGGCGACTCCCCGAGAGGATCTGCTGCGCCAGCGCCGACCCCCACTCGGTCGCGCGCTTGATCGCCTCCGCATTCCGGCGCAGGGGATCGTCGGCGCGCAGACGCTTGAGCATCATCTCGGTGTACCCGGTGATGACCGCGAGCAGGTTGTTGAAGTCGTGGGCGACGCTGCTCGCGTGCCGGCGCAGGTTCGCGTTGTCGGCGAGCGCCTCCTCGAGCCGCGCGGACGGATCATGGGCGGACACCGCGCCGCTCTCGGTCATCGCGAGGTCTCGTCCCCGAGCATGCCCGGCGGATCGGGGATCAACGACAGGACGATCGTGAACGTCGTCCCGCGGCCGGAGACGCTCTCGAAGCTGATCACCCCGCCGTGGTCTTCGATGATCTTGTGCGCGAGGGCGAGGCCGAGGCCCGTTCCGCTGTCGCGCGTGGTGTAGAAGGGATTGAAGACGCGGTCGGTATCCGACGGCTGGATACCGATGCCGGTGTCCTCGATCTCGATCTTCACGCGGTTCGCGGCCCGCCGCCGGGGCGCGCGCACCGGATCGCCGGTGCCGGCCCAGCCGGCCCGTACCCGGAGGCGGCCGCCGCGGGGCATGGCGTCGAGCGCATTGGCGATCAGGTTGACGAAGACGCGATAGAGCGCGTCCTTGTCCGCCTGGATCGGTGGCACGTCCCGCGCGTACTCGCGCGCGACCTCGACGCGCTGCTCGTCGAGCTGCTCGACATAGAGCTCAAGCGCGCGCTCGAGGAGCTCCGGGAGCCGCACGAGCGTGAAGCTCATCCGTGACGGTCGAGCCAGCTCGAGGAGTCGCTCGACGATCCCGTTGATCCGCTCCAGCTCGCGCGGGACGACGTTTCGGAAGCGCTCGCGAAAGTTCGGGTCGTCGACCTTCCGGTCCAGATGACGGCTGAACGTGAGGAGTGAGGTCAAAGGATTCTTGATCTCGTGCGCGAGGCCGGCGGCGAGCGTACCGAGCGCGGCCAGCCGATCGGACCGTCGCAAATCACTTTCGAGCTGACGCACGAGCGTCACGTCGCGGAACACGCCGATGGCGCCGAGATCCTTGCCCTCGCCGCCCTTGAGTGGGGCCGTACTGAACTCGATCGGCAGCGAGGAGCCGTTCCGGCGCCGGAGCGTGAGCGGCACGCTGGTGATCGGCGCGTGGCTCGCGAGGGTCTCGGTCAGGAGATCGCTGATCTCGGGCGTGTGGGCGAACAGCTCAGTGCAATACCGCCCGGAGGCCTCACCGCGGAAGAACCCCGTGAGCAGCTCGGCCGCCGGATTGAGCGTGACCACCCGGCCGTCGAGGTCGATCGTCACGATGCCGCTCGTGAGCGACCCGAGGATGTTGTCGGTGTAGCTCTTGAGGTCGGCCAGCTCCTCGAATTGCCGCCGGAGCCCGCCGTGGGCCTCCTCGAGCGCCGTCCGCTGGTGGAGCAGCTGCGCGGCCATGTCGTTGAAGGCGGTGGCCAGGCGTCCGATCTCGTCCGCGGTCGAGACCTCGAACCGCTGGTTCAGCTCGCCGCGGGAGATGGCAGCGGCTCCTTCGGCGAGCCGCTGGACCGGCCGAGCGATCCGTCGCGCGACCAGCGCCGCCGCCATGCCGCCGAGCAGCAGGGTCACCAGGGTCAGCGCTCCGAGCTCGAGCCGGGTCCGGCGGATCTCGGCATCCATCCGCGTCTTGGAAAGACCGAGCCGGATCGTCGCCCACCTCCGGTTCTCGACGAAGACGGGAATCGCGAAATCGTAGACGGCCACGCCGCCGCTGACCGTCTCTTGAGTCAACGGCGTATCGGCGTCGGCCGCCCGCTCCTGCGCGACGCTCAGGAGACGCTGCCCGACGCGCTCGGGATGCTGGCTGTGCGCCGCCACGATACCGTCGGCGTAGAACACGATCGCGTACACGACGTCGGCTTCGGTCGCCACCTGGTCGACGTTCTGCTCCAGGGCCTTGTAGTCGTAGAGAACGAGCGACGGGTAGGAGATGGCGGCCAGGTTCCGCGCGAGCGCATCGCCGCGGCGCTGGACCTCCTCGACGATCGCCACGCGCTGGCGGTGGTCGACCACGACGATGACCGCGGTCATCACGAGCGCGCTGACCAGGAACGTGCCGAGGAGAAGCTGGGCGCGCAGCGAACGCGGCCTCACCGCCCGCGCTCCAGCCAGATCTTCCGGAAGGGAATGTACGGATCGCCCAGTCCGTTCACCTCGACGCTGCGGACGTAGGGCTGGAACAGCCGTTCGTACGTGTGATGGAAGAACGGAATGAGCGGCGCGTCACTCAGGATCGCTTGCTCCGCCTTCCGGTACAGTTCGATCCGCTGGTTGACGTCGACCGTGTTGCGGGCGGTGGCCAGCAGCTCGTCGACGACCGGATTGGCATATCGGAAGAAGTTCCGTGGGCCCCGCGAGTGGAAGAGCTTCGCGAGAAAGTCATCGGGGTCCGGGACGTCCGCATACCAGGCGTAGAGGAAGACGGGAAGCTTGCCGTCCTCGAGGAGCTTGACGTACGCGGTCCAGTCCGTCTGGTAGCGAATCTCCGCCGTGATCCCGACGGCCGCCAGCGCCTTCTTGATCTGATCGTGCTCGCGCACGATGTCGCCACGCCGGGCCGCCGACCAGATCGCCACCGGCGGCATGCCGCGGCCGCCCGGATACCCGGCGGCGGTCAGGAGCTCGCGCGCTTTCTGAGGATCGTACGGATATCCCTCGAGCTTCGGGTTGTAGCCGATCATCCCGCGCGGAAGGATCCCGCGGGCGAACGTGTTTTGGCCGAAGTACACACCGTC